>WHTI01000068.1 GCA_009377815.1 Actinomycetota bacterium
GACCGGTTTATGCTCACCTGAGAGATGCCTCCTGTGTCGGCGGATGATGGTTCTCGACAAACTCATCATCGCTGCTCAGGGGGCTTTTCTCTTGGACTTCCGCGCGCGAAGTTAGTCCTTACAGATGGTTCTCAGTAGCTAGAGGGTTCCTGGTACTCCTCGACCCGTTGGGCACGGCGTGTCTTCAGGTCGTCGCGGCGGGCGATGAAGAACATCAGCCCAAGTCCGATCGCGGCCACCGCGGCGCAGATGAGGAACGCGCCCCTGTAGCCGGCGTTCTCGGCCACCCAACCGGTCGACAGCGCTCCGAGCCCGAACGCGAGATCGAAGAACGCGGTGAAGGTTCCGACCACCGCTCCCCGCTCCCGGGGCGGGGCCGCCGACAGCGCCAGGGCCATCAAGGTGGGAAAGGCGAGAGCCTGACCGATCGCGAGGATCGCCGCTCCGGCGAAGAGACCGACGGGTTCGGTCCAGAGGCCCATCACCACCAGGCCCGCGGCGGAGAACGTCAGCGCGGTCCGGCCCACGCGCCGCGTGCCGAAGCGGTCGGGGATGCGCGCGCCCAGAGATCTGAACAGAAGGATGATCACCGAGTACGAGAAGAACACCGTCTTCGAGCCGGACATCCCGAGTTGCAGGGCATACAAAGGGATCAGGGTGTTGAAGCCGGCGAGTCCCCAGATGCTCGTGGCGAGGATCGTTCCCGGCAAGACTCCGGCCGGATGCACCAGTCTTCTGCGCACCGGCGGCTCGTCGTCATCGATCTCGGGACGCGTGTCGGGGATCGAGAGGGCGATGAACGTGGCGGTCAGGGTCGCGATCGCCGCGACGAGGAACGCGAGTTCGAAGTTGCCGGTTCCGAGGACCGTCTCTCCGAGTACGGGTCCCACGGCCAGGCCCCCGTAGAGAGCGAGGGAGAAGAAGCTCAATGCTTCTCCCCGCCGCCCCTCCGGGGCGAGATCGTTGATCGCGCTGGCCGCCCCGACATAGAACGCGGCCTCCCCGACGCCCGTGGTCAGACGCAGCAGGATGAGCGGGACGAAAGTATCGATCAGCAGTATCCCTAGGACCGAGGCGGCCACGAGCGCGGACCCGGAGATCATCAGGATCCGTCGCCCCCGCGTATCGCCCAATCGTCCGATGAACGGCCGGATCAGCACGGCCGAGACGCTGAAGGCGCCGACCGCGAGCCCGACGCCCGCCTCTCCCTTGGCTAGTGGGCCTTCGACGAATCGTGGGATCGTCGGGATGAGCGCGCCGATCGAGATGAAGTAGGCGAACGTCGCGGCCGTGACGAGGATGAAGGTAGTCGTTATCAGACGTTCTTCGGGACGGGCCTGTGACGGCGAGTTTCTTCTAAGGAACAACAGACCTCCTGAAGCGCGGCGATGGTCGCCGGCCTCGACCGGGGTGGCTTCTGGTCGAGTCTACGGTCAGGCCTTGCGGCCCAGTAACCCGAGCAGTTGCTCCTGGAGCGAGGCGTCCGAGTCGGCCGCGACCTCGTCGCCGAAGAGACTCGATCCGCGCAGGATCCCTTCCTCGGCCTTGGAGTCCTCGTAGGCGAGTTCCATGAGGTCGGTTGGAAGCCTCTCGTTGTAGCCGATCCCTCGGGCGAGGTCCCATGAATGGATAAGGAGATCCCTGGCCAGTTGACGGATGTAGTGGTGGCCGGGAACGTCCGCGTAGGAGAGATGAACGGTCCGATCGAGCGCACCCGGTTCCGCCACGGCCCCCTCGGCGTCGGAGCGGGCCGCCGACCACGAACCGACCGGGTCGTCCCCGAGGGAGTCACCGTCGAAGCGATCGCCCACCTCGGCGATCGTCCGACCCTCCATCAACGGCGGAACCCAGAGGCACTCGTTGGTCAGGTGGTCGACGAGCTCCCGAACGTTCCATTCGGCGCAAGGAGTCGGCTCCGACCACTGGTCGCCCGTGATGGCGCGGACGCGTTCATCGAACAGCGCGGCGGAGCGCTTGAAGTAGTCCTTGGTATCCACGCGGGAATCCTACGCGCTCCGTTAGAGTCCCGCCATGCTCGATTACACGACCGCCTACCAAACCTCTGTGGAACGAGTCGCGGAGCTGATCGAGTCTCTCCCCGAGGATCAGCTAACGACGATGGTTCCGGCGTGCCCGGAGTGGTCGGTCAGGGACCTGATCGCACACTTCGCCGGGGTCGCCGGCGACGTCGCGACCGGCAACGTCACCGAGGCCGGCTCCGAAGAGTGGACCGCGGCACAGATCGAAGCTCGGAGGAACACTCCGGTGGACGAGATCCTGGAAGAGTTCCGGAACCACGCGACCCAACTTGCCGGAGCGATCGAGCACCTTCATCCTGCGATCGGCGGGATGCTGCTCGGTGACCTCGTGACCCACGAGCACGATCTCCGCGGTGCCATCGACTCTCCGGGGGCCAGGGATTCCGGCGGTGTCACCGCCGCCACCTACACCTACGTGCGACGCCTCGGCAGCCGGATCAAGACCGAGGGATTGCCCACGCTCCTGGTGATCGCGAGCGACGAGCAGTGGCCCGCAGGCAAGGAGGAGCCGCAGGCGACGGTCAGAGCGCCGGATTTCGAGCTCCTGCGAGGGCCTACCGGCCGCAGGACGGCCGAGGAGATCCGGGCGTTCGAGTGGGACGGCGACCCCGAGGTCTATCTGGCGCACTTTTCGATGTACGGGCATCCCGCCGTCTCCCTGGGGGAGTAGGGGCGGGGTCAGCCGTGGGTCCGAGGGTCCGTCGAAGCCGAAGGGCTCGTCCAAGGAAGTCCTTCGCACGGGGAATGGCTGGCCCAGCCCCTACATGCTCGGATTGATGCCCCGTGATCCGGTCTCCAAACCTCAAACGGTTCGTTACCCTGGAAGGCCGGGATGATTACCCAGAAAGCGTGACGTGGTGGACAAGGAAACCGAGCAGGAACTCTTCGGGCCGAACATCTGGCTCGTGGACGAGATGTACCGGCAGTACCAGGAGAATCCCAAGTCGGTAGGGGAGTCGTGGCAGGAGTTCTTCGAGGACTACCGCCCCTCCCAGGCGGCGGCCAACGGCCGCACCTCCGCCCCTGAACGCCCCCGGCCCGAGCCCGCCACCGAGGCGGCCGCCGAGCCGGCCCAGCCCCTGCCCGTGCCGAAGGTCGACGCCGAGGTCCCCGAGGACGCCGACGCATTGACCGGCATCGCCGCCAAGATCGCCGAGAACATGGAGACCTCGCTCGGGGTCCCCACCGCGACCTCGGTCCGCCGGATGCCGGCCAAGTTGCTGGAGGAGAACCGCCGGATCATCAATCGATACCTCGCCAGCTCGCGCGGGGGCAAGGTCTCCTTCACCCACATCATCGGGTGGGCGATCCTCAAGGGCATCGAGGCACGCTCGGGCATGAAGTCCGTCTTTGCCGAGGTCGACGGAAAGCCGCACGTGATCCGGCATAAGCACGTCAACTTCGGGCTCGCGGTCGACATGGAGCGGCGAGACGGTCGCGTCCTCGTAGTCCCCAACATCAAGAGCGCGCACGAGCTCGACTTCGCCGGATTCTTCTCGGCGTATGAGGATCTGATCCGCAAGGTCCGGGCCAACAAGCTCGAGCTGGATGACTTCGCCGGCACGACCGTGACCCTGACCAACCCCGGGACTGTGGGGACGTCGATGTCGGTGCCGCGCCTTATGGCCGGACAGGGACTGATCGTCGGGGTTGGAGCGGTGGCCTATCCCACGGAATACGAAGGGTCGGATCCCGCCACGCTCGCCCGCCTGGGGGTCAGCAAGATCATCACCATGACCTCGACCTACGACCACCGGGTGATCCAAGGAGCGGAGTCGGGCGAGTTCCTCGCAGCCGTCCACAAGCTGCTCCTCGGTGAGGACCGGTTCTACGACGAGATCTTCGCTTCGCTCCGGATCCCCTACGAGCCCGTTCGGTGGAGCGTCGATCGCTCGCCGGTCGACGACATCGACGGACAGCTCGAGAAGCAGTCCCGGGTCATCCGCCTGGTCAACATGTACCGGGTTCGCGGCCACCTCATCGCCGAGCTGAACCCGATCGGTTGGGAAGTGCTGTCACATCCCGAGCTCGACCTCGCCAACTACGGCCTCACGGTGTGGGACCTCGATCGCGAGTTCCTGACCTATGGGGTCGCCGGACCGCGCAAACAAACCCTGCGCGAGATCGTCGACAAGCTGCGCGACTCGTACTCGCGCAAGATCGGCTACGAGTTCATGCACATCTCGGACCCGCTGCAGAAGGAATGGATCCAACAGCGCGCCGAGGGACATCGGACCCTGCTCGAGCTCTCCAAGGACGACAAGAAATACATCCTCGATCGCCTCAACGCTGCCGAGGCGTTCGAGAGGTTCCTTTCGACGAAGTACACGGGCCAGAAGCGGTTCTCGCTCGAGGGCGCCGAGTCGCTCATCCCGATGCTCGACTACCTGTTCGAGCTCGCAGCCGACGAGGGGATGGTCGAGGCCGTGATGGGGATGTCTCATCGCGGACGTTTGAACGTCCTCGCCAATATCGTCGGGAAGTCGTTCAACGACATCTTCAGTGAGTTCGACGGCTACGTCGATCCGGAGACCGTTCAGGGTTCGGGGGACGTCAAGTACCACCTCGGGATGACCGGGGCGTTCACGTCGCGCGCCGGGGGCCAGCTTGGGGTCGTCCTCGCGTCGAACCCGTCGCATCTCGAAGCGGTCGATCCGGTGGTCGCCGGGATGGCACGTGCCAAGCAGGACCTCGTGCTCGAGGACGGGCATCGCAGGATCCTTCCGGTCCTGCTCCACGGTGACGCCGCCTTCGCGGGGCAGGGAGTTGTCGCGGAGACCCTCTCGATGTCCCAGCTGAAGGGCTACCGCACCGGCGGGACGATCCACATCGTGATCAACAACAACATCGGCTTCACGACCTCGCCGGTTGCCGGACGCTCCAGCACCTACGCGACCGACATCGCCAAGATGATCCAGTGTCCGATCTTCCATGTGAACGCCGACGATCCCGAGGCGTGCGTCAAGGTCATGAAGCTGGCCTACGACTACCGCCGCGAGTTCAAGAGCGATGTCGTCGTCGATCTCGTCTGCTACCGGCGCCACGGACACAACGAGGCGGACGAGCCTGCGTTCACCCAGCCCCTGATGTACTCCCGCATCCAGGAACACCGCAGCGTGCGAAAGCTCTACACCGAGCAGTTGCTGAACCACGGCGAACTCACGGTCGAGGAAGCCGAAGCATCGTTCGAGAACTTCAGATCTCGCATGCAGAGCGCATTTGACGACACGAAGGGGAGCGCGCCCAGGGAAGACTTCGAAGCGAAAGAGCCGGAACTCGGAAAGGTGATGGAGCCGTTCGAGACCGGGGTGTCGCGCGAGCGATTGGACATCATCTGGAACAAGCTGACGTCGTTCCCCGATGGGTTCGAGCCGCACCCGAAGCTGAAGAAGATGATCGAGAAGCGGAGCGACGCGCTGTCGGACGGCGCCATCGACTGGGCCGGCGCCGAGGCCTTGTCGTGGGGGTCGCTGCTGCTCGAGGGGGTGACCGTCCGCCTGTCGGGTCAGGACTCCCGCCGCGGCACCTTCAGCCAGCGTCACTCGGTCCTGGTCGATCACCGCACCGAGCAGGAGTACACGCCGCTGAACGATCTCTCCGAGGATCAGGCCCCCTTCCGTGCATTCGACTCACCCCTCAGCGAGTTCGCGGCGATGGGCTTCGAGTACGGGTACTCGGTAGCAAACGGAGATGCGCTGGTGCAGTGGGAGGCGCAGTTCGGGGACTTCGTCAACGGCGCGCAGGTGATCATCGACCAATTCGTCGTGGCCGGGCAGGACAAGTGGAACCAGGATTCGAGCGTCGTCCTCCTCCTGCCGCACGGATTCGAGGGCCAGGGTCCCGAACACTCGAGCGCTCGCCTCGAGCGGTTCCTCACATTGTCGGCCGAGGGCGGGATCCAGGTCGCGCAGCCCACGACCGCGGCGCAGTACTTCCATCTCCTTCGTCGACAAGCTCACCCCAGCGTTCGAGTGCCCCTGGTGATCATCACTCCGAAGTCGTTGCTCCGGCATCCCGCCGCGCGCAGCTCCGTCTCGGAGCTCGAGAGTGGACGCTTCGAGGAGACGATCGACGACGCATCGGGCGCCGATCCCGAGTCGGTTGAGCGGGTGCTGCTGTGCACCGGGAAGGTCTCCGTGGCACTGAAGGAGATGCGGGATGAGAAGAAGAGTCCGGCTGCGGTCGTAAGGGTCGAACAGCTCTACCCGTTCCCTGATAAGCAGTTGCTCGACATCTTCGAGCGCTACCCCAACCTCAAAGAGGTCCGGTGGATCCAGGAGGAGCCGGAGAACATGGGGGCCTGGCACTTCATCTTCAATCTGCTTTCGCGGGTTCTTCCCGAGAACATCCGGTTGATCCACGCGGCGCGACCCGAAAGTGCCAGCCCGGCTTCGGGAAGCACCAAGATGCACGAACTCGAACACCGGAGGCTACTCGAGAAGGCGTTCTCCTAATCGACACTCTCGTAATATCCGTGGATGGTTGATCTAGCAGGACTGATCGAAGACCTGCGTGTGGAGCACGTCGACCTCGACCGTGTGGTTTCCGTCCTCCCGGAGGCGCGCTGGGACGAGCCGACGCCGGCGATCCCATGGACGATCCGGGATCAGATCAGTCACCTTGCGTTCTTCGACGAGCAGGCTTCGCTCGCAGCCTCGGATCAAGAGGTCTTCCTCAACTCCCTTTCGGTCGTGACCGATGCCGACTCGTTCATGAACGGGTCTCTGGAACGAGGTCGCGCAATGCCGAGCACTGGAGTACTCGCGTGGTGGCGAGAGGTACGGGAGAGCATGCTCGATGGCTTCCGAGCCCTCGATCCCTCGGCGCGCATACCGTGGTTCGGGCCGCCGATGAGTCCCGCTTCATTCATCAGCGCGCGACTGATGGAGACCTGGGCCCACGGGCAAGACATCGTCGACGCGCTAGGAGTGCAACGGGCCGCTACCGACCGCTTGAAGCACGTCGCTCACCTGGCGGTCCGGGCGCGCGGGTACTCCTACAGCGCCAACGGGAAGACGTTGCCGGACGAGCCGGTGGCCGTGGAGCTGACCGCTCCCGGCGGCGAGACGTGGACCTGGGACGATGGAGCGGCGGCCCGCGTCGAGGGGGGCGCTCTCGGATTCTGCCTCGTAGTCACGCAGCGCCGCCACATCAAGGATACGAACCTCCGAGTCACGGGCGCCGCCGCCGAGGAGTGGATGTCCATCGCGCAGGCATTCGCCGGTCCTCCCGGAGAGGGGCGGCGCCCGGCCCAGTTCCCGAGCGTTCCCTGATGCAGGTGTGATGACGATCCGGAAAGAGAGCGCGCTGCTGGCGGTCATGTCCGCGGGGGACGAGTGGCAATCGTGGCGTGCCCTTCGTCTCGCCGGCGACGACCCCGGCCCGATGCCACCGATCCCGTACCAGGACGAGATCGGGGCATTCTTCGGGCCGGGTGGATCACCGTCGCCGGGTGGCGCGGGGGAGGCCCTGTGTCATCTGAAGATCCTCGGCCTCGGATCGTCCGGGCCGGCGGTGGTCGCCGCCGACTGGCTGATGGAGATGCGCACCCCGGCCGAGGCGTGGCTCGATCGCCCCGACGAGGTCCCAGGGTTCGTCGACGATCCGGGCGTTGCCCGGGTATGGGCGACGGCATCCGCGGCCTGCGGGTTGATGGCCGTGGGGCGCGATCCCGGCCCCCGATCGGTTCGGCTGCTGCGGGGTGAGGGAGAACTCGAAGGGAGCTTCACCGGCGGCGCCTATCCGACCTTCGCCGCGGCGTCGCTCTACTGGATGGTGGAGGGCCCCAAGACCGAGATGGCGGAGTGGGGCCTCCGGTGGATCAGGGAGAACACCGAGGAGTGGTGGGGGGAGTGGGAGCGAGCCACCGCGCTGACCTTTTTCGGCGCCGCGGGGATCCCGGCAGAGCATGCGACGGTCGACCAGTTGCTCGATGAACTCCTCGGCGGACTCCCCGAGGATGGGGCCGAGGATCTCGGTCTCACCTTGCGTGCCCTCGAGTTGTCGAGGCACTTCGAAGCGATCTGAGTTCAGACCCGGGTCCTCCACCCGGTGGTAACCTGTCAAGTGTGATGAGTAGTTACAGGCAGACCCACCGTCGAAGAGCCTCGTGAGCCTGCCCGACGGCCTCGAGGTCGTCGCGGAGTTCGTGAACACCCGCGACATCGAACCGGGCACCGACGAGATCGCCACGCCCGAGGCACTCAAGACCTGGCTCGTGGCTCGGGGGCTCCTTCCGAAGAACACAGATGTCTCGGTCGACGACGTCGCACGCGCCGCGGACCTTCGGGAGGCAGTCCGGGCGCTCGCCCTACACAACAACGGTGAGCCGGTAGAGGTGGATGCGTCGCGAACGGTGTTAGACGAGGCGGCCCGGTCGGCAGGATTCACCTTGCGATTCACGACGGAGCGGGCAAACCTCGTTCCCGATGCCACCGGCGTCGCCGGTGCGCTCGGCATGATCGTCGCGTCGATCGCCGGGGCCATGGCGTCGGGTTCCTGGGAGCGATTGAAGACGTGCGCCAACGATGAGTGCCAAGGGGTGTTCTTCGACCGGGCTCGTAACCACTCTCGTCGGTGGTGCTCGATGGAGGTGTGCGGGAACCGGATCAAGGCGAGATCCTTCCGCGCGCGCCAGACTCAGAGCGAATGACCTTGACCATCGAGATCCCACTGGTCGGAGGTGGGAGAGAGCCGGTCGACCTCAAACGGACCCTGATGTCGCATGGGGTCGGCGACCTCCCACCCTCGTTCATCGATGAGGATCGACCGACCCTCGTGACCACGATCGAGCTGGCCCCCGGCCGCGCCCGGACGGTCACCATCGAGCAGGGTTCAGCGCGAACGGTGCGCGTGTCGGTTGCGGGGCGTCGCCCCTCCAAGACGGATGCCGCGGCGCTGGAGACTGCGGTGGCGCACATTCTCCGTCTCGACCAGGACCTATCTCTGTTCTACGAGATGGTCAAGGCCGATCCCGAACTGTCATGGGCCGGGCGGGGGGCCGGCCGCATGACCCGCAGCGCGACGGTGCTCGAGGACCTTGTCAAGACCGTGTGCACGACCAACTGTACCTGGTCCGCGACCGTCAGGATGGTCACCGCATTGGTCGAGCATCTCGGGACCCCCGCTCCGGGAGCGCCACCCGACGGGCCTCAGGGGCGCGCCTTCCCTTCCGCGGAGGTTATGGCCGGCGCGGACGAGTCGTTCTATCGGGAGGTCGTGAGGGCGGGCTACCGCGGTCCCTATCTAGCCGCGCTGGCGCGCTCGGTAGCTACGGGTGAGCTCGATCTCGAGGCGTTAGGGAGCGCGACCCCTGATGAACTCCCCGACGACGAACTCGAGGCGACCCTGCTGGCGCTTCCCGGGGTCGGGCCCTACGCGGCGGCACACATGATGATGATGCTGGGCCGGTACTCGAGGCTGATCCTCGATTCGTGGACGCGCCCGACGTTCCTCGCGCGCTCAGGGATGAAGCGAGCCAAGGACTCCACGATCACGCGGCGCTTCAAACCGTACGGCGACTATTCCGGTCTCGCCTTCTGGCTCTACCTGACCGAGTCGTGGGTTGAGGACTAACTCGTTTCGCCGACTAAGATGGTGGGGACGATTCCTGTGAGCGCGATCGCGCCCCATTGACCAAAGGAGGAATCTCATGCCCCCGAAGGATTCGCTCGGCATCCTCTCTCCGGGGAATTCCGAGAAGCGAGACGAGCTGCTTCGCATGCTCGAGACCGCGTACTGGATGGAGATCGAGACGGTGATGAACTACATCGCGAATTCGATCAACCCGGACGGAGTAACGGCTCGGGAGATCGTCGAAGCCCTCGAGCAGGACATCGACGAGGAGCTCAGCCACGCGCGCCAGTTCGGCGCTCGCATCAAGGAGCTCTATGGAGTGGTTCCCGGTTCGATAGGTTTCTCGCCCGAGCAGAAGCAGCTGCAGCCGCCCGAGCGCCAGACCGACCTCGTCCACGTCGTTAAGGGCGTCATCGAGGCCGAGAAGGGTGCGATCGAGCACTACAACCGGATCATCGAGTTCTGCGAAGGGCTCGATTGGGTGACCCAGGACATGGTCATCGCCATCCTCCGCGATGAGGAAGGCCACCGGAGGCTCTTCGAGGGCTTCCTGAGTGAATTCGAGGCCGACGGCAAGGCCTAGCCTCGGTTCCGCGTACTGGGCCCCGCGGGATCGCCGCGGGGCCTAAACGCGCCCCGCCTTTCGACCGATACTCCTCTTATGAACGACCGCGAGCGGATCATCGACCCCGAGGCGCCGATCGAGCCGCGCCCGCTGAACATCGATCTCATGAAGCTCGTGTTCAAGGTGGGCCTCGTGGTCGTCGCCCTGGTCTTCCTCCTGGCCTTCCTTACCAAGGGTGATCGCGTCTGCGATCAGTGGAGGGCTGCGGTCGACGCCCACCTGAACTCGACGAGCGAGAACCTCACCAAGGGAAGCGTGGAGCACCAGCGAGCCGAGGAGCGCAGGCTGTACGACCTCGGGGTCCTGTGGAACGAGGGCGTCGTGGTGCGGAAGCCGGCCGGTTGCCGGCCGACCCTCTCCGGCTGAACTCTGGAAATCTCTCCCATCACCGCCCGGTGTACACCGGTTGGGGTGGATTCATACACGTAGTAATCCGCGGCTCCCGGAGATTCAATTGGGCCTTGAGGTCCACACGGGCCTCTCGTTTGGGAGGTGCTCCTCAGGGGTGTTGAACGACGCTGCCGCGAACACGGTCGCGCTCAGTTTCGAGGACGGTCCGGACCCGGTCTGGACGCGTCGCATCCTCGCGTCCCTGGACGCCTCGGGGACCCGAGCGACCTTCTTCGTAGCGAGCCCAAGGGCGGTTGTGTGGCCCGAGGTCATCGAGGAGATCGCCGACGCGGGACACGAGATCGGCCTGCATTGCGGTCGTCACCTCGTTCACCCCAGTTCTTCCGAGGCCTCCGTTCGGCAAGATGCCGAGGTCGCTCTCAGCGTGTTGTCCTCGCAGAACGTCGAGGTCCGTTTGTGGCTACCGCCGTGCGGTCAGGTGGCGCCCTTCAGCGGCGACCTCGCTCGACGACTCGGCCTCCAACTGGTCTCCTGGACCATCGATCCGATCGGGGATGCATCGGGTTCGATCGATGGGGTGATCGATCGGGTCACTACCGAACTGAATCCCGGCTCGATAATCAGGGCCCACGATGGTTTCGACGACGGAGCCCGCGCCGCCGCGGCGTGCGAACTTTCTCTCGAGATGATCCGTCCCTTGACCGATCATCTCGAGGCGCGTGGCTACGAGGCCGTCCCTGTGGGTGAGATTGCGTCCCGCGTACTCGATCTGACGGTCGACCCGTCCGTCGCGGAACCTCCCCTCCCGGTCTGACCGACCAGCGCCCCATCGGCGCTTGAACCACCCGGGGTCTGGGACTATCTATGTCGATGCCTACGAATCTCGAGATCGCGGAACTGCTTGCGGCCGCCGGAGACTCCGCCGACGAATACCGGCGGCGCGCCTATCACCGCGCTGCCGGGGCGGCCCTCACCTGGCCCGAGGAGGTTGCCTCGCTCCGGGACGCAGGGACGCCACTGTCGTCTCTGCCTCAGATCGGCGACCGCCTCGCCGCCCGGATCGAAGGATGGTTGGACGACCCCCCTGAGGTTCCGGAGCCGCCGCCGTCGCGCGCCGGGTTCGTCACCCTGGCGTGGGCACGAGCCCGGCTGGCCGAAGACCCGGACTGGGCGGATCAGATCCGAGGTGACCTGCAGATGCATTCCAACTACAGCGACGGGAAGCACACCCTCGGGGAGATGACGGTCGCGGCCGCGTCCCGGGGCTATTCATATATCGCGATCACCGATCACTCGGGAGGGCAGCCCGTGCCCCCGGGGATGAACGTTCCTGCCATGAAGCGGCAGCAGAATGAGATCGACAGGTTGAATGCGGCCATGGACGGCGACGGCTTCCGTGTGGTCAAGGGGATCGAGATGAACCTCGATCCCGAAGGTGTAGGCGACGTGGCGCACGACGACCTGACCGGCTTCGAGCTGGTCCTCGGTTCGTTCCACTCCAAGCTCAGGGTCACCGACGATCAAACCCCGCGGTATCTAGCCGCGGTGAGGAATCCCTCGGTGGACGTCCTCGCGCACCCGACCGCGCGGCGCTACAACCGGAGGCCGAGCCTCGACGCCGACTGGCCCGCCGTCTTCAAGGCTGCGATCGAGTCGGGAACCGCCGTCGAGATCGATTCCCATCCGCATCGCGGCGATCTACCGCTCGAGTTGATCCGCGTCGCGGTCGAGGCCGGCGTGATGTTCTCGATCGGCAGCGACGCGCACGATCCGGAGGAGCTTGGTTTCCTGGATGTATCTCTCGCGCTGGCGCTGGACGGCGGGGTCGATCCCGATCGGATCCTCGTGTTCAAAGACGTCGACGACGTTCTCGCGTGGAGCAGTCGCTAGAGATCCATCTCCGCCCACACGGTCGTCTCGTCGTTGCGCGAGACACCCCAGCGATCAGACAGTGCCTGGACCAAGAACAGGCCCCGACCGGAGGTCTGCTCGAACTCGGGCGCCACCAACTCGGGGAGGAATCCGGGTCCCTGATCGGTGACCTCGACACGGATGGCGTGCGGGGATGCTCCCACCCGCAGTCCGATCCATCCGCTGCTCAAGGTTCCCGCATGGCGCAGGCTGTTCGTGACCAGCTCGTTCACGAGGATCCGCAGTTCGTCAAGCCTCTGTGGCTCCAGAACGGACCTCAGGGAGGAGAGCTGACGGCGAGCTTCCCCGGCCGCCTTCAGGCTGCCGGGGAACCGCTCGTCTATGAGGATCGATTCGGTTCGGGATGAGGGGCTACCGACTGGACTCACCTCCGTAGTACCTCCGTTCTCTTCAGTCTTTCCCTTCTTGGGAGAGTAGGAACTCGGCGGGGCCACGTCTGGGCCCCTGATAGGTGCGCTCTCGCGTAGAGGAATCGTGGTGGGAGGCACCGAATAGTCAATCGGGGACTAACCGCTCCTATTGGTAGAAGACGGGGAGGATCGATGCTCAGGCGGACGCTCAAGCAGAACGGGGCAGTTGGGATCTCGCTCGTTATGGTCGCTCTGTTCGTGGTTGCGCTGCTTCCGGCGAGCCCGGCTGCGGCCGCGCCGACCGGATACGTCACGATCAGCGATGGCACCTCGATCGCGATCAACGTCCGTATGCCCGACAACTACGTCGAGGGAAAGAAGTACCCGACGATCTTCGAGATGTCGGGGTACGACGGCGGTTCCTCGGATGGGACGACTCCCTTCGGCCTCGTGGGTGAGGGAAGCCGTGGC
>WHTI01000202.1 GCA_009377815.1 Actinomycetota bacterium
CGGGCCCCGCGAGGCCATCTGGCACTCGTTGCTCCGCAAGAACTACGGCATCACCCACTTCATCGTCGGCCGCGACCACGCGGGCGTCGGCGACTACTACGGCTCCTACGACGCTCAGAAGCTGTTCGACACGTTCGAACCGGGCGAGCTGGGGATCGAGCCTTTGAAGTTCGAGCACTCCTTCTGGTGCAACAAGTGCGAGGGCATGGGCTCGGACAAGACGTGCCCTCACACCAAGGAGGACCGCGTGTTCCTCTCCGGTACCCAGGTGCGCCAGATGCTGGTCGACGGCATCGAGCCCCCGCAGGAGTTCTCACGTCACGAAGTGGCCAAGATCCTCATCGACGACGCCCGGGCCAACGCCTAGATCTCAAGGAGGAGACGGTAAGTGGCTCTATTCGGAAAGAAGAAGAAGGAAGACGCGCCGGCGGCCAAGAGGCAGAAGGTCATGGTTCTCGGTCTCGACTGCGCGCCTCCCGAGCACATCTTTGATGAATACAGGGACGAGATCCCCAATCTCACGAAGCTGAAGGAGAACGGGGTCTGGGGTCCGCTCGAGTCGATCACGCCGCCGATCACGGTCCCTGCGTGGATGTGCATGATGACCTCGAAGGATCCCGGCACACTCGGCATCTACGGGTTCAGGAACCGCAAGGACCACACCTACGACGGCCTCGAATTCGCGACCAGCTTCAAGGTCAAGGAGCCGACCGTGTGGGACATCCTGTCGGAGGCCGGCAAGGACTCGATCGTCGTGTCGGTGCCGCCGAGCTATCCGCCGAAGCCCTTGAAGGGGGTCCAGGTCGGGTGCTTCCTGACGCCGTCGAACGAGGCCGAGTACACCTATCCCAAGGAACTCAAGGCCGAGATGGCCGCGGGGGCCGGAGAGTTCATCTTCGACATCCGCAACTTCCGCACCGACAACACGCAGTACATCCTCGACGAGGCCTACAAGATGACGACGGCCAAGTTCGCCAACGCGAACTGGCTCCTCGAGAACAAGCCGTGGGACTTCTTCGTCATGGTCGAGATGGGGCCGGACCGCCTGAACCACGGCATCTGGTCGTTCATCGATCCGAACCACCCTCGCTACGTGCCGGACAACCCGTACAAGGACTCGCTGCGTGAGTACTACCGGTTCCTCGACGGCAAGATCGGCGACATCCTCAAGCACGCCGATGAGGACACGACCGTCCTCGTCGTCTCGGACCACGGAGCCAAGGCCATGGTCGGAGGAGTCTGCTTCAACGAGTGGCTCGTGAACGAGGGCTATCTCGGGTTCGAGGAGGACATGCCGTCCGAGGTCACTCCGCTCAACAAGATGAACATCGACTGGTCGAAGACCAAGGCGTGGGGCGACGGTGGCTACTACGGCCGGCTGTTCCTCAACGTCGAAGGGCGCGAGCCGGATGGCATCATCCCGGCCGCCGACTACGAGAAGGTGCGCGACGAGCTGATCGCCAAGATCGAGGCGATGGTCGACCACGAGGGCAATCCGATGGGCAACAAGGCCCACAAGCCCGAGGACATCTACGAGAACCAGAACGGCGTCGCCCCCGATCTCATCGTGATCTTCGGCGAGCTCAGGTGGCGCAGCGTCGGCTCCCTCGGTCACGGCTCCCTCTACACCTTCGAGAACGACACCGGTCCCGACGAGGCGAACCACGCCGAGAAGGGCATCTTCATCATGCACAACGCCCCCGGCGCCACGCCGGGACCCAAGGACGGTCTGCACCTGTGGGACGTCCACTGCACGATCCTGGACCTCTTCGGTCTTCCACCCGCCCAGGGTGCCCTCGGCACCTCAGTACTCAAGAAGTAGGAGGAACACGTTTATGAAGCAGGCAAACCGTGACCGCGGGACGGTCATCTGGTTCACGGGGCTCTCGGGCTCCGGCAAGACGACCGTCGCCCACATCGTCGAGGAGAAGCTCCTCGACGCCGGCGTTCCGGTCGAGATCCTCGATGGCGATGTCGTCCGCGAGAACCTCTCCAAGGGTCTCGGGTTCTCCGAGGAGGACCGCAACACCAACATCCGCCGGATCGCGTTCGTGGCGCACCTGCTGCAGCGCAACGGCACGTTCGTGATCACTGCCGCGATCTCGCCTTATCGCGCGATCCGCGACGAGGCCCGTTCCATGATCAAGGACTTTGTCGAGGTCTTCGCCGATGCACCGCTCGAGGTCTGCGAAGAGCGTGACGTCAAGGGTCTCTACGCCAAGGCACGCGCCGGAGAGATCAAGGGCTTCACCGGCATCGACGACCCCTACGAGGCCCCCGAGAACGCCGAGGTCGTACTCAAGACCGGCGAGCAGTCCGCGGAGGAGTCCGCCCAGCAGGTCATCGACAAGCTGATCGAACTGAAATTCCTCGAGGCGTAGCGCCTCGCCAGGGAAACAGCTGATGATCGATCTTCATACCCACACGACCGTTTCGGACGGGGGTGATTCCCCGTCCGAACTCGTTGCGAAGGCCAAAGCCACGGGACTCGAGGTCATCGCGATCACCGATCACGACAACGACTCGGGCTGCGACGAAGCGGTTGCCAAAGGCAAGGAGCTCGGCATCGAGGTCGTCCGCGGGGTTGAGATCTCCTGCGATGTCGACGACCTCACCGAGCGCGGCTACGAGCCAACCGAGCGGCCCACCATGCACCTCCTCGGCTATTTCGTGCCCGAGGGAGACAACCCGTTGTCGGCCGCGCTGGCCGACCTCCAGTACCACCGTGCGAACCGCAACCAGATCATCGTCGAGCGCCTCAACGAGCTCGGCATCGACATCACCTTCGAAGAGGTCGAGGACGAAGCCGGGGGCCCGGGCTCTCAGATCGGCCGCCCCCACTTCGCCGCGGTGATGGTGCGTCACGGCGCGGTTCCCGATTACCAGACCGCGTTCGACGAGTACCTCGCCAAGGGGGCCAAGGCGTACGTCTCGCGCAAGCTCTACAAGCCGGCCGAGGCGATCGAGTTGATGCGTTCGGCCGGCGTCGTGCCCGTGCTGGCCCACCCGTTCACGCTCAACCTCAACCCCGAGGATCTCGAGAGCTTCACCGACGACCTCATCGACGCCGGCCTATCGGGCATCGAGGGCTACCACGGCGACCGGCCCGACGACGAACAGGTCTGGATCCGCGAGATGGGCGCCCGCAAGCACCTCATCGTCTCCGGCGGAAGCGACTACCACGGGGACATGCGTCCGGACCGCGCGCTGCCGGGAGGCAAGTACGACGTCACGGTGCCCGACGAGGTCCTCGAAGAGCTAAGGGCTGCTGCAGGTACGTAGCAAGAAGCCGGGCGGCGGTACCCTGTCCCGATGTTCATCAGCCGGGCCACGAGACACGACCTCGCCGATATCGAGGAACTGCTGACCACCCACGGGTGGCACGAGAAGACCGATCTCAAGGAGGGGGTGGCCTACTTCGCCCGCGACGGAGCCGTGGTCGGGTGCGTACGACTGATCGAGGTGGCCCCGCAAACCCAAATGGTGGATTCGGTTCTCGTCCGCGAGGACAGACGCCGTAGCGGTGTGGGTACCGCACTGATGAAGGCGGCGATGAACGCGAAGGGCGGAACCATGTTTCTCTGCTGCCATGAGGAGGCGCTGCCGTTCTACGCCCAGTTCGGATTCGTTTCCATCCCCCTCGAGGATTGTCCTCCCGAAGTCGTCGCCTACCTGGAGAAGGTCGGAGACGTCCCTGCGCCGGAGGGCCACACGCACTTCTACCTGAAGGCCCGCTAGCTCCCTGTGACGCGCAGGAGTTCCTCTAGAGGCATGTCTTCGAGTGATCCGAGGATCACATCGGCTCGACTGAGATCCAGCGTGGCGGTGATGGGGTTGGGGACCGCGACGCAGAACAGGCCGGCCGCTTTGGCAGCGGCAACGCCGTTCGGAGAGTCCTCGATCGCGATCGCCTGATCGGCGTCGAGGCCGAGACTCGCGAGTGCGGCCAGGTAGAGGTGCGGATCGGGTTTCGCCTTGGCGTGGTCCCCGTCGGCGCAGTGGATGCAGGCCCA
>WHTI01000344.1 GCA_009377815.1 Actinomycetota bacterium
ACCGGCGGCGCGCATCTCCGCCAAGAGCTTCTGCAGGTCGAGCGACTCCGGGGTCGTGCGGATGCCGGGACTCACGTGATCCCCCACCCTCGTCTGGATCGTGCCGATCAATCCGGGGGCCCGACCGGCCGCGGTGAGGATTGACTCGAGTAGGAACGCGGTCGTGGTCTTCCCGTTGGTGCCCGTGACGCCGAGCATCGTCATCTGATCGGCCGGGTACTCGAAGAACGCGGCCGAGATCCGCGCCATCGCGATGCGCGCGTCGGAGACGACCACCTCGGGCACCCCGAGGCCGAGGTCGCGCTCGACGCACAGCGCAACCGCCCCCGATGCCAGAGCCGCGGGAGCGAAGCCGTGTCCGTCGGCGACGAGGCCACGGACGCAGAAGAAGAGATCACCGGGGGCGATCGATCGAGAGTCGAACGACAGGCCCTCCACCGTGATGGTGCCGTCGCCCTCGATGCGAGTAACGACGTCGCCTGCTGCTCCGGCGAGATCTGCCAGTTTGTGGTGCGCGTGCATGGTTTCCACCCTAGTCGTGGACAACCGGTTCCTCGGGGCCTTCTTGCAGCTCCTGAAGGTCCCTCTCGGCGTTGTTGGTCGGGGCCACACCGAGCTGGCGCAGGGTGAAGGCGACGATCTTCTGGAAGGTCGGGGCGGCCGTGGATCCACCCCAGATAGGCGAGGGATCGTCGAGGCTCACCAGGACCGCGATGTTCGGATGATCGGAGGGTGCAACGCCGGCGAACGATGCGATGTATGAGTTGCCGTAGCCGCCGGCCTCCGGCTTCTGGGCGGTCCCGGTCTTCCCGGCGATCCGGTACCCGGGGACCGCGGCCTCGAGGCCGGTTCCGTTCTCGACCACCTCCGTGAGGATCTCGAGCACCTGGTTCGCAACGTCCTGCGACAGCACCCGGCGGCGCGCCGGAGTCGCGGCCGGGACGAGCCCTCCATCGGCGTCGAGGGTCGCGTGCACCAGTTTCGGCTCGACCCACATGCCCCCGTTGCCCAGCGTGGCGTACGCGGTCACGAGCTGGATCGGGGTGACCGCGACCCCCTGGCCGATCGGGATCTGCGAGATCGTGGATCCGTACCAGGAGTCGAGTTCCAGGACCTGACCGAGCCCCTCGCCGGGGAAGTCCAGTCCGGTCTCCTTGCCGAACCCGAAGCGTCGGACCCACTTGTCGAGGAGAACCTTGCCGAGTTCGAGGCCGATCTTGATGGTCCCCACGTTCGACGACTGTGCGATCACCTCGGTGAACGTCATGTCCTCCGTTGGATGTGGATGGGAGTCGTTGATCACGCGATCAGACACCTGGATCGCGTCCGGCACCGAGTAGACGGTCTCCGGGGTCGCGAGGTTCTCCTCGAGCGCCGCGGCCGCGGTGATCATCTTGAAGACCGATCCGGGTTCGAACTGGTCGGTCACCGCCCGGTTCTTCCATGCATCTTCGGAGAAGTCGGAGAAGTTATTCGGATCGAAGTCGGGGACGTTCGCCATCGCGAGGATCTCGCCGGTCCGCACGCGCATCACGATCGCGGTACCGGATTCTGCGTGGTACTGCTTGGCC
Organism: Actinomycetota bacterium; assembly: GCA_009377815.1. GTDB lineage: Bacteria > Actinomycetota > CADDZG01 > CADDZG01 > WHSQ01 > WHTI01. The sequence goes on from WHTI01000344.1 coordinate 1,572, forward strand.
GCGGCGGCGAGGGTCTGCTCGGTGAAGTACTGGATCTCCTTGTCGATCGTCAGGAACAGAGATCTGCCCGGCACGGCCGGGATCTCGGTGTAGCCGACCTGCGGGAGGGCACGCTGAAAGGGGTCCTGCTCCTG
>WHTI01000384.1 GCA_009377815.1 Actinomycetota bacterium
CTAGGTCTTGACCGTCGGGACATCGTTCCGTTGCTTCGGGAGGTGAACTCCCGTCAGGAGATCGTTCCGCTGGTGGAGGGTGTTTTCCGCCGGGACATCGTTCCGGTGGGTCATCGCAGGATCCGGGAGAGTTCGTAGGCGTCGTTGTGGATGATCTCGCCGTCGAGGTTGACGACGATGACTTTCTTGGCGCGTACCTTGATGATGGCGGTGACGTACTGGTGGGTCTGGTTCTCGTCGACGGTGATCCGTTTGCCGAACAGGTCGACGCGACGGTTGGAGCGGATGTATCGCACGACCTCGATGCGACCCTGGGCGGGGAGCCGTGTCGGGGGCTGGTAGTCGACGGATAGTGGGTTGCGGAGCCGCCCGTCCCAGATGGCGGCGGGGGTGCCGCCGCCGTGGGCTGCGTAGCGGTGGTGGGTGTTGTGGAAGGCGATGAAGGCGGCGTTCTCGGTTCGGAGGTGCCCGACACCTGCGAAGACCTCGGTGCGGAAGAACGACTTGTCCCACACGTCGTTGAAGTGTTCGACGATCCCGTTGCGCCACGGCTCGCGGAGGGGGATGAACCGTGGGGTCACACCGAGATCGAGGCAGGTGGCGACCACCGGACCGAAATGCTGGTAGGCAGGTTGGATGCCGCCACGAAAGTTGGCGTGGTTGTCGAACTGGGCGACCGTCGGCATCCCGACTCTCGACCAGATTCCTGCCAAAGACGCCGCTATCAGCGGCGGGCGCACCACTTCGATGATGTCGTTGCCGACCTCATGTGAGCCGACATCGATCAGGTTGAGGGCGTGAAATTCGACGCCACCGAAGAGGTGGCGGGGACCGACCATGTCGATCTGGTGGGTGGCCCCTGGTTCCACGCTCATCGGAGCCGGATAGGGTACCCCCTTGGAGACATAGCCGGCCTGGCGTCGACGGGGCCGGCTCACACCCGCCCGTTGGAGGACCCGCTCGATAGTGCGGGCCGGCGGGATCGGATCCACTCCGAGTCGACGCAGCTCCCACTGGATCGCCAACGATCCGTACTGGGCTCTCGGGTTCGCCACCAGCCGTTCACGCGCCGCCAGGATCTGGTGGCGCAGCCCATCATCGATCTGGGTCGGCGAAGAGTGCGGCGCCCGAGACCTCCCTTCGGCCCATCCCTCGTCGTGGGCTTCGTCGCCATGACGGGCCACCCACTTGCGCACCCAACGCGCCGTCCGACCCAACGACACCGCAATCTCTTCGGGGCTCTCGCCAGCCAACCTGCGACGAACCGCCTCTTTGCGCAGCTTCTCCTCTGACACCCGATGCCTCCTCGTTCGAACAATGAAACGAGAAGGCAAACCGGAACGATGTCCCGGCGGAAACTCACCTCCAAGACCGGAACGATCTCCTGACGGTTACGACGGAACGATGTCTTGGCGGGTCTCA
>WHTI01000169.1 GCA_009377815.1 Actinomycetota bacterium
ACCCTGATGAAGCCAAGGCTGGTCGAGCCTATACTGCCCACGGCGGAGGGACGAGTACCCGTCTCAAACGTTACGCCGGGGCCGCGCAAATCCCAGGGGCCGAGGAGCATTGGCGAGGAGCCGCCAAAAGTGCCCCATTCAATCCCCGTGTAGGTTGTGTTGTTTTCGGTGCCTATTGGCCCAATCGATGTACCGCCCATGCCACCTCCAAGATGGAAGAGAATAGCATCCGTGGCGATGTTTCCTTTAACGTCCCAGATTTGAGAATCATAGACGCCGCTTTCATCACGGCAGTTGATCAGTGGTTCATTAGCCACACCACCTGAAACGTAAAGGCCCATAACCCGCGTCCGGGCAAACGAGGCGTTGCCGCCGTCTACCTCGAAGTCGAAGGCGTGTTGATTACCAAGAGAGCGACAGGTCAAGAACTCATTGCGCTCGGAGAATGCAACACCGCCTGTCCCTAGGTTGATAAGGTGAAACGCGCGGCCAGTACTGAAGCCGCGCGCAGTCACTCCCCAGAATTGATTACGGCCGCCGCTAATGCGGAAGGCGGCCTGGCCGCTAGAGGTTCCTATCCAGTCTCCACCAACGATGGTTGCCCAGGGATTGGCCTCATTCGTTCCGCCAGCGGTCAGGTCTAGCGCTATACCTGTCCCCGAATAGGTGATCTCCGCGCCTTGGGCCTGAACAATAAGGGGTCCGTTCGCGTTGGGATCGAATGCGAGGCCCGTGCTGCCAAGGGAGTAAGGGCCAGGTGGAATATATAACGTTCCACCCGCCCCCCCTGCGATTATGGCATCCAGCGCATCCTGGAAGGCTGCGGAATCGTCCGTCACGCCGTCGCCAATAGCACCTTCTTGCTTTACATTAATGATGCGGGGGTCAACAACCGTAGCCAGGAAGCGCCGTAAGTCTGCGGGGGAAATGGCGCCGACAGTGTTGTCGGGGAAGATTGCTGTCAGCTCAGCAAGGGTGCCTGGCATGTCTACCATCAGACGCCTCGCCGTAGGTCGCGGCCGTTACCACCGTTATAAAGCCAGGCAACCTCAGCAGCGCTTAGCGCCCTGGTGGGCCAGATGGCAGCGTGAGTCAAGCGCCCATTGTGGAAGTTGGCCCCGGCTCCCGCTCCAAGCTGAAGGTCTGCGGTGCTGTCGTGGATAGCAGCGGTACGAGCAGCAGAACTGTCCAGCGCGCCATTGATGTAGATGCGCATCGTCACGCCGTCCCAGGTACCCACGTTATGAAACCAGGTTAGGAGATCCGGTGAACCTAGCGTGTCTGCGTTCAATACTTGCGCACTTTGGGCGGCGTTCCACAACGCGAATCGGATGCGGTCTCCTGTATTGTTGTGCGCTAGCTCGAATGCATTCTGATTCGTGCCCCGCTGGGCAATAAAGGTCCGCAGGCCTGACTTGGTCGTTATCCGCGCCCAAATAGCCACCGAGAAGCCGCTGGCGCCAGGCGTGAACGCAGGATCGTCGGCCACGCTGAGGCTCTGACTGCTCGCTGACGCGTAAACGCTGGCGTCCGGCAGGTTGGCTGACGGCCCAGCGTCACGGGTGACGATGTTGTTATTCGTCAGCGTCAGGCCGTTCCCTGAGTAGTCGTCGAGGTCTACAGCCGAGGCGTCAGCCGTCGGCCAGAAGCTCTGTAGTCCTTCGAGGGCCGTCCCGCCACCGTTGACACGCAGGGAGGATGCGCCGGTGTTATCAAGCACCCACCCACGCGGATAGATAGCACCCAATTTCAGGGTGCACGCGCCTGAATTATCCAGGGTCACCCTGAAGGGCATTACTTCCCCTTGCTCTTGACCTTCTTCGCGTTCATAACCGGCTTACCGCTTTGCTTCGACGCAGCCTTAGCCGCAGCCTGTCCCTTGGGTCCGTAGCTGAACTCGCGCTTTCCAACTCGTGGCATTTGATTACCTCCTAGGCGTTGACGATCAGGAAGCTACCCGCCACCACGTCAGATGTAGCCAGGTCGATGGCAGCCAGAGGTACGGTTACAGTAACCGTCTCATCGGCGGTAATGGCATAGGTCGCAGCGGCTGGAGTCGTGACGGTCACGACAGTAGAGCTAGTGCGGACAACCGCAGTAACGGCCATCACGTCTCTCACTACAGCATTCCAACCGGTAGCTTCAGACTGCGCTGAAGTCAGGCCATCGATGATCGCCTGACGCTGGGCGTTGAACGTGGCGCCCGCGGCGACCCACGTAGAACCCGTCAGAGTGATGATGATGGTCTGACCGCCCGTCACAATCTCGGCTTCGGTCGCTGACGGTGTAGCAGTCCCCGTGAGTGCCGCTGTGAGGCCCTTGAGTGAGGTGTAGGCGGCAATACCGGTGTTGTGGGCCTTGTCATGGCCGAAGTGCATACCTGCCCTAACCCGGTCCTTGTAAACGCGGTTAACTGGCAATGGCCGTCTCCTTCTTCTTCCTGGGCATCCACAAAGTCCAGCCGTGAAAACTGACCGGGCGCGTCCCTTTGCTGGGGCGTCCGTGCAATCTCAGCCGCTCCTTTAGCGTCAGCTCCTCGATCTTTGGCTCTTCTGTCTGCTTGGCTTGACGCTCAGTCCGGGCACGCTCTCGCCCTGCCTTCAAGGCTGCTGCGTGCGCCGGACTGAGCGAGCGGGGCATCGTTAGGCCGATGTACCGGTCAGGCCCTTCGGCAGGAAGAAGGCCATACAGGTCGTGGTGTTACCGGTATCGACGCTCGCCCGGATGGTGCCGTCGTCCTGAAGGAATCGCCCCGCTTCGATTGTGAGCCACAGCACGTCTGTTGAGGCGATGGCGAACGTCAGGTTCCCCAGGCCGGCGCGCTGAGAGGGCGGTCTATCACCGGCCAAGATGGTGATTTCGGAAGAGGCCACCCCAAGAAACTTGAGCACAAGCTGCTCACTGGCCCGGCCGCCGGCAGCAATCGCCCAGACGTTATCGGCCGCAGCAACAATAGACTCGCCGCCAGCGTCAGGGATATCTGCGGAGACAGTGTTCATAACGAGTTGAGTAGGTGTGACTGTAATATCGGCCATGTTGGTTTCTCCTTCTTATCCGTCAGCCTAGGCCGGCGTTGCGTCGATCTTCGCCAACCCGTGGGGCCGGGTGACTTTACCGCCGTAGACGTGGAGCCCCTTCATGGCGTCGCCAAAGCGCTGCTCCGGCCGGTAGGCCTCCGTGTCGCCGGGCGGAATCTGGTCGGCGTAAGTAACGGCGCCGGGGTAGCCGGCGATGATCACGGAGGCAGCGCCATCGACCGGCACGTTGTTCGAGACCATCACATCGAGGTTTGAGATACGGCGCAGCGGCTCGCCCGCCAGGTTCCTACGGTTCTGAGAAGTACCGAAGGACACGAAGCGTGGGTCCTTGCGCAAGACGCCCTCAAACCACGGTGGCACTACCACCCAGCGTCCCTGCGGCGGCACATTGTTGGTAGTCAGCCGTGTGTCGAGGTCAACTAGAATTTCGTAGGCGTCATCGTTGCCCGCGTCTGTACCGACCGCAGTAGCGGCTGAGAGGATGTTGGCCGCGTCAACGTTGGCATCAAGCATCGTTGCCATGAAGACATCGGCGCTGTCAGCCAGCCCCCAAGCTGCTTCACGCATTGCCTCATTCATGATCTTCGGGACTTGCTGTGCCTTGTCGATGTCATCGATCTGGAAGTTGAAGAACTTCTGCTGATCGATAAGCATCGTCATCTGCGAGTCGTCCAGCGTCTCCGGCGAGCCGATGTCAACGTTCTTGACGTAGTTGCCGATGGTGACGCGGCCTATTGAATTGATCTTGACAGCGTCACCGGCTTGGCGAATCTCCCCCTCATAGTCACGATTCGCACCCTGGACATAGACATGCGCATCGTTGAGGTTCATGAGCAACGCCTTCGCCCACAAAGTCGGATTGAAATTGTTTATAGTCACTAGATTTAACCTCCGGTTCGTCCCTAGGTACGGGTCATCGCGGCCCGGTATTCATCTGGATCAAGAGCCTGAACTTCAGCAGGATTCATCTTTGAGACTTGCGCCCAAGTAAGTCCGCGCTTTGCGCTGCTACCGTTAGCCACGTTGCCGCTGGTAGAAGGCGCTGCTTCGCCCTTGGCTCTTCCCTCAGAGAAGGCCTTGTCAGCGAGGCTCTGCGCCACCTTCTTTTCCATCCAGCCCGCCGCCTTCATCTCCGCTTCCTGAACCTTGCGGCCGGCCGCAACCAGGCCCCGCGCCCTCTCAATCGGCGTCTCATAGTTCAGGGAGGAGTATGCTTTGTAGGCAGCTTCGTCATGCTGCTTTAGTTCCTTTGCCGCTGCATCAAACAGCGGGTCCAAACGCTGTACAACGGCAGTGTTCACGGTGGCCGGTAGCTGCCGCAGCAGTTCCCAGGCCTGAGTAATTTCCGCATCGGTCGCGTCAGGAAATACCTGGCGCAATCCCTTGCCAACGTAGGCTTCGCCATTCTGCATGACGGTGGCATACGTGGTGCGGTAATTCTCGAAGGATTCGGTATCGAGCTCTTGCTGAGTCTTACCGACCGGAGGTCGTGGCGCTTCCCCCGCAGGGGTTTCTACGCCAGCGTCCTTGAGCGCCGCGTCGAAATCGAAGCGCGCCTCATCTCCCGCAGGAGATGGCGTCTGCTCGGTTCCTTCGCCTTGATTAACAGGAGCCTCTCCCGCGGGAGGAGTGTCCTGAGTCTGGCTTTCCAGCGCTTGTGTCTGCTGATTGACTTCTGTCTCTGGAGCCGCAGCTACCTCAGACATGCAAAAGGCCTCCGCCTCAGTTCGGCCCGATCTGAGGAGAGGCCCTTCTCTGCGGCTCCATTAATGAGCCCTTATATTAGGTTTTCTTGACTATACCATTCCCCGTAGGGGTTAGGCAATCTGGGCGCAGTGCTGTCAAGCGCTTATTGTTCATCCTCACCGTCACTTGAACCCCGCAAGGGCAGGGCGGCGCCTCGAAGTAACGGGCGTCCGTAGTCCCAATGAATCTCCCGCAGGCGGGGCATTTCAGTCGCAGGGCCTCGGTCGTCATCCGAATACGCTCATCATGCGCTGCTCTTGGCGTGCTCGCCCTCCTGGAGGAGCCATGCCCGCAACAGGCTTTACGTCCAGCTTTTCGCCTTCAGCCACCGTAAACAATATATCACCTGACTTTGCGCCGACGCCAAACACAGGCTCGTCACTCATGAAATCGTTTGTGCCGCCCGCGAAGGACTGCACCCCACCGGGTAGTAACTGACGTGTCAGCCCAGGTAGGCCCACCTGCCGTCCTAGGAAGTCAAGGATAGACTCGAACGATGGCGCGCCGCCGGCCGTTGGCCCTTCTGTTCGGCCGGTTAGAGGATCAGGTACTGGTGTCCCGAACGTGCCCGCGAGCTGCTGTGCTAGCTGACCTAGGCGCGTATTGATAGACGCCAGGTTCATGGCACCGCCCTGACGCCGCTGTAGCGCGAGCTGCTGAAGCTGCGCTGTGAGGAATGGATTCTGCCCAAGGAAC
>WHTI01000394.1 GCA_009377815.1 Actinomycetota bacterium
CCGCTTGCCACCAGGATGCGGCCCCGCACACTCGACGAGGTTGGGGGTCAACCCGCCCTGCTGCAACCTGGCGCCGCCTTTCGTCGGGTTGTCGAGTCGGGAAGTCCCGTCTCGATGATCCTGTGGGGACCACCGGGGACAGGGAAGACGACCCTCGCCCGTGTCGTTTCGAATCATGCCGATGCCGTGTTCGAGACCCTCTCGGCCACGTCGGCCGGCGTCAAGGATGTACGCGAAATTCTCTCGCGAGCCCGTCACCGTCTTGAGACGGACGAACGGCGGACCGTCCTCTTCCTCGACGAGATCCATAGATTCACCAAGAATCAACAGGATGCCCTCCTGCCCGGGGTCGAGGATGGCACGATCATCCTCATCGGGGCCACCACCGAGAACCCATTCCACGAGGTGAACAGTCCGCTGATCTCCCGAACCACGCTGTTCCGTCTCGAATCGCTCAGCCCCGACGATCTCGAATCCCTCATCGACCGGGCCCTGACCGACAAGGAGAGGGGAATCGGAGACACCGGTCTCGCCATCGATGACGAGGCCCGACGGGCCCTGGCGGAACGCACCAGTGGTGATGCCAGACTCGCCCTCAACATCCTCGAGGTCGCCGCCACCCTCGCCATCGGGAGGGATTCGACCACGATCGCCACATCCGATATCGAGGAGGCGTTGCAACGTCGCATCGTCCGCTACGACAAGGCGGGCGACCAGCATTACGACGTGGTGTCCGCCTTCATCAAGAGCCTGCGCGGTTCCGACCCCGACGCCTCCGTCTACTGGCTCCATCTCATGCTCGAGGCCGGGGAGGATCCCGAGTTCATCACCCGGCGGATGATCATCTTCGCCTCCGAGGACGTCGGTCTCGCCGACTCCAACGCCCTCGTGGTGGCAACGGCGGCGTCGCAGGCCTTGGCATACGTCGGTCTGCCCGAGGCACAGTTCGCCCTCACCCACGCCGCCATCTATCTGGCCACCGCCCCGAAATCGAACTCGGTCACCACCACCATCGGCGCCGCCCGTGGCGCCGTCCTCGATGGCCCTGCGCCCGTTATCCCGGCCCATCTTCGCGATGACCACTACCAGGGGGCCGAGGCCCTTGGTCATGGCGAGGGATATCTCTATCCCCACGACCACCAGGGCCATGTGGTTGCCCAGCGATACTGGCCCGATGGCCAGGACCCCCGGATCCTGTACCGCCCCACCGACCAGGGCGCCGAGGCACGACGCTCTGAGTGGTTCGCCGCCGTCGATGAGGCCATGGGGCGACGTGACCGCAGGAACTGATGTCATGCCCTCCGGCGGACCCGGGAGGGTTGACACGCGACACCTGATCTGTGCATATTCTGTGCATGCCAAGTAAGACGATCTCGC
>WHTI01000299.1 GCA_009377815.1 Actinomycetota bacterium
GTCGCCGGCATCGAGCTGGCGAAACGGGCGGCAGGCAACAACGAAGGCACGCCGGTCGGAGAGTTCCTGGAGCAGCTCGTCGTCGACATCGATGAGGACCGGGCGGCTCTCGAAGCGATCATGGACGAACTCGGGGTGCGGAAGGATCTCTTGAAGGACGCGGCTGCGTGGATGGCCGAGAAGGTCGGGCGCCTCAAGCTGAACGGGAAGATCATCGGGTTCTCGCCCCTGAGCCAGCTGGTCGAACTCGAAGGACTCGCGCTCGGCGTCGAAGGCAAACTCTCGCTGTGGCGCGCCCTGCAGGAGATCAAAGGCGACTATCCCGCGCTGGCGAAGGCCGACCTCAACCGCTTGGCGGCGCGGGCGAAGGCGCAGCGGGAAGGGATCGAGCGGCTCCGGATAGAAGCGGCCGCGAAAGCACTCACCCAAACCTAGCTATGGACATCGACGGATACATCGAGGAAGCACCGGCCGAGCGTCAGGAAGCTCTCCGAGACCTGCGCGAGGCGTGCCTGAGCGAACTCAACGGTTTCGAGGAAGTGATGGCCTACGGCATGCCCGGCTACACGCGCGACGGGGACATCGAGGTCGGGTTCGCCAGCCAGAAGCAATACATCTCCCTCTACATCCTGAGAACGGATGTCTTCGAGACGCACCGCGACAAGCTCGCCGGCCTGAGCCTCGGCAAGGGTGCCATCCGCTACAAGCGCCCGGATCAGATCGACATGGAGGTCGTGCGCTCGATGCTTCAGGCCACCGCCGCCTCGAAGGGCCAGATCTGCTAGGACCGGGCCGCTCGTGTGACAGGCCGTCACTAGGGTCGCCTTGAAACACGATGGCAATTAGTATCGAAAGGGTGACTATGGAACAGGTTGCGTGGACCGCGATCGGTCTGCTCTCGACGGCTCTGTTGGCGATGTTCGGAATGTTCTTCTATCTCGGCTCCAAGATCGACGCCCAGGGATCTCGGTTGGACGGCCGCATCGATGCCCTTGGGGCACGACTTGAGGGACGCATCGATGCCGTCGGCAACCGGTTGGACGCTCTCGGCGATCGGATGGACGGCCTCTCGTCCCAGCTCGCCGCTCACATCATCGAGCGACACTCCGGCTAGAACCCAACCCGGGCGATACAAGCCCCATGGGGACTCAGACGGTGATGACGATCTTCGCCTGGGCGTGGTCTTCCTCGAAGTGTCGGACCGCCTCGCGGGCCTCACTCAAGGGATAGGTGCTCTCGATCGAAGGGGTGATCTTCCCGGCGGCGACGAGTTCACTGAGTTCGGCGACGTTCTCCTTGCTCGGTTTCGCCAGGTAGGCACCCAAGCTCTGGCCGACGAACAGTGACATCACCGATGCTCTGAGGTTGCGACCGATCGGACCGAACAGGCGACTACCCTCTCCGTTGGTCAGCACGAGCTTCCCTTTAGGAGCAACTGCTCGCCTGCACTGAGACAGCGAGTGCCTCCCCGCGATATCGAGGATGACGTCGTAGCGCTCCCCGTTCTTGGTGAAGTCTTCCTTGGTGTAGTCGATGACGTGGTCGGCACCGAGCGATCGGACCAGCTCGACATTCCTCGTGCTGCAGATCCCGGTCACCTCGGCGCCGAGCGCCTTGGCGATCTGCACGGCGTAGGTGCCGACGCCTCCCGAAGCGCCTTTGATCAATACCTTCTGCCCCGGCTGCACCTTCCCGTTGTCCCGCAGGCCCTGCAGCGCGGTTCCCGCGGCCAGGGGAAGGGCGGCCGCCTGCTCGAAGCTCAGGCCGGCAGGCTTCGGCCCCAGGAGGTCTTCGGCAACACACACGTATTCGGCGAAACACCCGTTCTCGGCCTCCCCGTAGACCTCATCACCCGGTTGAAAGCGGGTCACGTCCTTGCCGACCGACTCAACCCGGCCCGCGAGATCCCGGCCGAGGATCTTGCTCTTCGGCTTACGCGGCCCCATCACCAACCGGGCGATCAGGGGCAACCCCGTCATGAAGTGCCAGTCGGCCGCATTCACGGAACTCGCGTGGACCCGAACCAGCACTTCGTTGTCCTTCGGGGCGGGCTTGTCGATGTCCCTGAGCTCCAGCACGCCGGAGGTTCCGTA
>WHTI01000152.1 GCA_009377815.1 Actinomycetota bacterium
CCATGAGAAGGACGCTCGATGCAGGTGGCACTATCAGTCACCACCACGGCGTCGGGCGCGTCCGAGCCGGCTGGATAGAAGAGGAGCTGGGGGAGTGGTTCGAGGTGCTACGCCTGATCAAGAAGGCGATCGACCCGAAGGGGATCATGAACCCGGGAGTGATGGGTCTATGACCACCGAACGGAGCCCATTCGGAACCATCACGCTGATCTGCAACTCCCGGTCCGGCAACGGCGGGGTTGGCAAGGCGCTTCCCGAGGTCGAGAAGAACCTGAAGCTGCGTGAGCTGCCCTACGAGGTCTTCCATACCGAAGGCCCCGGACATGCGACGCAACTAGCGCGCGAGGCTCTCGAGCGCGGCTCGCGTTTCCTCGTGGCGGTGGGAGGCGACGGGACCGTGCACGAGGTGGTCAACGGGATGATCGTCGACGACAAGGCCGTCAACCCCGAGGCGGTTCTCGGCGTCGTGGCGGCCGGTTCCGGCAGCGACTTCATCAAGACATTCGGTATCCCGGCGATGCCCGCACACGCGGTCTCTCATCTCGACGGCGCCGAGTCGTTCGCGATCGATATCGGCAAGGTCACCTTCATGAAGGACGGTGTCGAGACCACCCGGTACTTCCCCAACATCGCCGAGGTTGGGATCGGTGCCGCCACCGTCGGCAAGGCGGCCCGGATGCCTCGGTGGATGGGGCCGACGATCTACTTCTTCGCTTTCTGGCTCACCGTGTTCAAGCACAAGTCGGCGAATGTGGTCGTCGACCTCGTCGACAAGAAGTACGAGGGGCCGATGAACAACATGGTCGTCGCCAATGGGCAGTTCTTCGGTGGCGGCATGAAGATCGCCCCCAAGGCCGCACCCACCGACGGACTCCTCGACATCCAGGTCGAGCACGCCCGCAAGCGCGAGTCGGTTGCGATCCTTCCGAAGGTCTACAAGGGTCAGCACCTGCCGCACCCGGACATCCTCGAAGCGAAACGCGTCCGGTGCTCCATAACCGCGGACCGCCCGCTCCCGGTCGAGGCCGACGGCGAACTCCTCGGTGAGACGCCGGCGCAGTTCGAGGTCCTGAGAGACATCATCCGGTTGAAGGTCTGATGGTGAACTGATGGCCGTCACCGAGAACGCCGGCGTCGATATCCACTACTGGGATCACGGCGGCGATGGACCGCCGGTCGTGTTCAGTCACGGGTTCCTCATGGACCACGAGATGTTCGATCCCCAGGTCGAAGCCCTGAGCAGCGACTACCGATGCGTCACCTGGGACCAGCGCGGCTTCGGCGCAACCGAGGCGAACGGTCCGTTCACGTTCTGGGACTCGGCCGACGACCTTCTCGCGGTGATGGACGCTTGTGGGATCGACAGGGCGGCGATCGTCGGGATGTCGCAGGGCGGGTTCCTGAGTCTGCGGGCGGCCTTGACGGCTCCGGACAGGGTCAGTGCGCTCTTCCTCATCGACTCCCAGGCCGGGACCGAAGACGCGACCATGCTCCCGATCTACGAGGGCATGGTGGCAGCGTGGTCGCTGCAGCCGACCGAGGATCTCGCCCGCACCGTTGCCGGCATCATCGTCGGGACGGCCGATCACGAGCCGTGGGTCGCCAAATGGCTGGCGCGTCCCGGAGAGACCATCACCGAGCCGTTCCAGACCCTGATCGGTCGAGAAGACATCCACGATCAGTTGCCCCAGATCACCCAGCCGGTGGCGATAGTGCACGGCGATGCCGACGTGGCCATCTCATTGGAGTTGGCGGAACGGCTTTGCGAAGGACTGCCCGCCTGCGACGGCCTGACCGTGATCGAAGGCGCGGGACACGCGGCGAACCTCAGTCACCCCGAGAAGGTGAACGAGGTCCTAAGGAGCTTCTTGAGCCGTCGGGCTGGGTAGCGTCGCCAGGAACGCGGTGATGTCGCCCGCCAAGCGGGCGGGGAACTCGAGCGGCAGGAAGTGGGTCGCTCCCTCGTACTCGTGGATCACGGATCCGGGGAGCGCAGAGGCGATCTGCTCCGACAAACCTCGTGACGTGAACCGGTCCCTACTGCCGAGGATCAACATCGTCGGCGCCTCGATCCCCTCGAGCGCCTCCGGAGAAGGATCGCCCGCGATCATCTCGTAGGCCGTTAGGAACGCCTTGGGGTCGCACTCGGCGGTTCCCTTCAACATGTCGACGAACGCGGCGACGTCGGCAGTCGGAGCGAGCAGGCCCGACTGACGAACGATCCCCGCCAGTTCAGGACGCGCGCTCAACCCATCCAGGGCCTTGCCGAAGAGGACCGGAAAATGCTTGCCGATCCCCGCAAGCGTCGGAAGAACGACCGGTAGATCGAAGTTCCTGAGCAGTCGAGACAAGGGATACCCGTTCATCCCACAGACCAGGATGAGGCTCGTCACGCGTTCCGGGTAGCGGTGAGCAAGCTCGATGGCGATCCGTCCTCCGGTGCTCCACGCGATCACCGGGGCCGCGTCTATGCCCGCGTCGTCCATAACCGCGACGGCGTCCTCGGCACTCGCTCCCGCGTCCCGATGGTCGGTCGCGGGCGGGCCCGATGCATGCAGTCCTCTGAGATCCCAGGTGACCAGATGGCGTTGCTCCAGGAGTCGGGGGATCATCCTCCGCCAGGGAGCAAGGTTGGAGCCGACCGCGGGAACCAACACCAACGGAGGTGAAGTCGTGTCCCCCAAGTGGTGAGTGGCGAGCGCGGTCCCATCGAACGACTCGACGGACCCTTGAGTTTCGTGCATCAGTGCACCACTAGCCGGCCTCGGGCACGGGGAGCGACAGACCCCGTTCCCGCTCGACCGCGTCCCGGTGGGTGACGGACTCGATCTTCGTGGTTGCATCGCTCCAGCCGTGCTCCGACGCCAAGATCTCGACCGCTCTCGAACCGGGGCCGAGACCCGCCTCGCGGTTGGTCAACGCGAGACGCGTGCGACGGGACAACAGATCGGTGAGCCGAACCGCCATCTCGGAACGAGCCGTGTAGGCCGCCTCGGCGGCCAACATCGGATGGCCCGGGACGAGCGGATCGGTGAGGCCGGTCTCCTCTGCGACGTCGAGGACGTTGAGGGCCCGGTCTCCGTAGGAGCGCACGAGAGAACGCACCGTTGCGTCGGGGAGGCTCAGGCGTTCGGCGCGCCGTCCGAGAGCCAGGTTGAGCGCCGCGAGATCGCTGGTGCCGAGCTTGATGTGTTCCGTCCGTGACCCGCGGGGGGCCTCGAGTTCCTCGGCCACCCGGTCGACCGCGTCCTCGGCCATCTTGCGCCAGGTCGTCAGCTTGCCCCCGGTGATCCCGATGACCGAGGGAGCCACCGTGTAGACCGAATGTCTGCGCGAGAGGTCGGCGGTCGCTCCCTCCTTACCCTTGACCAGCGGTCTCAGCCCCGCGTAGGCGCCCGCGATGTCGGTGTCCGTGAGTTCGAGGTGGAAGACCGAGTTCAATGCGTCGAGGACGTACTTGCGGTCGCCCTCGTCGACGGTGGGGGAGTCGATCGAGCCGGAAAACTCCGTATCTGTGGTCCCGACGAGCACAGAATCCAGCCACGGGATGACGAACAGCATCCGTTCGCGCTCGGCGTCGGGGATCAAGGCAGCGGCATCTCCGACCGGCACATCCGCCCGGCTGAACAGGAGATGGATGCCCTTGGAGGGCCGGAGACGATCCTCGGCATCGGGGTGGAGGAGGTTCTCGATGCGGTCGGCCCACACGCCTCCGGCGACCACCGCCCGCTTCGCTCTGATCCTTGCGATGTCGCCGGACAACGAGTCCTGCACCGTTGCCTCACAGCCGTGATCGTCGCTCTCCATCCCGATCACCGGCGCGTAGTTACAGACGACGGCACCAAGCCTGACTGCGGCAACGAGGACCTCCATGACGAGGCGCGCGTCGTCGGTCTTGCAGTCGTAGTAGAGGAACCCGCCCGCAACCTTGCCCTTGGGAAGGGCCGGGAGCATGTCTTCGGTTTCTTCTGCGCTCAGGTGCTTGTGGATCTGGTTGCTGCGGAACGACGCCAGCGCGTCGTACGCCCACAGTCCGACGCCGAATTTGACCCTCATCTGACGCCCGGTGATGGGCAGCGCGAAGGGAACCGGCTCGACGAGATGTGGCGCCAGCCGTCGAAGGAGGTCGCGCTCGGTCACCGCTTCCCGTACGAGACCGAACTCGCGCTGCTCGAGATAGCGGAGCCCGCCGTGGACCAGCTTGGACGACTTGCTCGACGTGCCGGCGGCGAAGTCGTATCGCTCCACCAGCGCGACCCGAAGCCCGCGTGACGATGCATCGAGAGCGATCCCGGCCCCCGTGATACCGCCACCCACAACCAAGAGGTCGAAGAGCTCGGTCGTGCTCGAGGTCAGCTTCTCGAACGAGAGATCCCGGGAGCCGATGCCGCCGGGATTCGCGGTGGGGCTGGAAGTCATCCGATCAGTCCTGCCCCCCACCTGATCAGGGTGATCGCCCCAACGAGGGAGAACACTGCGACCACGAGCACGAGGGGACCGACCCACCAGTCCATCTGGCGTTCGATCGGGTCGGCTTCACCATCGTGCGCGAGGTTGACGACGAGCTGGGGACCGTCCGTCTGCGCGAAGTGGAGGTGGGGGCGCTTGCCTTCAACGACGTCGGCGAGGCCCTGCAGGAGATCGATGATCTCCTCGGGACCTACGGTCACGGTTGCCACCGAAAGTGGCTCGCCCGTTCGATCCTCGATCTTCATCTCAGTCCGGCTCCGTTCCGTGGAGGCTTCAGGTCATCGACTATCCTGCGGCCCATGCCTCAGGACATCCGGCTGCTCGATGACGAGCAGCGAGCACTCGTACAGATGGTACGAGAGTTCGCCACCGCGGAAGCCAAGCCGCTCTCGATCGACTACGAGGCCCGCTCCGAGGACCCGAAACCTCTCTACGACAAGCTTGCGGAGCTGGGCCTCACCGGGGTCCCGTTCCCCGAGGAGCGCGGAGGTGGGGGTCAGCCGTACTCGACCTACCTCCTTATCGTCGAGGAGCTGGCCGCCGCGTATCTGGCTCTCGCCATCGGCCTCTCGGTCCACACCCTGTGCGCATTCGCCATCAACGAGTTCGGAACCGAAGATCAGAAGAAAGACGTCCTCGAGAAGCTGACGGCGGGGGAGTGGTTCGGTGCCTACGCCCTCTCCGAGCCCGGTTCCGGATCGGACGCCGCCGCCCTCACGTCGAAGGCGGTGCGCGACGGAGACTCCTACCGGCTCTCGGGGACCAAGGTGTTCTGCACCCGCGGCGATGAGGCCGATGTCGTCCTCGTCCTCGCACGTACCGGCGAGGCCGGACCGAAGGGCATCTCTTCGTTCCTCGTCGAGAAGGGGACACCGGGCTTCGGTGGCTCCAAGAAGGAGGACAAGATGGGATGGCGGTCGTCGCCGACCTGGATGATGTCGCTCGATGACGCGGAGGTCCCCGCATCCCGTCGCCTCGCCGACGAGGGCAACGGCTTCAAGGTCGCCCTCGCATCACTCGATTCCGGTCGTCTCGGGATCGCGGCCTGCGGGATCGGGGTCGCGCAGGCGGCGTTTGATGAGGCACTCAAGTTCACCGGTGAGCGCGAGCAGTTCGGTAAGCCGGTCTCAGCGAACGAGGGCGTCCAGTTCATGCTCGCGGACATGTCCACCGCCATCGAAGCCGGCCGCCGCCTCTACCGTCACGCCGCCGCACTCCGCGACGCAGGTCTCAACTACTCACTTCAGGCCGCGCAGGCGAAGCTCTTCTGCACCGACGCCGCGATGAGGGTGACGACCGACGCGGTCCAGTTGCACGGTGGCTACGGGTACATCACCGAGTACCCGGTCGAACGCTACATGCGCGAGGCAAAGGCCCTACAGATCGTGGAAGGCACCAACCAGATCCAGCGCTACGTGATCGGCAGAAGCCTCACGTAAGAGCAGGGTTCGCTTCACGAGCCCACGTCTAGGAGAGCGAAGAGGCTCCACGGCCACCCCGGTTCGATCTCGATCCTCTTCTCACCGATGACGATGAAGGAGGCGTCCGCATCGTGCACCAACGAGTTCTCGAGGATGAAGAGCCCCGAGTAGGTCAGCGAGTAGTCCTTGAGTCCGTAACGGTGATCAGAGTCCTCGGTCGGGGTCGGCAGACCCCCGCCCATGATCCGGATGATGCCGTCGCCGAACGGGGCCTCGCCGACCGAGGTCTGAGTGCCGTCGTCGGACGATCCGGAGTTGTTGCCCGTGGTGCCGACGGTGTGACCACCTGCGGCCTCCCACGCGGCCCTCGATACAACCGACATCGGTGACGCGTTGTTGCCGATCGGGTAGCCGACCAGGGTGGCTTCCGACAGCTGACGGGCGTTCTTGCGCAGACCCGCCACCATCGGGTGATCGAAGTCCACGAAGTTCGCATACGGCTGGTACACCTTGATGTCGGTGACTGCGCCGGCAGGAACGAAACCGATGCTCTCCATGACATGGAGGCCTCGATCGGTGAGGACCAGGTTCCCTCCGCCCTCGACCCACGACCTCAGGTTGGCGTA
>WHTI01000447.1 GCA_009377815.1 Actinomycetota bacterium
ACCGATCTCGTCGTCTTTGGAAATGGTGCGGACAGAACCGATGAGCTGGCCGCCCTGGCGACGGCGGGCTCACAGGCGGAGTCGGATGTCGCCGGTGTCGCCTCGGTGCGGTCCGCGGCGAACAGCCTCGTCATCGGGCTGACAACGGTCGCGATTTTCGCAGTGGCCATGGACCTTCACGCCGATGGAAATCTGACCCTGCCGGTCGTCGCCGCGGTTACCGCGGCTTCCTTCGCCATGTTCGGACCACTCACCGCCCTCCAGGAGGTGATACCGGCCTTCGACGCCGCCATTGCCGCCGCGGGCCGGATCTTCGAGATCACCGACCGCACCCCCGCCGTATCCGACCCGTCACGACCGGGCCACCCGGGAAACGAGGCCTCACTCCACTTCCATGGCATCGGCTTCGCCTACCCGGGGGGTGAGCGTGCCCTTCACGACGTGTCCCTGACCGTTTCGCCGGGCAGACGCATCGCCGTCGTCGGACCGAGCGGTTCGGGCAAGTCCACCCTGGTCGCCCTCGCTCTCCGATTCTGGGATCCCGACCGCGGCCAGGTCGGTCTTGCCGGGACCGACATCCGGCTCGTCGCCATATCGGAGGTGCGCAAGCACATCGCCGTCGTGGATCAGCGGACGTATCTCTTCAACGACACCATCGCCGCCAACCTCCGCATCGCCGATCCCGGGGCGAGCGATGACGATCTGGTCAGGGTGTGCCGTGTTGCCGAGATCCACGACTTCATCTCCGGGCTCCGCCGCGGCTACCAGACCAGGGTCGGGGAGATCGGCGGCCGGCTCTCCGGTGGTCAGAGACAGCGTCTCGCCATCGCACGCGCCCTTCTTGCCGACGCCCCCATCCTCATCCTCGACGAGGCCACCTCCGAACTCGACGCCACCATCCAATCCCGCATCTTGGAAACCCTCGAGGGCATCGTCGTCACCAAGACCACCCTCGTCATCGCCCATCGTCTCGAGACCATCGCCGATGCCGATCAGATCGTGTTCCTCGACCGGGGCCGAATCGTCGAGGCAGGATCACATGCCGAGCTGCTCCGTCGTGGGGGCGCCTACGCCCGCATGCTGAGACGGGAACGGGACCTCATCG
>WHTI01000337.1 GCA_009377815.1 Actinomycetota bacterium
TCGGGATCCGTTTCCTCCAGTTGCTTGCGTGCCCAGTCCTGCGCGTCCATGCTGGGGGTGACCATCGCCTTCCTCCTCAGTTCGTCTTGTCGGACTTCCTGAGGATGAAGCGGTGGTCTTCTCGCGACCGGGATTTCAGCCCGCTCTTACACCACGTCCATGGGCACTAACGAGAAGCTCCGATCCGTGGATGCGTCCTGAATGGACTTCGAGGTTTGGCGAATGTGCTCGAAGTTTTTACGGAGATCACCTCACACGGCCAGTGATTACCTTCGTATGCCCTCTCTGAGGGCCGCTCAAATGGTTGCTGGATCGGTTTGGGACTCGGACGTTTTGTGACCAAACGTTCGGACAACCTCCTCGATGACCTCGTCGGTCGTGGCAGTGCCCCCGAGATCGGGCGTCCGGATACTCGTCTCCGAGAGAACGTGCTCTACGCTCTCCATCACAGCGTCCGCGGCTTCTTGATGTCCGAGGTGCTCGAGCATCATGGCCCCTGCCCAAACCTGGCCGATCGGATTGGCCTTTCCCTGGCCGGCGATATCGGGTGCAGAACCGTGCACGGGTTCGAACATCGATGGGTGATCGCCCTCGGGGTTTAGGTTCGCTGAGGGAGCGATGCCGATGCTCCCAATAATGGCTGCTCCAAGATCGGTCAGGATGTCTCCGAAGAGATTCGACGCGACCACTACATCAAGGCGTCCCGGGTCTAGAACGAATTGGGCGGCCAGCGCGTCGATGTGGTACTGACTGACATCAAGATTGGGGTGATCTTCAGAGAGTTCATCCATTACCTCGTCCCAGAAGGGCATCGTGTGAATGATGCCGTTAGATTTCGTCGCCGACGCCAGCCTCCCCTCGCGCCCCTCTGCGGCAGCGATTGCGTAGCGCATCGTTCGCTCCATCCCGAAACGCGTAAAGACTGACTCTTGCACGGCCATCTCCTGGGGGGTCCCTCGAAAAAGTCGACCTCCGGCTTCTGAATACTCGCCCTCGTTGTTCTCACGAACAACAAGGAAGTCGATTCCACTAGGAGGGATCTTGCGTAGTGGGCTTTCGATACCTCTCAGCAGCTTGATTGGACGCAGATTGATGTATTGCTGGAACCTTCGGCGGATCGGGATGAGCAATCCCCATAACGAGACATAATCTGGAACACCGGGATACCCGACCGCGCCGAGGAAGATCTGGTCAAATTCCGATAGCTGATCGAGGCCATCCTCGGGCATCATCCGTCCCGTACGACTGTAGTACTCGCAGCTCCAATCGAAATCGGTCCATTCGAGTTGGAATCCGAATCTCTTTCCCGCCGCGTCCAGAAGCCGCTGGGCGGCCGGGACAACTTCAGACCCGATCCCGTCTCCAGCAATCACGGCGATGCGGTGGCGCGTCGATGACATTGCGTCTCCTCGTTCCCATGGATTCGTGGGGACCGAACCCCACCCCGCTTGCTTTGACAATGATGCCATGCACCAGCCCAAGGAGAGCCTTGCCCAGGGCTCAGTTAAGACTTAGCCGTAGGTTCCAGCGCGTTATCTACGAGGTTCCCAGGACCTCAGCAAGAATCTATGGTCGTTCGCCCCGGCGCCCGGCCAAAGAGTGTCTCGGTAGGATGCGTGGGTGATCCCACGTTATAGCCGCGACGAGATGGCGGCGATCTTCTCGGAGAGGGCGAAGTTCTCCCGCTGGCTCGAGGTCGAGATCCTCGCCGTCGAGGCGCGGGTTCGCCTCGAAGAGGTGCCGGTCGACGACCTGACCGA
>WHTI01000401.1 GCA_009377815.1 Actinomycetota bacterium
ATCACCGTGCTGCGCGGCGCGATCACCGGCCAACCCTGGATGCCAGCACTACTCGCACCCACCTGACCCTCGGGACCTACCGGAAGCCCACCGCCGACCGGCGACAACGTCATGCGCTGATCAGGGGCTGAATGTTTACGCCGCCGCGCCCCCGTGCAGGTGCTGGAGCATCGGAGTTTCCAGCTCCATGAAGTCACGCTCATGGAACATGTCCCGCAGAGTGCGGATCACCCATGCCCGCGTACGCGCGACCTGGCGCGACTCGGGCCGCACGATCAGGTCCAAGTAGCGCTGTCGGACCCGGTTCTCGTCCGAGAGCCCGCGAGCTTTCGTGGGGATGGGTCGCAGGGCCTTCGCGGTCACCCGCCACGACCGCGCGAGAACCGAGAGCTCACCGCGCCGCGACATGATGACCTCGCCCTCCACGAAGACGTGGTCGCCAACGTCAACGAGCCCCTTCCACTGGCTCAACGACTCGGCTCCCAGCTCGAGGGCCGATAGCATGATCTGCAGCTCCGCTTCGGAGCCTTCGCGAAGCGCCGCGAAACATAGCTTCCCCGAATTGCGCAAGAAAATGACGCGCCCGGTCGCTCCGACGTACTCACCAGAGTGCTCGTCCACCTCTAGAGTCGAATTCTGATCGCGGATCTGCCGCAGCGAGTGAGTGCGCGGAACCGTAACAGGATACGGGTTCGAGCCCATCTGGAACAAGGCATTTCGCTTGGCACGACGAACCTCAACCTGGCCAGAGGTAGCCGATATCGAGTCCATGTCAGTGCCGTCCATGACGCCCCATCGTAGAACATGCTAGATTTGCGATCGAGGTAGGGACCGCCCTTACGACGCCCCCAGGCCGGAGTTCGCCTCGCTCAGCGACGAACCGCTCACGGACCTTCGTCGAACTGGTCCGAAGCACACTTGAGGAACAGCATCCCGAAGATGAACTCCTGGTACTGGGCGGCGTCCACCTTGCCGCGCAGGATGTCCGCAGCCGCGAAAAGGTGCCGCTCCAGCTGCGGCAGGTCAACCTCGCCACCCGTCGCTCCTCATCAGTCGACCACCGAACAACCGGGTCATTGCGTCTTTGATCACCGTGGGTTACAGAAGCCCCACGGGGGCTCACTCTCGCAAGCGGCAGCCAGGAGTCCAAGTGCATGAACTCGACAGTGAGGTTTTCTCAGCAAGCGAGGTAGTCGTGCTCGAAGTGGGTGAGCACGAGGGCGGCCTGTGCGATCCTGCTGATCTTGCTGGGGCTGACGGTGACCTGCTGAAGGGTGTGCCACCGCTGGGTGAGCAGGGCGAAGC
>WHTI01000221.1 GCA_009377815.1 Actinomycetota bacterium
CAGCAGCGTGCTCGGCCGCTTGAAGATGTTGTCGGAATCGGTCGAGAGCTTCCGCGCGCTGGCACGCATGTAGCCGTTCTGCACGAACGTCTCGTTTCCGTCCGGACGCACCTCGGTGATCGTCGCCTGAAGGTCGACATCGCGGGTCGAGGACCGCACCCAGACATACACGGCTCCGCCGCCGACAACCGTGGTGTCGTTCGCCAGCGGTTCGGAGACATAGGAGACGGCCGTACCCTCCGGGTTCTGTTCCCACCTCCAGTCCCACTGCGACGCGTTACCCCACAAGCCTCCGGTTCCGGTGTTGCTCCCGTAGTTGGTGAGTGGCAACGCGCTTGCGTCCGACGTGTATCGATCGATACCCGAGGTAGTCGGAACGGCGTCGGACAGTGTTCCCTCGGTGCCGAAGTACCAGGTCCGGGCCTCGGTGTCGGGGATCGGGAACGTCGGGAACGAGGCCTCGAATCCGGGATAGGGGTCGCCCGGCTCGGCGGTTCCTGTGGGCCCGCCACCCGCTCCGTTGTCGAACAACACGCGGACCTGTGGCAGCTCCTCGAACGCCTCGAGCGCCAGGTCGTAGGTGGGTAGCGTCTGGATAGGATCCGCCGGCAGGGTGACGATGTCGTCCTGAGGGAGTCCCATCGCCGCCTGGTAGATGACCGGAGCAGCCGCGCGGGGAGCAGCTTGGTTGATCATGGGCGCCTGCTCGGCGACGTACAACTGGAGGAAGTCGTACCAACGGTTGAAGGTCTCCGGGTCCAGGGAGTCGATGTGGGCGCCGTTCGTGAAGGTGAACCACTTCCTATCCGTGCCGGTGAAGTGCGAGACGAGTTCGGGGCAGTGTCCCCCGGTCTGTTCGTCCTGCCACTGGCACACGAGGAACGTCGGAACCTCGATCTTGTGGGCGAACGTCACCGGATCGAGCGGATCGGCAACCTCCGGGACGTAGTGGTCGTTGGCGTCGATCTTGGCGTTCAGGTCCGCGGCCTCGGGGTGCAGCGCCTGGTTCTCGGCGCACGTCTCGTCCCCGTTCTGGATCCGCTCGTAGGCCCACGGCTGCCCGCTGTCCGGCCCGGCCGGCTTTGCCTCCTCCTGACGCTCGTTCGCCCAGTTGACGGCGAAGCCTGTATTGAGGTTCCCGCCCGGATAGAGCGTCGTCGCCGTAGCGTCGATGACCGACAGCGGAGAGATCGCCGCCAGGGACGGCGGCTGGAGCTGGGCGGTGAACAGTTGGCTGATGCCGCCGTAGGAGATCCCCATCATGCCGACCTTGTGGCCCTTCACCCAGGGCTGGTTCGCGATCGTCTCGATCACGTCGTAGCCGTCGAGGTTCTGCAGCGGCTCGAAGAAGTCGAAAGCGCCGCTCGAACAGCCCGTTCCGCGCATGTTGACGTCGACGACGGCGAAGCCCATGAGGTTCGCGAGAACGGCGATGCCGCTCTGCGGTCCGTCCGGATTCGCGTACCCGTACCCCGAATACTCGATCAGCGTGGGATACGGGGGAAGGTAGGTAGTGGGTCCCTCCGGAAGCTGAGTGCCCTGGGGCAAACCAGGTTGCCCCGCCGGGCTCGTCGGCGGATGCACGGTGAGCGCGAGCTTCGTCCCGTCGCGGGTGGTCAGGTAGGAGTAGCCGCTCGAGGGGATCGACTGATCGTAGATGCTCGGATCCCACGGCGCCGGATCATCGCCGTGCACCGTGAGCGGATCCGACTCCGCCCCCTCGGACTCGACGCCATACCCGTTACCCGGCGGAACTTCGCGGAAGAGGACCCCACCCAGGGGATTGACGGTTTGTGTCTTGACGGGTTGCCCTTGGGCATCGAGGAGCGACGCCTGGGCTCCGGGCGTGAGACCGGTGACGTACACCTGCTCAACGCTGCCAACGGCATCGATGCTGGACGTTGTCGCAGCGGCCGTGGGCCCGGCTCCTGCGAGCGAACCGGCGAGGAGCCCCACGCTCAAGAAGATGACACCTAACCGGATACGCCCTGCCCCGGATCGCTTCTCCACCCGCGCTCTACCCAGCATGACCCGCCTTTCTTGATCGTCCGATCCCATGCCTCAGGTGGGCTACGACGAAACCCCGGGGCTTTCGGGGCATTTCTCCGTATGGCCCACGTTTCCTCCCTCGAGGTCGCCTTGCCGGATCAGAGCAGCCCTATGCTGGCGGAATGCCCCGGGGGGCGATGAGTTTGAGCCGTCGAACGGGTCTTATAGCTGACAAGGATGTAGCACCGGTCCGAAAGGGGCTAGATGACGACGAACTCCGCTCTGGCGATCGAGGCGACGGGCCTCGTCAAGGCCTTCGGCGACACCCTGGCAGTTGACGGCATCGATCTGGCGGTGCGGCGTGGGTCCGTGTACGGCATGCTCGGACCGAACGGCGCCGGCAAGACCACGACTATCCGAATGCTGGCGACCTTGATCCGACCCGACGCCGGTACCGCACTTGTCTTCGGTCACGACATCGTGAAGGCGAGCGACGAGGTGCGGGCGGCGGTAAGCCTCACCGGACAACTCGCCTCGGTGGACGAGGACCTCACCGGCCGCGAGAACCTGATCCTGATCGGGCGTCTCCTGGGCCTCAAGCGTCAGGCCGCCAAGGCGAGGGCCACCGAGCTCCTGGAGGCGTTCGGGCTTTCCGAGGCAGAGAGCAAGCTGGTTAAGAACTACTCGGGCGGGATGCGACGAAGGCTCGACATCGCCGCCTCCATCGTGGTCACTCCCGAGCTGATGTTCCTCGACGAGCCGACGACCGGCCTCGACCCGCGCTCCCGCAACCAGGTCTGGGGCATCATCCGGGCGCTGGTCGCAGGCGGCACCACGATCCTTCTTTGCACCCAGTACCTCGAGGAGGCGGACCAGCTCGCCGACGGGATCGCGGTGATCGACCACGGCAGGGTTATCGCCGAGGGGACGCCGACTCAGCTCAAGGCCTCGGTAGGCTCCGGGGCTCTGCGGGTGCGCCTGCTCGATCCCGAACAGCGCCCACTGGCCGAGCAGGTGCTGGATCGCGAGCTCGGCGACATCATCCTCGAGCCCGATCCTGCCGCCCTATCAGCCTCCTGCTCCGACGCCGACCGCGCCGCCGGGGCGGTCGCCGAGCTGGCGCGGTCCGGCGTGCGGATCGCCAACTTCTCACTCAGCCAGCCGAGCCTCGATGAGGTCTTCTTGGCCCTGACCGGCCATCCGGCCGAGGAGGTTCCGTCCGAAGAACCCGACCCCACCGAAGAGGAGCAGCCGGCATGAGCCAGACCCCCACGACGAAGAGGGCGTCGGCGGCGACCGACGCCGACGAAACTGCCGTCCGTAAGGCGATCGCCTCGACGTCGCGCCCACCGCGCGCGAACGCGCTGTCGACCGCTATCACCTTCGGGTGGCGCGGGATGCTGAAGGTCAAGCACGTCCCCGAACAACTCCTCGACGTGACCATCACGCCGGTGATGTTCGTCCTGATGTTCACCTATCTCTTCGGCGGCGCGGTCGCCGGGTCCACGG
>WHTI01000274.1 GCA_009377815.1 Actinomycetota bacterium
GGTCGCCGACCGCGCTGGAGTACAGCGAGTCACGGTCTACCGCCACTTTCCAGACGAGGCTGCGCTGTTTCGCGCGTGCCAATCCCACTACCTTTCAGTGCATCCGCCGCCTGAGGCAACCTGGTTGTCTGTCGCGGACCCTGATGCGCGGCTGCGAGCGGCCCTCGGGTCGCTATACGAGTACTACTCGGAGACCGCCGAGATGACCGAGAAACTCTTGCGCGACGCGCCCAAGGTGCCGGTGCTAGCTGAAATCCTGGCACCCTACGCGAGCTTCTTGGCGTTCCTGATCGAGGCCCTACTCGAGGGGCGACATGAGACTAAGGAGCTAAGGGCGACGATCGCTCACACACTCGCCTTCGAGACATGGGCCGACCTCGTACGCCGTAGCGAGCTTTCCAACCGTGCCGCGATCGATCTGATGGTGAAACTCGTTGCCGCAGCAGCTGAGCTGAAACGAGTCCAGATTGACGGTGATCAAGATTGATCGCGGAGCATGTAGGCAGAGCCTGGTCGCCGAGCCGTTCCCCGCGTCACTACGCCGAGGGGCAGGTGTGCGACCCTCCCCCTAAGATGGCTGCGCTTCGAGCACAGGGGGCGAGGAAGGAACATCTGGGCAAGGTCGACCGGCCCGTGACCGGCCACAACGCCTGCTGCCCCGATACCACCACCATGTCGAAGGCGGCTTCCACGCCGGGCGGCATCGACCAGGGCTCGCGCGAGGTCTGCAGAGGGACATCGAACTCGCAGTTGTGCATCTCTGCCTCGCACTCGTCTATCCCATCGCCCCCGTCGGCATCGTCCGTACCGAGCCCGCCGATGAGTTGATCGTTACCGCCGAGCCCAATGAGGCTGTCGTTGCGCCCCCATCCACGGATCAGGTTGTCTCCGTCGTCACCGACGAGCACGTCTTTCCACGAGGATCCCGCCATATTCTCGAAGTTGACGAACGTGTCAGAACCCCACCAGTCGGCCTCGGCGGTACCGGCACCGAGATCCGCAGTTACGGGCATGCGCGAGTCGTCGAAGGCGACTTCGTCCACTCCCTGCCTCCCGTCCATGAAGTCATCGCCGACGCTGCCGAAGATGATGTTGTCCTCATCGTTTCCGACGAGGGTGTCGTTCTCCCTGGAACCGACGAGATGTTCGATACCAAGCAGCGTGTCGGTTCCATAGTCCGAGGTCATCGTTCCGGTCGCGAGGTCCGCGTTTACCGGCCAAGGATTCCCGTTATAGCTCGCGATGTCGGGTCCGTCGCCGCCGTCGAGGACGTTGGTGCCACCTGAACTGCGCAGGATGTCGAGTCCCCCATCGGCATCGCTGGCGTAGGCATGGATGATGTCGTCGCCGGCTCCTCCCTGAATCTCATTGGAGAAGTCGTCGCCGTGCAACACGTCATCGTGGTTCGACCCGACCAGGCCCTCGATCGATACCAGGGTGTCCAGCCCATAGCCGGCGGCGGTGCCGGCCCTGAGGTCCGCCTCGATCCCGCGCGGTGAGTCCCAGAACTCTGCGGCATCGTAGTCAGCGCCGCCGTCGATCGAGTCGTCGCCGGGTCCCCCGATCAGGCTCTCAAAGCCGTGCCCTCCGATAAGTCGATCGTTGCCGGGGCCTCCGATCAATCCATCGCTCTGCGGGCCGCCCCACAGTTGGTCCCGACCCGCGCCGCCATAGATGGTGTCCGAGAGTGCCCCGCCTTTGACCTTGTCGTTGCCGGCTCCCGCCTTGATGTAGTCATCGCCTCCGCCACCGCAGATGAGGTCGTCTCCTCCACGACCATTGATCACGTCCGAGCCGGCGAGACTGATGATCACGTCGTTTCGGCGAGTGCCGTTCAGCTCAACGGACTTGAACGGATCCCGATTGGTCCCGACGATCGTTGCCCTCTTGCCGAAACAGGTTGGCGCGGCCGAGACCGGATGGACGGGGACGAGCATCGAGCCCGCCATGAAAACGATGGCCGCATTCCTCAGTGCCTTGTTTGACATCTTCTGTCTCCCCAATGAAGTGAGAATGATAAGAGGCTCAACACGCCGTTCGGTGGGAAAAATCCCTCGCCGCGTACGCAATTTAGGAAGGCAAGCCCCTGCCGACCGAGGTCGCGGCACAGCGAAGCAAGAACCACATCCGAGCGAGTCGAGATTGAGGTGTTCGAGGCAGAGGCGGAGCGGGCCGCCATCTGCAGGGGTAGTTAGGCGACTTGATCGCGGGCGTTCGGCCATCCGACGTGGGCCCACGGCGCCGACCGATGAAAAGCGAGACCCGGCCCCCGGGGCAGCGACTCATCCATTACCTGCCTCAAGATCCACGATCAGATCTAACAGCTCGCTGGCCTCCCAGGCGCGGTTGCGTTGGGACTGTGACAATGGACGCAAGATGTCGGCGGCAACCAGGTCCGGAATCGAGTTGTTTACAGCCGGCTTGGATCTGCCTGTCGCAACA
>WHTI01000293.1 GCA_009377815.1 Actinomycetota bacterium
GCCTCGGCGACGCGTGCCCGCCATTCCTTGTGCTCGTCCGTCGGCGATCCCCACGCAACGTGGTGCACCGTTCCCGCGCCTTCGATACCGGGATCGAGGGGAGCCTCGTCGTAGGTGTAGAAGCCGCCGCGCTGCTTGCCGCGCACGGTCCACGAACGATCGCCGTCGGGATCGAACTCGAGTGTCTCTTCGAACAGCTTCCGACTCGCCTCGACGTCGTCGGTGTAGGCGTAGACGCCGTCGAAGCCCAGGATCGCGTGTTCCTCCGGGATCTCGGGGTGCTTGGCCATCAACGGCTCATCGGTCGTCTGGACCACTCGGAGCTCGAAGTTGAGGCCCTCGGGATCGGAGAAGAACAGCGAGCCGTTCTCCCTTTTGGTCAGGACGCCCTCGCCCTCGAAACGGGACTCCCAGAAATCGATCGAGGCCCCGGAGCCGACCCGCCAGACGATGCGGTGCACCATCCCGGCGCCTGCCCGGCCGCGCCCGGCTCCCGGGTACTCGAAGAACGTGATGTCGGAGCCCGCGCCGCCCTCTTCGTCGGCGTAGAACAGGTGATACACGGTCGGCTGGTCCTGGTTGACCGACTTCTTGACCAACCTCAGTCCGAGCGTCCCGGCGTAGAACCTCACGTTCTGCGGAGCATCCCCGGTTATGGCGGTGATGTGATGGATCCCTTCGAGCTTCACTAGAGCCTCCCGATCTCTCGCGGCGCGTTCTGCACTTCTGTGGTCCCGTGGGCTTGCTTGGTGGCGCCTGACGGACTTCAGAGGTGCTGAATGGTTCCTATCCGTTTGTAAGTAACTATAGCCAGTGGAAGAATGTTCCCACTGCGGAGGCGGGGGTGCCGCCGCTCGGATCTCAAGGGGGGTTTCGATGGCCACGACCGAGGCATCGAAGGCGTGGGACGCAACGACATGGGAGGGCCGGGACACGATCCTCCGGGTCGTTAAGGAGCAGGCCGAGGGGTTCTTCGCCCTCGCCGAGGTCCCCGAGAACTGGGAGTCCCCCACCGCATCTGGTCACTGGCAGGTCCGTGACATCGTCGGGCACCTCGTCGATACGACCGAGGGTTACCTCGAGCGCTTCGAGACCACCCGCGCCGGAGGGACCGCCGAGGGGATCGCCGGCCTCGATCAGATGTCGATGAAGGCCGACGAACGTTCCTCGGTCCACCGCGACCTGCCGCGCGAGGAACTACTCGCCCGACTCCACACCGCCTACGACCGCGCGATGAAGATGTTCGAGACCCTCACCGAGGACGAGTGGGGCAACCTGATCATCATGCATGCCTACATGGGCCCGGTTCCGGCGTGGTTCTACCCGGTCGGTCAGTTGATGGACTACGGCGTCCACTCATGGGACGTCCGCGAGGGCCTCGGCATGGAGCACTTCCTTAGCGCCGATGTCGCCGACCTTCTCGTGCCGTTCATGTTCGTCGTCTGGCAAGCGACCTGTGACCCGTCACGCCGCGGCGACGGTGATCTCAACATCGGTATCAAGGTGAGCGGTCGCAACGGAGGCACGTTTCGTTTCTCGTGCACCGACGAGGGGCTCGCGTACGAGCCGGGCGACGTCGACGACCTTCCGACCGTGCTCGAGTTCGACCCCGCAAGCCTCGTGCTCACGGCGTTCGGACGCGTTCACGCAGGGACCGCATACGGAGACGTCGAGCTGGCACGCCGTTTCGGAGGTCTCTTCTTCCGGATCTAAAGCGCCCGGCTGCACGGTAGAGTCCGCGTACATGGGTGACCTTTCGGACGTCTACCGCTCCACGCGTCGCGAGATCTGCGAACTGGTCCGGTCCTTGCCCGAGGATGAGCTCCACAAGGAGGTCCCTGCGACCCGGGGCTGGTCGATCCGGGATGTCGTCGCCCACCTCACCGGCGATGCGGCATGTGCACTCGAAGGGGACTTCCCCAACGACTACTTCAGCGCTTTCGGCGAGCCCGAAGTCATCCCGGGCCTCAATGACTGGACCGCCAAACAGGTCTCAGACCGGGCCGATCGATCGCTCGACGAGGTCATCGCAGAGTGGGACAGCGCGGGCGCAACACTTGAATCGATGATGCATGGCGACAACCCCTACCCGAACGGGCTGCCGATGTTCACCGACCGCATCCTCGTCACCGATATCGGCGTCCACCAGCAGGACATCTTCGGGGCACTGGGCATCGAGCGAGCTCGAGACTCGGCCCCGGTGAAGCTGGGAAC
>WHTI01000416.1 GCA_009377815.1 Actinomycetota bacterium
CAGTGGCCCGACCCTGTTCAGGGAAGAGAACTACACGTACGGCGGCGAGCCCGTCGAGCTCAACTACGTCATCGCCCCGGGGGCTGGGTGAGCGACGTCCGGCGCGCCGTAAGTGGGAACGTCCAGGGCCGTGGCGGAGTTGTCGCCAAGACCGAGGAACGGACGCTGCTCATGGCCCCCACTCCCTCGATGAACACCTCCTTTCCTTTCGCAGTGGGTGACCCCATCGCCAACCCTGCCGGAGCACACCCCTGGCATCCAGTCGGCTTCCGTGCCCGACACTTCGAGGCGTTCCCTGGCGGTCCGCAGGGAGTCTCCATCTTGAGCCGGAACCTGGGGAAGGTGCAGTTGTCCGCAGGGCTTTCCATCGACAGCACAGGGAATGCACGCACCTTGGATGGAGCCGCTTCTACCCAAAAGGACGGCAAGCCAAGCTTTAACAACGGTGTCTTTATTTTTGCCAGCACGAACTCTGCTCTCTCCGTTCGTGGAGAAGTAAAGGACGCCGCGATCGACCTGTGGCAACCGAACGGAAACATCCAAAAGATTAAGTGGCGCCTTAAGCGGGACCCGTGGGCGGTGTCGACTCTCCACGCTGATCCTGAGACTGGAAACTTCGTATTCTCCGTTGGCGGCCACGACATCGAAGAGAGTGGACACATTGACCATCGCCAGCGTGGGTCGATCAACCTGCAAGGGCTGTCCGCGACATCGACCCCCGCACACAACCTGCGTGGCATTAACAAGCCCGTCGAGGCCGGCGACACATCCCACGAGGTCCCCTTTGCCACGCCAGAAGCCACAGATGAATACGCCGTCATGGTCGAGTGCGACTGGCTGACTCTCAAGGCGGTCAAGAAATGGAAGAATCCCCAGGATCCCAACGATCAACGATCCTGGGGATTCACGATCCGGTTTGACCAGCCACCCCCGGCGGGCGGCGGGAAGGTGGACTGGTTCCTGGTGCGATAACGTCCGGCGACGTGAGCATGATCCGGGCCCTCCTGGTGCAAAACGGTCGTTATCGGGACGTCCGCGACGGACACGACACGCCCGACCGGGACGTGTCCTAAACCCGTGTCCGAAACCGATCGGGCTCCCGGATCCTGTCGGCCGTTTCCGGCACGCTGCTGTTCATGGCACGCATCGGATACGCCCGGGTCAGCACCCGCAGCCAAAACGACACCGGCCAGGTCGACGCGCTCACCGCGGCCGGCTGTGGCCGG
>WHTI01000452.1 GCA_009377815.1 Actinomycetota bacterium
GAAGCACTTCCCCGATTGGATCGAGCGCCAGACGGTGGGCAAGCGCGGAGGCGGAACGGTCGATCACGTGGTTGGCGCCGGACCCGTCCTCCCGTATCTCGCGACCCAGGGAACCATCACCGTGCACATGTCGTTGAACACGATCGAGAACCTCAACGCGCCCGACCAGATCGTCTTCGATCTCGACCCCTCGTCAGAGGCCTTTTCGGAGGTCAAGCGTGCCGCGAAGCTAACCCGGGAGTTGCTCGAGGGTCTCGGGCTCGTTCCGTTCGTCAAGACGAGTGGCTCGCGCGGCTTGCACCTGACGGTTCCGATCAAGGGGACCACCTACGACGAGACGAGACCGTTCGCCCGGGACGTCATGGAACTCTTGGCGCGCAGGCATCCCGATGAGCTGACGATCGAGGGCCGTAAGGACAAGCGGAAGGGCCGGCTGTTCCTCGACTGGATGCGCAACGCTCCGACAGCGACCGTCGTCGCTCCCTACTCCGTGCGTCCGATTCCGGGCGCTCCGGTCGCGGTCACGCTCGATTGGAAAGAGGTCGGCGCGCGAGGATTCGGACCGCGCAAGTACTCTTTCAAAGAGGCGCTCAAGCGCGCGGAGAACGATCCGTGGAAGGGATGGCGTCGCCGCGCCAAGACGCTGGACGCGGCGCGGGCCCGGCTCGACCGGCTCATGAAGGACTAGGCCCTACGGGTTGATCGCGGTGTCGGGATCGATGCGCAGGACGCGGTCGGCGCCGTTGACGGCCACCCAGATGACCCCGGCGCGGGTCCTTACCTCGAGTGGAGCACCATCGATCTCGATCCCCTCGGCGAGCAGCGCTCCGGTCGCGAGATCTAGCGGCGTCAGAAAGGCGCGGGCTGCAGAGCCCGACAGCATCCAGACCGCCCGATTGTCGATCGCCATGTCGAGGTAGTTGCCGTCAACCCCGAAGTCACCGGTCAGCACGCCGGTTGACTCGTTGATCCGGGTGATCGTGTCGTCCGAGCCTCGGGCGATCCAGAGCGAACCCTGATTGGCATAGAGGTCGCCGGTCTCGTCGGTGGCGACGTTGGCGGGGGTGCCGAGGAGAGCACCGGTCAGCGGGTCGAGC
>WHTI01000231.1 GCA_009377815.1 Actinomycetota bacterium
ACCTGCAGGCTCGGGTCCTCATCGCCCAACTGGCGGCCCGCGGTATCGACGCCACCACCACCAGGACCGGAGTGGCCGGCCCTCTCCAAGAAGACCGCATCAGGGTCCTCGTCCCCGCCTCCCGGGTAGACGAGGCGCGCACCGTGATCAGGTCGCTAGAGGGTCGAACACGGTGGGGAGGGTTGTTGGACATGCGTCGGCTCCTCCCCGCCCTCATCGTCCTGGGACTACTGCTGCTGGTGATATCCGTGCTTGTCGACGCGCTCTTGTGAGGTCCTGCGGTGTCGATCCCGGCCCTCCAACCCGTTCTGGCGCGAGATTCGTGCGGTATGGCGCTCGAATTGGGCGCGAGAACGGGCAACGGGGTGATAGGGGGACGGCAACGAGCGGCCGTCAAAACCCTGCGTCCGGGTAGGCGCGGACTTCGTCATGGCGCTTCGAACACCTCGACCTCGGTCGCCCCGGTGTTGCCACCGCTCGACGTGACGATTTCGAACCGGACCGTTCGTCCGGTGAAGCTCACATCGGCGCGGCCGACCGGGAACGGTCCGTACTCCTCATCGCCGTCAACGGTGATCTTGAATGTCTCGGTGGTTGCGCTCCCGTCCGACATGCTGCGGGTGTGGAACCCAACGCCCACGACCGGCACTTCCCGTCCGAGATCGATGACCAGGTATGCGTCGTCGCCGTCGCCACTCGACGACCATTCGGTACCAAGATCGCCATCGACAGCATTGGCGGCGGCAAAGGCTCCGGAGAACTCGGAGCTCACATCGACGACTTCGGCATCCATCGCCACGTTGCGCCCAGGCTGGACCTCCGACGCCAGCGGTGTCCGGAAACTGAATACCTCGCTACGGTAGAGGCGCCCATCGATACCGACACCCTGCAGCCGATAGACGTAATTGGTGTCCGGCGTCAGCCCTGTCAGCAACACCTCATGGTCACGGTGTCCGCTCGCATCCATCTCCTGGTCGGTGGCGAGCCGGCCAAAACTCTCCGTCTCACCGAAGGCGACGGCGCAGACTGCATCGATCGACGTCGTCACCCGCAACGTTGCAGTGCTGCCCAACGGATCGGGCTCGACTACCGGTGCCTCCCCGGAAATTTCGGCGAAGTCTGCAACGTCCGGCGCTCTCTCGCCCGACCCTTGGCAGGCCACCAGGACGAGAGCGACCGCCAGCAAGGCCGCCCATCGCTCATACTGGGGTAGAGCCGAATCCATTACGACGATTCTCCCACAACCCGTTCTGGCGCGAGATTCGCGCACCAGTATGGCGTTCGAATTGCGCGCGAGAACGGGTGTGACCGGGACCGATCAGGTGTTGGGCGCCCAGGTGCACTGGTCGTCACTGACCCACACCGTTGGCGTGGGAGGGGCCGGGACCCACAACTCGATGAACTCGAAGTCGGTGTCCGAGCGGTTCTCGAACCAGTGGACCTCGTCCTCGTCGAGCATCACCACGTCCCCGCTGGCCAGATCGATCTCCTCGTCTTCGGCGTGGAGCACCCCCTTGCCGTCGAGCACGAAGAAGAAGTGCTTACAGTCGGGATGGCGGTGGGCGGCCGCGGTGTCACCGGGGTGATAGGTGATCCGATCCGCCTTGAGGTCGGTGGTACCGAAGGTCTCGGTGGTGACGAGGTCGATGCGATCGCGGGTGTCGCGGGTGGAGTGGAGCTTGGGCAGTCGCGAATTCTTCTGTACGTGGGCCATGACCTCGCATGATACCGAGGGTCCCTCGGGTACAGTGCAGTATGAGTCTCAGAGTCCCGCACCAACCCGTTCTGGCACGAGATTCGCGTGGTGTAGCGCTCGACTTGGGCGCGAGAACGGGATGACCGGGACCGATCCGGAAAGCACCTCATCATCCGCCCATGACTGAGCATCCCGACCACTCCCATATGCAGGACTTCGAGGGCCACGTCGCCGCGGTGGCGGCGGATCTCGAGTACTTCCGACGGAAACGGGTGGAGGCGCGGGTCCTGTTGTTCCTGCGACGGGGGATCATCACCTGGGCCGATCTGTTCTTGGCCCACGAGACCACCGAACCCATCGAACCGACGGATCCTCCAGCGGACCTCGAGCCGCGGATCCGCGCCCTCGAGGATGCCCTCGACACCATGATCCTCGACATTGCCACCGTAACCACCCCGCTGGCCAACCACTCGGTTGCCATCGATGACAACCGTCGGGAACGGGGCGACTACAACCTCGAGTTCCGTCTCGCCGACCGGGTCTACGAGGGGGACCTCACCACGCGGATCGGGCTCCTCGAGACAGCCCTGTCTGAGACGAGACACCTTATCGCCTGTTTCACCCAAGCCCTCCTCGATCGTGGCGAGGTCACGATGGACGCCCTCACCGAGAACCGCCGTCGTCTGAATGAGCTCGGCTATCGGAACGGGGCCCGCATCGTGGCCCGGGCCTGGGTCGACCCCGAATTCAAGGAGCGCCTCCTCGCCACCGGCCGGGAGGCGGTGCGTGAGCTCGACATCCCCCCGGGACGTCTCGGAAAGCTCGGCGTGGCCGAGAACACCGACGAGGCCCACAACATCGTGGTGTGCACCCTGTGCTCGTGCTACCCCCACGACCTCCTCGGCGACCCCCCGTGGTGGTACCGCACCGACGGGTACAAACAGAGAATCGTGGCGGACCCGCGGGAGACGATCCGTGACATGTTCGGACTGGACGTCGCCCCGGAGCGGACGGTGATGGTACGCGACTCCACCTCCGACGTCCGTTGGATGGTCCTCCCCCGCCGACCCGAGGGCACCGAGGGTATGAGCGAGGAAGAGCTGGCCGGGCTGGTGACCGCCGAGAGCCTGGTTGGCAGCGAGGAGATCCCACCACCAACCGAGCACCATGACCGATCCTGATGAGCGGTTCCGCACCGGTGATCGGGTTCGCGTCCTCGAGACATGTCCCGGGGGCAATCCCCGCACCCCCCACTATGTGAGGGGACGTGTCGGGACCGTCACCGCACGGCACGGGGTCATCGTCAATCCCCTCGACCACCACCAACCCTATCCACCCCTGTACACGGTCACGTTTCGGGTCGAGGATCTGGGCGGACCACCGGGCAGGGATCTGGTCACCGCCGACCTCCACGACGAATGGATCGAAACGGTCTGAGGTCTGTCACGCCAGTGAGATCACCAGCTTGCGATGGGGTGACGACGCCTGCCGCACCCACGCCTCTCCCACCCCATCGAGCGGCACCACCTCATAATCGACCGTCACATCCCCGGCC
>WHTI01000104.1 GCA_009377815.1 Actinomycetota bacterium
CCTTCGGGTCGATCGCCTTCTTGATCAGGCGTAGCACCTCGAACCACTCCCCCAGCTCCTCTTCTATCCAGCCGGCTCGGACGCGCCCGACGCCGTGGTGGTGACTGATAGTGCCACCTGCATCGAGCGTCCTTCTCATGGTGATCTCCCACCACTTCCGATCGACCTCTTCGGCCTCGGCATCGGACTTGCACATCGACCCCATCGTGAAGTAGAGGCAGGCGCCGTCGGGATAAACGTGGGAGACATGGCAGCCGACCAGACCCGCCGCCTCCGACAGACCCTCCTTGACCGAGTGATACAGGTCTCTCAGGACGGTCCAGGTTCCGGCCACTTCGATCGTGTCGACGATCCCATGAGGGCCGAGCAGGCCCTCCCCGGCCATGACCTTGCGGAACTCCTCGACCGCATCGTTGCGATGCTCCCACCAGTGGGCGACGAGATCGTCATTCCCGGAAGTCCCGTCGATGAGCTCGGCGGCCCGCTCCCTGCGTAGGTCGGAGTCGTCGCCGTCGAACGAGCACAGGAGTAGCGGGCCCATCGGTTCGTCCGGGTGATGACGGAGGAAGAGAGCCGCATCCTCGGCGTCGTAGAGACGAACCATGGTCGGGCCGAGGTCGGATCGCGCCAGAACCCGGCAGCCTTGGACGCCTTCGGTCATGTGTTCGAAACGTAGGCAGAGGTCGGCTCGCTCGGTCGGGAGCGGGAACACTCGCAGGGTCACCTCGGTGACGACACCGAGGGCTCCCTCGGACCCGATGAGAAGACCGGCGAGATCGGGACCGGTGGACCGGCGGGGGGCCGTCTTCGTGCGCACGATCCGGCCCCCAGGAAGAACGGCTTCGAGGCCGCGGACGAGATCCTCGATGCCGCCGTACTTGGCCGACAGCTGACCGCAGGCGCGCGTGGCAACCCATCCACCGACTGTGGAGATATCGACCGACTGAGGTTCGTGTCCCAGGAGGTAGCCTGACTCCGCGAGGTGGTCACGGAGAGCGGGGCCGGTGACACCGGCCCCCGCGGTCACGAGTCCGCTCTTCTCATCGACCTCCGAGATCGAGTTCAGGCGTTCGAGGTCGATGACCACCGCACCATCCGGCTCGATCCCGCGTACGACACTCGAGCCTCCACCGAAGGGGACGACCGGCGTCGAGGTCACCTGCGCCCACTCGAGGACCGCCGCGACTTCGCCGGTGTCCCTTGGCCGTACGACGACAGATGGCCCCGGGACCGGTGTTCCCATGCGGTCACGGAGTAGCGCGCCCGGGTACCAGTCGTGGGTATGACTTGCGAGTCCCTCGGGGGAGTCGTCGACCGCGCCGGCACCGAGCATGTTCCTGAGATCGTCGAGCATCAGACCCTCTCGACGATGGTGGCGATGCCCTGGCCGACTCCGATGCACATCGTCGCGAGGCCGTAGCGGACCTCACGACGTTTCATCTCGTGCACGAGCGTGGTGAGGATGCGGGCGCCCGAGCAGCCGAGCGGATGGCCCAGCGCGATCGCACCTCCGTTGACGTTGACCCGTTCCATGTCGAGCTCGAGCTCACGTACACACGCGATCGATTGAGCGGCGAATGCCTCGTTGAGTTCGACGAGGTCGATGTCATCGATCGAGAGGCCGGCGCGCCCGAGCACCTTCCGGGTCGCGAACACCGGGCCGATGCCCATCACGCGAGGCTCGACCCCTGCGACTGCAGTCGCGACGATACGCGCCATCGGGGTCCACCCGTTGTTATCGAGTGCTATCTGCGAGGACAGGAGGACCGAGGATGCACCGTCGTTGATCCCCGAGGAGTTGCCGGCGGTGACCACCCCGCCATCTCGGAACGCCGGCTTGAGTCGCGCTAGTTGCTCCAGGGAGGTGCCTGGTCGAGGGGGCTCGTCCTGATCGACCACGATGGGATCGCCCTTCCGCTGCGGGATCTCGATCGGAACGATCTCTTCCTTGAACCGTCCCTCATCGCGTGCGTTCACCGCCCGCTGGTGACTCTGCAGTGCGAACTCATCTTGATCCTCGCGCGAGACGTTCCATTCCTCGGCCACGTTCTCGGCCGTCTGCCCCATGGTGTCGACCCCGTAGCGGGCCTCGAGTGCAGGATTCGAGAACCTCCAACCCATCGTGGTGTCGTAGACCTCGGCGCGGCGGTCGAATGCCGTGGTCGCCTTGGCCATCACGAAAGGGGCACGGGTCATCGATTCCGAGCCGCCGGCGATCACGACGTCCGCTTCGCCGGCGATGACCTGACGTCCCGCCGAGTTCACCGCTTCGAGGCCTGAACCGCAGAGTCGGTTGACGGTCGCACCGGGAACCGCGACCGGCAGTCCGGCGAGTAGGAGAGCCATCCGCGCGACGTTGCGGTTATCTTCACCGGCCTGGTTGGCGGCGCCCCAAACGACATCCTCGATCGTCGCGCCGTCGACCGAGTTTCGGGCCACGATCTCGGCGATCACATGGGCGGCCATGTCGTCGGGTCTGAGGGAGGCGAGGACACCGCCGAACCGGCCCATCGGGGTTCGGATCGCGTCGACGATGTAGGCGTCATCCATGCTGGAATCTTCGCACGACCGGCAGAAGCTCGGGCAGTGACTCGATCGTCGCATCCGGCTCGGGACCCGGCAGAGCGTTGATCGCAGGGTTCGGTCGTAGCACCGCGCGCATCCCGGCGCCTTTGGCCCCGCCGATGTCGTCGAACGGCCGGTCCCCCACCATCACGATCGCCGCTGGATCCTGAAGCTCGAGCGCGTCCATAGCGGCCTCGAACACACTGGGATGTGGTTTAGTGCGCGCCATGTCGCTCGTGTAGAGACGAACGTCGATCAGATCGATCAGGCCGTCGCGCTCGAGGAAGTGCTCGTGGAAGGCCCGCGGCCACAACGTGTTCGATAGCAGCCCGATCTTGAGGCCCATGCCCCTGAGCTCTTGCAACACGGGGACCGCGTCGGGGTCGTGAGAGATGTGCGGCGTCCACGAGTCGAGATGGTGCTGGAGCGCTTCCTCTAGGACCACCTCGGCGATGTCGACGCCGAGCTCATGGGTCGCGACGGCGAAGACGTCGGACAGATGAGCACTCGTTTGGGTCGCCTCGACGTCCTTCCAGAAACGACCCTCGATCTCGATCAGGCGACGGATCAGGTCGTCGGGATCGTCAGGGTGGATGTGTTTGGCGGCGACCCTCCACATGTCCTCGAGGTCGACCTCGGCCCACCGGGATAGCGTGCCGCCCCAATCGAAGATGACGCCTTCGATAGCAGAGCCCATCAGACCTCCAGAGACGAGTAGGCGACGACCCCGCGGTGGAGCCCTTCAATCGCCTCGGCGATGGCGTCTCGGAGATCCTCGGTCGGGGCGATCGGTTCGAGTTGCCGCAGAAGGTCGACCAGTTGCTTGACCGAACGCACGAAGTCTCCGGGGGCATCCTCTTCCTCGAGCACCCGGTCGAGCGGCGCACCAGCGGTCCACCGGTAGGCCTTCTCCGAGAACCCCGGATCGGGCTCGCGCGTCAACTCGATCCCCCGGGCGTGTTCGTGTCGCTCGATGCGGTTGTAGAGCTCGACGAGCCGGTTCCAGGCAGAACGTGCCGCGTCGGTCGGCCAGCTCGGAGGAGCCACCGGGTCGGGGCCGCGGGTCTCGTACACGAGACTTGAGCACACCGCCGCCACCTCGGGGCCATCGAGGTCGTCGAGGACGCCTTCCTTCAGGCACTCGACCACGAGCAGATCAGATTCGTTGTACACGCCGGTGAGCAGCTCGCCCTTTGGCTCCAGGTTCCAGTCGGAGACGTAACCGAGGTCCTCGAGGACGTCGACCACGACATCGAACCGGCGAGCGAGGGTCCCCGTCCGGCGGGAGATGCGCCTGGTGATCCCCTTGACCTCTTTCTCGAGTCGGACGGCGCGTTCGGCGAAGTGGAGATGCCTGCCCCGGTCGGGACATGAGTGCACCGGGTGGTTCTCGACCCTCTCCTTCAACTCGCCGAGCTGATCGTTCCCCGCGGCATCGAGAGGCTCCTCGTCGACGGTGATCGCGGTGAGCTTGCGCGCGAGCGTCCGGCGGGAGCTGGCGTCCTTGGATCTGAATGCGTTCGGGATGCGAAGGGATCCGACCACCCTGGGGGTGCGACGGAGGTCGGTTGGGCCGAGGCGGATCAGGGCGCGCGATTCAGTCATCGCGACGAGTTTGGGCGCTCCGTTCCCTTCCTTGAGGGGCTCGATGACCACGTAGCGGCCCCGTCGCTTCCCCCCGGCGATCTCGAAGACGTCGCCCCGTTTGAGCCGGTCGAGCCGGCCCACCGGCGAGGCGCTTCCTACGGCCCCGGATTCCATCCGCTTGAGCGCCGCGACCAGTTCCCGGTACTCCTCGACGTCGCCCTTCTCGCACGTCATGCGCTCGCGATAGGAGGCGAGGTAGGCCTCGTCGCGCTCCCGGTTCCGCTCGAGCGCGACGACGTCACGGTCGGCCTGGAATTGGGCGAACGATGAGTTCACGAGGTGCTCCGCCTCGGCCCGCTCGTAGCTGCGGACCATGTTGACCGCCATGTTGTACGACGGTTGGAACGAGGAGATCAGCGGATAGGTGCGGGCCGACGCGAGACGACTGATGGTCTCGAACGGGGTGAAGCGCTGCATCAGCACAACCGAGTGCCCGAGTTCATCCTTGCCGCGCCGACCGGCTCGTCCCGAGAGCTGCGTGTACTCGCCGGGGGTCATCAGTTCGTGCTTCTCACCGGTGAACTTCGTGAGGCTCTCGATGACAACGGTGCGCGCCGGCATATTGATCCCGAGCGCGAGCGTCTCGGTCGCGAACACGACCTTGACCAGACCCTTCTTGAACAGCTCCTCGACCGTTTCCTTGAACGGCGGGATCATCCCCGCGTGATGGGCGGCGATGCCGTTCGCCAGGCCCGCGATCCAGTCGTGGTAGCCGAGGATTTCCAGCTCTTCCTCCGGGAGCTCCGAGGCTCGCAGGTCGGCGTACTCGGTGATGCGCTTGCGCTCGTCCGGCGTCGTTAGCCGGAGGTTCTCGTAGAGGCAACGCTTGACCGCTTCGTTGCACCCTCGACGGGAGAAGATGAAGTAGATCGCGGGAAGCATCCCCTCGCCGTTGAGGCGCTCGACCACTTCGGTCCGGAACGGGATCCGCGGTCGCTTCTCCCGCTCCCTCCGGCCCCCGCGCTGTGGCCGCGGTCCTCCCCGCCGCTTGCGCCGGTCGAACTCCCGCGCCCTTGGATTCGGGATCGGGGTTCCGTCGCCCTTCTGCACGAACATGGGGAGCAGCTCATCCGACGCGAAGTACCAGTGCCTCACTTCGACCGGCCGCTGCTCCTCGATTACGACCTCGGTCCGACCCCGAAGGGTCTGCAGCCATTCGGCGAATTCCTCGGTGTTGGAGACGGTTGCGGAGAGCGAGACGATCTGTACGTCGACCGGCAGATGGATGAGGATCTCCTCCCACACCCCGCCGCGATAGCGGTCCTGGAGGTAGTGAACCTCGTCGAGGACGACATAACGGAGGCCGTGGAGCGTCGGAGAGTCCTCGTAGATCATGTTGCGGAGGACCTCTGTGGTCATGACTACGACCGGGGCCTCGCCGTTGACCGAGTTGTCGCCGGTGAGGAGCCCGACGTTATCGGCTCCGTGGATCGAGACGAAGTCCCCGAACTTCTGGTTGGAGAGCGCCTTGATCGGCGTCGTGTAGAAGGTCTTGCCGCCCTCCTGCAGAGCGAACCAGGCGGCGAACTCCCCCACGACGGTCTTGCCCGCACCGGTTGGAGCGGCCACCAGCACCGACGAGCCACCCACCAGGGATGCGCACGCGCGCCGCTGGAACGGATCGAACGGGAAACCGTAGGTGGCCTCGAAACGATCTACGAGGTCCATCGAGCGAGTCTAAGGGTGGAGCGCGCCCGGGCTATTCCTCGGAGGGAGTGGCCTCGGGGGTCGCCTCGTCCTCGGCCGGAGCCGCTGCCACCGGGGAGATAAGGCTGGACGCGGGAAGGTCGACCTCTGCGCGGGCCTCGTCGAGAAGCGCCACCGCGTTGGTCCACAGGCTGGTCGCGAGATCTCGCTGTGCCGCCGCCCGTTCCAACAGGCTGGCGGCGAGATCACCCTCGGCGTCGGCGGCGAGCTGATAGAGGCGGGTCGATTCCAGATAGAGGT
Source organism: Actinomycetota bacterium (assembly GCA_009377815.1). Classification (GTDB taxonomy): domain Bacteria; phylum Actinomycetota; class CADDZG01; order CADDZG01; family WHSQ01; genus WHTI01. Next base: position 6,160 of record WHTI01000104.1, read on the forward strand.
CGAGGGACCCAAGGATGAGTTCGGAGACCCCCGACGCGCCCTCGGGAGGGCGTGCCTGGGCGGCGGTCAGCTGGGCCGACTGGAGCCCCTCCTCCCATGCCCTGGCATCCTTCCTCAGTGTCCTGAAAGCGTCATCGTCGGTCGCCGTGGGGGCTCCGGAGAGGCCCGTACCGGCTTCCGTGGCGGCGACGAGCACCGCCTGGGTCTGGGAGGTGTAGGCATCCAGCTCGCTCTGGGCCGCGACGTCGGCCTCCGGCTCGCTGGTGAGGGCGATCACCACTGCGGCGATGATCCCGATGAGGAGGACGAGGCCGACCGCGATCCCGACCCGACCCCCGCTGGTCTGGTACCAGGAGATGTGCTCGTGATGAGAGTACTGGACCCGGGGCGCGGCCGCGGGCCGCCTTCTCGGCTTGCCTTGGGACTTTTTCTTACCTTTGATAGCCACGGCCCAGGACTATAACGCGGCCTTCGCCCGTCTCTTTAGCACCACCCTGAGAAGCACGATCGTGATCTCGTAGAAGAGGTAGAGCGGAACCGCCAGGAGCATCATCGTGTAAGGGTCCCCGCTGGGCGTGATGACCGCGGCCAGGACCGTGATCAGGACGATCGCGGCCCTCCGCCCGCGCTTCAATTGATCGATCGTGACCGCGCCGATCAGTCCGAGAAAGAACAGCACTAGAGGTAACTCGAACATGACCCCGAACCCGAGCAGCATCAACCCAACGAAGTTGAGGTACTCCTCCGCCCCAAGGAGCGGTACGAGGTCGGAGCCTCCGATATCGATCAGGAAGTTGATCCCGGTCGGGAGGACCAGGTAAGCGATCCCTGCACCCAGAAGGAACAGGATCGTGGACGCGGCCATGAACGGGATCGAGTAGCGCTTCTCTTTCGTGTTTAGCGCCGGGGCGACGAAGGCCCAGATCTGATACAGCCAGACCGGAGACGTCAGCGCGAGACCGACCAGCGCGGTCATCTTCAGTCGGAAGTTGAAGCCGCCGATCAGCTTGTTGTAAACGAGGTCGCAGCCCTGCGGCCCGAGCTTGTCGGGATCCACGCCACACAGGGGCTTGCGGAGGAACTCGAGGATCGGTTCGTAGAAGAAGAACACCACGATCGAGATCGCGAAGAACGCCACGAGCGACTTGATGATCCTCGAGCGGAGTTCGCCGAGGTGCTCCATCATCGACATCGACGTGCGCTTCCCGCTGTCCTTGTTCTTACGGAATCGCAGCCGCCGGCGACGCAGGTCTCCCGGATCGCCCATCAGACGACTCCCGGCTCGGGGTCGTCGTCCTCGTCCTCGTCTTCGTCGTCGTCCTTCTCGGCGAGGGCGGGAGGCATCCCCTCGTGGCGGTTGCGGACGTTGGGATGGTCGGGGCGAGGCTCGGGCGGATCGTTGAGATCGAGCCCGTCCTGGAACTCGTCTTTGACCTCGTTCGCCATCTGGCGGAGCTGATGCGCGGCGCGACCGATCTGACGTGCTATCTGAGGGAGTTTCTCGGGTCCGAAGACCACGAGGGCCACCATGACGATGACCAGTATCTCCATGGGACTGAGCTGAGGCATGGCGTGCAGTCTATGGCGAGCTTGACTGCTACCACCGGCGCGGGGGCCGGGTGGTTAGGCGTTCTCGGAGTTGCGCTTCTCTGTAAGGGCCTCGAACCAGTCGTCCGATGCGAGAAGCTGATGGAACTCGAGAAGGTCGTTATGGGTGATAACGGGGCCGGACTTGGGCTCGAGTATCTCGGCCGGGATGTCCTGCAGCGTCGGCATGACCCCACCCGAGAGGAGGAGTCGGACAACGCGCTCGTCGGCCGGCTTCTCTACGAACTGAGTGCAAGTTGGGCAGCTGAAGCCGTAGCTGTTGGAGCCGTGGCCGGTACCGATCCGGAGAAGGATGTCTTCCGGAGTGAGGTCGACCTCTCCGCAGCTGTGGCACGTCGCTTTGATCGTCGTCATTTCGAATGGCCTCTGGTTGGGGGCTGTTCTTGCTTACACAGGTGTTATCGGCGCTCCAGCCAGAAGATTGAGCCCGAATTCTTGAGGCGTAACGGCAGTTCAGAGGGCTAATGGGGTCAGGAATGGCGCCTGATGATGGTTCCGGCGAGCTCCCGGGCCCCTTCGGCGAAGGCTTCGGGCGAGATCTTGCGGACCTCGGCGCCCAGGCGGAGCAAGAGCGTAGCCGCCCACCGTTCGCCTCCGGTCAGGAGCTCGACGCGGTGCCATCCCCCGGCGACCTTCTTCTTGGAGACCACGGGGTAGTAATCCTCGAACCAGCGCATCGCGTCCGGGGAGATCTCCATCACGAGATGAGCCTGGCCCTCGGGTTTCCCGACGAAGGCACCCTGATAGCGATCCGGTTCGAAGTCCTCCGGCACGGGCGCGTCCTCGGAGGTCAGCGAGACCGCCTTGATGCGGTCGGTCCGGAACATCCTCTCCTCGCCGGAGTCGTGATCGAGGCCGACGATGTACCAGTAGCCGAGGGCGGCGATCAGACCCCAGGGGTCGACGTCTCGTTCGGTGAGAACGCCGCGCGATGCCGAGAGGTATTCGAGGTGGATCCGCCTCCCCTCCCGGAGCGCCTCCTGGACGACACCGAGATGCTCGCTCGCACCCTCTTCCAGGTGGACGGTTACGTCGGCCAGTCGATCGCCGTCGGCACCGAGCGCGCGTCCGAGCTTCTCGAGCGCCGATCGCAGGGCGTCCGCGTCGTTCATGTCGGGAAGTGACGCCAGGGCCGCTCCCCCGGCGTAGAGCGATAGGGCCTCGGCCGGTGACAACCTTAGGGGGGCCGAGAAGTAATCGGCCATCCGTACGTAGACGCGGTCGTCCTCGAACGACACGTCGATCAGGTCGCCCGGTCCGTAGCCGGGTAGCCCGCACATGTACACGAGGTTGAGGTCCTCGAGGAGATCGCGTTTCTGGACGCCAAACTTCTTCGACAGCTCGTCGACCGAGACGCCCGGGTGCTTGATCGCATACGGGAGCATCAGAAGGATGCGGCGAAGCCGGCGACCCAGCCGCCCGTAGGCCTCCTCGGTCACTTAGCGGCTCCTGCGAACGGCGCGAGATGATCCTTCAATCGCTGCCGGGCCTCGGGAGGCGACACGATCTCGATCCCGTCGCCGAAGCCGATCGCCCACGACGCAAGGGCATCGAGATTGGAGGCCTGAAGTTCGACATCTAGAGCCCCGCCCGGCGCCTCCCGCCGCGGCGCGTTGTGGAGGTTCTGCTCCGCCCACCACCGGATCGAGGGATCGAAGCGGATCACGGCGGTGGCGTCTACGGGACCGATCTCCCACGCCTCTCGGCCCAGGTGAGCATCCGCATCGAAGCCCTCCGGAGGCTCGAAGGTGCCGTCGAGGGTCTTGACCGGCGCGGCCATGCGGGAGACGCGGAAGGCGCGGATCGCGGCCCGGTCGCGGTCGCGCCCGACCAGATACCAGTGGCCCCGCCGGTGAACCAGTCCGTACGGTTCGACCCCGCGAGGCGTGGTCGTCTCTGCGCCCGAGGCCTGATAGCCGAAC
>WHTI01000263.1 GCA_009377815.1 Actinomycetota bacterium
CTGCATCTCGGACAGGACGATGTCCCCGCCGAACTTGCGCGGCGGATCATCGGAGACGCGCCGATCGGTCGGTCGACCCACTCACGAGACCAGGTCGCCGCGGAACTGGCAGCGACTCCGCGCCCTAGCTACATCGCGGTCGGTCCCGTGTACGCCACCCCGACCAAGCCGGGTCGTCCCGGGACGGGACTCGATCTGATCCGTTTCGCCGCCGGGGCCGCGGGCGACCTCCCGTGGTTCGCGATCGGCGGGATCGACGAGTCCAACCTCGATGATGTCATCGATGCGGGGGCCCGGCGGGTCGTGGTGGTCCGGGCGATCACCGAGGCGACCGATCCGGTGCGAGTGGCGGCTCGCCTGAAGGAGAAACTCGACGCCATTTCGTTGGGCGCCCGGTAGTCTCTCCGACCATGTTCAAGCCACGACTCGAATGGCTTCTCGTGTTCGTCCCCATCGCCGTCGGCCTCGAGTTGGCCCACGGAAGTGCGATCGCGATCTTCGTCGTCTCGGCGCTGGCGATCCTGCCGCTCGCCGGGTTGATCGGACACGCCACCGAGGACCTCGCGGCGCGGACCGGCCCCCAGATCGGCGGCCTACTTAACGCGACCTTCGGCAACGTCACCGAGCTCATCATCGCTTTCTTCCTGATCACCCGAGGTGAGATCGAGATCGTCAAGGCATCGATCACCGGCTCGATCATCGGCAACGTGCTGCTCGTCCTCGGTCTCTCCTTCTTCGTCGGTGGGTGGAGCCGGGTCGAGCAGACCTTCAACCGGAACTCGGCGGGACTCCACACGGCGTCGCTGGCGATCGCGGTGAGCGCCTTGGTGTTGCCGGCGCTGTTCTCGTTCACGCCGGAGGCGACCTTCTTCCGTACCGAGGCCGTCTCGATGGGGGTCTCGATCGTCCTCATCGCGACCTACGTCCTCGGACTCGTGTTCACCTTGAAAACCCATCGATCGTTGTTCCGCTCCGGCTTCGACCACGGCGAACCGAAGTGGACGGTGAAGCGAGCGGTCGGCATGCTTGCCGGCGCGACCGTCGGAGTCGCGTTCATGAGCGAGTTCCTCGTCGGCGCCCTCGAGGAGACGGTCGAGGAACTTGGCCTCTCGAGACTTTTCGTCGGACTCATCGTGGTGCCGATCATCGGTAACGCGGCCGAGCACTCGTCGGCGATCTTCTTGGCGGCCAAGGACAAGATCGAGGTCTCGATCGAGATCGCGATCGGCTCTTCGACCCAGATCGCCCTGTTCATCGCTCCGCTGCTGGTCTTCATCTCGTACTTCGCCGGCGAGCCGATGGACCTCATCTTCACCGGCCTTGAGATCGCCGCGGTCGCCCTGTCGGCGATGATCCTCGGGTTCGTGGTCATGGACGGTCGCTCCAACTGGTTCGAGGGTGCCCAGCTCCTCGCCGCCTACGCCATCATGGCGATCAGCTTCTTCTTCCTATAGGCAGGAATGGGGTCTCCGATGGGCCACGGTCTCTCCCCAAGATCGGAGAAATCGTGGTCGACGTGGTCGGTGCGGTCATCCCGTCGACCACAGATCTCGGCGGGGGCTATTAGGCATCACGTAGAGGCTCAGGGGAATCTGGGGCCCGGACCCATCGTTATGCTGGATGACATGCCTGATACCAAAGTGATCGAAGAGAAGATGGTCGAGGTCCTCCAGACCGTCGATGACCCGGAACTCGGGATCGACATCTGGAATCTGGGGCTCGTCTACAAGATCGACGTCAACGAGGACGGCGACGTCCACATCGAATTCACCCTGACCACCATGGGCTGTCCGATCGCGCCGATGATCGACGAGCAGATCCGGGCCGCATCGCAGTACATCGAGGGGATCGGGGAGGTCACCACCGAGCTGGTCATGTACCCGCCGTGGTCCCCCGAGAAGATGTCCCCCCTCGCCCGCTCCGCCCTCGGCGTCATCTAGCAGACCGGACGGCCGAGGTAGCGATCTTTATCTTCATCCGGCACGTCTAACAAGCGATGCGCTCTGGATGCGATGGGTAGGGGAGAGACGGGTCGTGAAGTCCGTGATCCTTGGAGTTGCGACTCTGACCACCGTCCTCGTGGTTCTGATGGTCGGGTTGCTCCGCTCATCATCGGACGTCGATCCGATAGCACCCGGAGTGTCGCCGCGGCCTTCGGTCACGGTTCAAGGTGATGACGATGCCGAGGCATCCACTTCGAATTGCAACGCCGAACCACGCGAGCTTCCCAGCGGAGCGTCGCCAGGCTCATCGCGTAGCGAGAAGGGCAGCGATGGAGAGCTTCTCGTTTGGGGAGATGGTGCCGACCGAGTCGCCCTGTTGGCCGAAATCCCAGCCTGGGTGGAGCCCTGGGTTGAGTCCTCAGATCTTCCGGTCGACCACCCACAGCGCGTCTCGGTCCGGGGGAATGATGGTGTGGTGATCCCCGTGGGGGACCCTCCAATTTCCCAGATCTTCTTTGCCTGGCGAGACGGACCGTGTGGCTACACCGTGTGGGTCGGCCCCGGCCTCGAACTCGACGACGCGATCGACTACGCATCGAGATTCTGATCGCCTAGTCGGGAGGTC
>WHTI01000474.1 GCA_009377815.1 Actinomycetota bacterium
ACGAGCGGCGCGATCCGATCCCGCAGGTGTTCCGTCGAGCCGGGATCCTCTGCGTTCGCGCCGCGATCGTGCTCTTTCCGGCGGCGGCGATGTTCTTCATCGGGGTCGTGACGCGCTACGCCCCGTTCGTCCTCTTCGCCGCGCTCCTGGGAGTGATCCCGGCCGCCCGTCTCGCGGGTCGCGCGATCGACCTGGACGCCTCGGGAGAAGGGGATCCGCGAGGCTATCCGGGACTCTCCGAGCTTCTCGGGTACGGGTACCTCGTCGCCCTCTCCGGGGCCGCGATCTCCATTCTGTCGGCGCGGGGGGCGTGGGCGCCGGCTCTGTTCGTCGCCCTGATGGGGCCGGTGCACGGCCTGATCTTCCTCGGGTGGCGGGAGCGTTCGAGATCGGATGACCCGAGGTCGCGGCGGGTGAGCCTGTCGGTGACGCTCGTCCTGGCCGGGGCGCTACTGGCCAACAGCCTGCTCGATCGATCCGTGCGAGAGGCTCCCCCAGCTGCCGATCGGCTTGCGAGCAGTGCGAACCTCGTGCTCCTCAGCGGGGCGGACTCGGCGACCGACCGCGGCTCTCTCTACGGTTTCGATGTCCGGTCGATCGGTTTCCCCTTCGGGGAGGCCACCCTCCTCTCTTATCGCGACGGAGGACCCTACGGACCGAAGGACACCCGCGGCGATCTCGATGACAGCGCTCGCACGATCTCGCAGCAGGTGGCAAGCATCGACTCTCCTCGGTTCCTGCTGGGTCACTCGCAGGCGAGCCAGATCCTCGATCGCATGATCGCCGCGGGCCTCCCGGTTCCCGAGGTCGCCGCGATCCTCGCCCCACCTGTTCCTTACCCTCCACCGGTCGACGTGCCGGAACCGGGGGAGGACGGCGCCGGCCGGGTCGGCGGCGATCTCAGCCGCGGGTTCTCGACTCTCCTTGATGTCGTTGGGCTCGAACCGTTCGACATCGACGCCCCGGCATCGCCAACCAATCTCGATCGGGTGGAGGTTCCGGAGACCATGGTTCCACGGCTGTCGGTGTGG
>WHTI01000183.1 GCA_009377815.1 Actinomycetota bacterium
AGGAACTCCCGTCGCGCACCCTCCTGCTCGCGCACGATCGAACGTTGTGCTCGAGCGTAGGCATCGGCGACCGCCGCAGAGATCTGGTCGGTGTAACGGAAGATCGCCTCCGCCAGCTCGATGGCCGCTTCGAGAGCATCGCCTTCGTAGGCTCGCGCTTCCTGTGCGAGGACATCCCAGCAAACGCGTGACACGGAGCGGTAGGCAACCAGGACATCATCGAGGGGGATGCCGGCCTCGGCTCGCCGCGCCCCGACGTTCTCGATCGACTGCAGTTCGTCAGGGCGGACGTCGCGATTCTCGGACAGCACCAGCGCCAGGATCTCGACGTTCGTTCGTACCGCAGACTTGACCTCGTCCATGAGGGCATCCCCACGGCTCTCGTACGAGGGAACGGAGGATGCGATCGTCTCCGCGCAGCGCTCGACGACCTCGTCCAATCGCGTCAGGAACGCATCGATGATCGGACGAACACCCTCGGTCCTGTTCATGAGGCTTGGGAGATCCTCTGAAAAGCCCTCGCCAGCGCCAACCTGGTCGAATCCGCCATGTCCTCGCTCGGCGGCAGACCCTCTTCCGCGAGGGCGTCCGCCGGATCCAGGGCCGCGACGATCGCCGAGCTTCCGGTCTCCTGGACGACGACGTTGCAAGGGAGGTGGGCCGCGACCTCGACCCCGTTCGCGAGCTCTTCGATCTTGGGATCGTTCCAAGCCCCCATGAAGAGGTACTGGCGCTCGTCGCCGGCCTCCGGTCCGAGCATGCCGCCGACGTGCATCTCGGTGAGGATGGAGAACCCTTCGCCTCTGAGGGCGAGGCGCGCGCGGATAACCGCTTCGTCGTAACCCTCGGGAACGTCGACTGTGTAGCCATAGTCGGTCATCTCCCCTACGGTAACCCCTCGATGACTCTCATATCGATCCCGAACGTCTCTGAGGGCGCCCGTGATGGGGTGGTTGATGATCTCGCGGCAGCGGTTCGCTCCAGCGGAGGGCGCTTGCTCGACGTCCACCGGGACGCGGTTCACAACCGAAGCGTGCTCACCTGCACGGGCGGGGCGGCGGAGATCGTCGATTCCATGACCGAGCTCGCGCTCAGGGCTGCGAGCCTGATCGATCTCACCCATCACGAAGGCGTGCATCCGAGGATCGGCGCGCTGGATGTCTGCCCGGTCGTTCCGCACCGCCAGGACATGGATGCTGCCGTCAAGGTTGCTCGATCCCTGGCCACCTCGATCGGTGATTCCGGGCTTCCCGTCTACCTCTACGGGACGGCGGCCGAACGTCCCGCGAGTCGCGAATTGCCGTCGATCAGAAGGGGTGGCCTGGACGCCCTTATCCGTCGGGCGGCCGAGGATCTTCCACCGGACCGGGGCCCACACCGGATCGACCCGGCCACCGGAGTGGTGTGCGTTGGAGCCCGAGGCCCCCTTATCGCCTACAACGTATGGCTGAGATGCGACGAGCAGGCCGCTCGTTCGATCGCGGAGGAGATCAGGACGACCTCGGGCGGACCGCCCGGCATCCGTGCACTCGGACTTGCGATCGGTCCCGGGCTCTCACAGATCTCGATGAACCTCGTGGAGCCAGACATCACCGGGGTCGATACCGCGACGGCATTCATCGAACGAGCGGCCGCGGCCAGAGGGATCGAACTACACGGAACCGAGATCGTGGGCTTGGTGGAAGAACGCTTCCTACCGAACCCGGACGCGACGGCGGCCCGGCTCTTGATCGAACCGGGCCGCACGCTTGAATCTCTTCTAGCTTGATCGCCTAACGGCGGCGAGTCGCCTTCTTACGAGCGGCGGGCTTGCGCCGTGCCGTTGCCTTCTTGCGACCTGTAGCCTTCTTGCGCGCAGGCTTACGCCGAGCGGTGGTCTTCTTCCGACCGGTCGCCTTCTTACGAGCAGCCGGCTTGCGCCGCGCCGTCGTCTTCCGGCGAGTGGCCTTCTTGCGAGTGGCCTTCTTGCGCGTGGCCTTCTTGCGAGCGGCCGGCTTACGCCGTGCCGTCGTCTTCTTCCGGCCGGTCGCCTTCTTACGAGCAGCTGGCTTACGCCGCGTCGTCTTCTTGCGACCCGTAGCCTTCTTGCGCGCGGCAGGCTTACGTCGCGCAGTGCTCTTCTTACGAGCGGTCTTGCGTGCAGCCGGCTTCCTGCGAGCCGTGGACTTCCTGGCCGTCGACTTACGCGCCGCCGGCTTCCTGCGAGCAGTTTTCTTCCTGCCCGTCGTCTTCTTTGCTGCCAACCCCAGCACCTCCCTGTCTTGCGCCAACGAGATCATCTGCGATCTCGTCTTCCCCTTACCCGGTTGCACGCTCATCACGTGCAAGGTTTCGTTGCCATCGAGCAACGTTCCCCAGTACTTCACCATCCGTTTCGAGCTGTAAACACCAGCCGCAAACATCAGAGTTCACATCGCGCGACTTCGAGCGACGCGCGCTCTAGGTGTTATTACGCACGAATATTGCGCAAGGTGCAAGCATTGATTTGGGAAATCACGCACATGCGGCGCGATGTGTGGTAGGCGAAAAGCGGTTTGCGGCGAACCTAGGAAGCGGTTCTGAAGCGCCGCAGCGCGCGTTCGCGCCGCAAACGGCGGCGTTCGCGCTCGGAAGTTCCGCCCCAGATACCGAACTGTTCCTTGTTGTTGAGCGCGTACTCAAGACACTGCTCGCGCACCTTGCATTGACTGCACACAGAACGCGCTGCCTTCGACGAACCACCGCGTTCGGGGAAGAAGATCTCGGGATCCACCTCGTGACAACGAGCGTGTGCCTGCCAGTCGAGTGGTTGTAAGAGTTTCGTCGTGATCCGCTGCATGTCCCCCCGGCCTTCCTGTCCGCTCCCCCGTTCAGGAGACTTCCCATCCCCGGCGCCGGGTAAGTTGCGTTCCCCTTGCCTGCCATTCCATCCGATACGGCCTATCCGATGCCGGCGCCTCGGAATGACAATGCTGTAATTCTAGGCCTGATATTCCAGGGCGCGCAAGGCCTCTGACCTGCGACTTCGCGGCGAAGCGTCGGTTATCGGGCTAGAAGTTCCCGAACGCGCGCGGCGATCGTGCCGGCCTCAACCGGCTTCACCATGAACGAATCTGCCCCCGCCTGACGAGCGAGCCACGCGTCCTGTTCACGGTCCAGGAGCATCAAGACGGGGATGGAACCGAGGCGATCGGTCGCATCCATGTCGTGGCTCAGGGCGAATCCTCCGGCCGAGCCGGTCTGAAGATCCACGATCACGAGCGCGGGCTGCCGCTCCTCCATCGAGTCCCATGCGTCGCGAGCTTCACGAGCGAGGACCACTTCGATCTCGTCCGAGAACGCCCAACGGAGCTCCTCGCGAACGCTCTCGTTATCCGTAACGACCAGTACGAGGCTCAGCTGGCCGCCTTGCGCTCGTGGGCTCGGATCTGCTCAGCGGTGTCCTCGAGAGCGCCGTCGATATCGATCTCGAAGCCGGTTTCCATCCCCTGAAGCCGACCGAGGGCGTTCACGAACCTTTGCCCTGAGACCTCGGCGTCCTTCACGGCATCGACCAGAACGGTGGTGTAGTGACGTCCGAACCGGGTGCCGCAGAAGGGACAGCGACCCAGGTTGTCGGACTCCGGCCCGATCTGCTCCAGTAGGAACTTCCTCTTGCAGGTTCCGCATGTCGCTTCGATGCTCATCGTCCACCTCTCATGTGGTCTTAGGTGATGCCGATGATAGACGGCGCGCCGGGCGCAACGAAGTTAGGAAGGAAACCGCGAATGCCGCAAGCGACGCCGACAGCCACGGGAACTGGGTCACCAGTGGGTCTCCCGCGATCCCGCCGACGAGATCGAGCCACGAGGCGGGCCCGGTCGGAAGCACCCAGTGATAGACGAGGAACCCCGCCGTCCAGGGAAGGACCGCCCCGAGCCGAACTCCCGCGTTGTACCAGTAGCTCCCCCCGACACGGTCGAGTTGCTCCGAATCGATCCGCCCGCTGCGATTGAAGAAGTGGTCGGCCGCAAGGATCCCGAACAGCGGAACGAAGACCGAGCCGATCAGGAAGAGGAATGTCTCGTACCGCTCCATCGTCAGCCACGCCGCGAGGGCGAGGGAGATCCCCGCGATCCCGGCGATCAGGTACCTGAGGGGCGCGTTCGGGAACACGTTCTTGAGGCTGAGAGCGGCTGAGTAGATATCGGCGAAAGCCTCGTCGGTCTCCCCCACCAACAATGCGATGAGGAACAGGATGCCCGCGAGGGTTCCGCCGACCACGGCAAGGATCGCCGTCGCGATGCCCGCTGGGCTCGGAGCCGCGCCGGTGCCGAGCACGAGCATCGCCCCAAGCGAGTAGAGCCAGATGTTGGCCACGAGATATCCCCAGAACGTCCCGAAGAACGCGGACCTGGCCTTCCGTCCGAAACGGTTGTAGTCGGCGACGAGCGGGAGCCACGAGATCGGCATCGCGATCACGAGATCGAGAGCGGGGCCGAATGTCAGGCTGCCGTCCCCCGGCGCTCCCAACGCGTCGCCGATGCCCTCGAGGGTCAGAGCCATGAACGTCACCGCGATCACGATCGCCCCGATGACCCACGCGCCGAACTTCTTCATCCACACCCGCGCGACGTCGACCGGTCCCCACAGAGCGAGCGCGGTGCAAACGACGGTGACGACCCCGAGCCACAACCAGCGGGCGGAGAATCCGAAGACCTCGTTGGAGACGATGTCG
>WHTI01000459.1 GCA_009377815.1 Actinomycetota bacterium
TGGTTTCCACCGGCTGTGACCGGTGGGCGGAATCGACCAGCTTCTCAAACGGACCGGCCATGGTCACCCGCCCTCGTCAACGGTGTCGGGCACGGGTGTTGCCGACGGGACGACGATATGGTGCCCGTAGGTACCGGGCAGCCCCTCCTTGACGAACCGGGGCAGGTTGAGGGAGTGGACGATGGCATGCAGGAACCCGGGATCGTCGGCGACCGTGAGGTCCTCGAACACCATCGGCTCGACCCAATCGGCCAGATCACGCTCGTCGAGTGGGCCCCCGACGGGCGGGAACAGGTCGTCGTCTTCGGCGAAGTCGAGCTTGACGACCCACCGGGGTGTTTCGAGGGGGTGGGCCAACAGATCCGGCGGCGGGCCGACCGCGACCGCCTCCCAGTCGGCGGCGAACCCCTCAGGGGTCGCGCCGCTGTCGAGGTCGGCGGCGGCACCGGGAAGATCGGCGAGGGTGTCACGGAGACGCTTCTTCGCTTCGGCGAGTGTGATGCCGCCCAGGGGGTCGACCTCTTCGGTCGGGGTTAGGTCGAGCAGGCGTAGCGAGCGGCCCACGGAGATCGGCTCGTGCGAACCGCCCGGCTCGAAACGCTCCATGAGATGGCGTTGACCGGCGCGGGGGACCCCGTCGACGACCACCAGACTGATCGATGTCTCCCGGGCGTCGAGCAACCGCTCGTAGGGATCGCCGGCCGTGCCGCTGATCGCGATGAGGTCGGCGAGCTTGCCCGCTTCGATCGAGCCGAGGAGGCTCGACCACTTGCAGATGCGGGCCGGGTTGATGGTGGCCATCGCCACCAGCTCCTCGGGGGTGAACAGGGCGTTCCCGTCACCGGCATGCTCGCTCACCAGCCGGGCAACCTTGAGTTCGCCGAGCAGGTTCTTGCTCCCGGTCGGCGACCAGTCGGACCCGAGGCCGATCAGCACACCGGAGTCCTTCATCGCCCTCAGATCCGTCGTGGCCCCGTACAGGAGGTAGTTGCTCAGCGGTGACCACACCACCGAGCCCCCGTTGGTGGCCACGACCTCGAAGTCATCATGGGTGAGAGCGGTGGAATGGATCCCACAA
>WHTI01000400.1 GCA_009377815.1 Actinomycetota bacterium
CTTCTCGAGTGCTGTGGCGCGGGCCGCAGCCCCGGTGGCGGTGATCTCGTAGCCCATCCGGCGCTTCCGGACGAGGCCCCTGACCTCCAGCTTCGCCAGCACCATCGAGACCCGGCCGGGCGCCAGATTGGCCGCCGCGGCAATCCTCTCGGGGATCGTTGGGATCTCGTCGAGGGCGAACAGGGCCGCCAGCTCTTCTTCATCCACGGACGGGGCGGACCTCATTCGCCGGGTGTCACACGGCTCGAGCCATGCCTGCTGGGGAGCGAGCACCTCGAAGACGTGCTCCGGACACGCCGCCAGCGCAGCCTGACCGGTACGGATCAATTCGTTTGGGGCGATCGACATTAGGTTGCGCGGGTTGCCCGGCACGGCGAACACTTCGCGGCCGTACTCGATGCCGAGGCGAGCGGTGATCAACGAACCACTCTTGGTTCCTCCTTCCACCACGACCACCGCATGAACCAGACCGGCCACGATCCGATTGCGTTTCGGGAAGTTGTACGCGTGCGGCTCGGTTCCGTCCTCGTACTCGGTGACGAGGGTGCCTAGTTTCCCGATCACTCCGCGGAGCTTTGCGTTCGCCCTCGGGTAGTCAACATCGAGTCCGCAGCCAAGGACTGCAACTGTGTGGCCACCTGCTTCGAGGCACGCTTTGTGTGCCGCGGCGTCGATCCCCATCGCTAGGCCCGACACGACCACGAAGCCTGCTTCCGCGAATGCCCGGGCCATCGTCGTTGCGATCTCGATGCCCGAGACAGTCGGACGTCGCGTGCCCACGATGGCGATGGATGTCCGACCCGGTTCAAGGAGGCGTCCGCGCACGTGAAGTTGCTCCGGTGGGCTATCGCCCGCCAGCTCGTTCAGGCGAGATGGCCATTCCGCGTCGGTGGGTCGGAGGATCCGGTCGGCGGTCATGCCGGCACCGCCTCGGCCTCGAGGTAGCGATGGCCGGATGCGACTCCGATGTGTTCCTCCTCAATGGTCTCGCAGCCCTCGAGGTCGGCGACCGTTCGGGCGAGGCGCTTGATGCGATCGACCCCACGGCCCGTCAGACCGAGCGCATCGATCAATGCTCCCAGCAACGATGACGCCTCCGAGGTCAATCGGACGTTTTCCTCAAGCTCGGCCTTGGAGCAACTGGAGTTCAGGATGAGTGATGAGTCGTAGCGCTCGCGCTGCACTTCGCGTGCTCCCTCGACGCGTGCTCGGATCGCCGCGGACGACTCCGCCGGTTCGCAGCTCATGAGCTCGGCGCGCGTTGGCCGAGCCATCATCGCCTGGATGTCGAACCTGTCGATCAACGGACCC
>WHTI01000407.1 GCA_009377815.1 Actinomycetota bacterium
GCTCTTCTATCTGATGAGTCGCGGCCTCGACGAGACGCAGGCGATGCAGATGATCGTGCGCGGGTTCATCGAGCCGATCACGAGAGAGCTTCCGATGGAGTACGCGGTCGAGCTCCAGCGACTGGTCGAGCTCCAGATGGAAGGCTCGGTCGGCTAAACGTTCGAGGCTTATGAGTAGTTAGAAAAGAGGGGGCCTATCGGCCCCCTCTTTTCGATCGCCACGGCTAGTACGGGTGGTAAGTGGGTGGAAAGCTACGGGACGGGGGGTCCCTCGCCTACCTTCCGTCACACCGCCGCGACCCCTCTCTCGGCGGCTGCTGCCAGCCGAGCTATCAATCCCACCTGGCGTAACTCTGAGGGCCTGAACCGAGGTCCGATCCTGCGGACGAGCAACAGTGCCGTGTCCTGGTCGCCCAACGGCGCCGCGGCCGCCTGATAACCGAGCCGCCCCATGCGCCATGCCGGTGGCATCCACATCGCATGAGCGAAGCGACGCGGCGAGTCGATCGGCATCCACGGTGTGTCGACGTTGTCGAGCGACGGAGCTCCCGGCGTGGCAGCGAGCACCCCGGGGATCGGGTACCCCGCGCGGAGCACGAAGGCCCAGGTGGACCACAGCGCTACCGGTAGCCCGGTTACGAGCTTGCCGATGACCTGTCCCGGCTCGCCTTCGACGAGTTCGGCCGCGAGCTCCATCGGGGTTACCGGGTCCCTCCAGGCGTCCATCGGCTGGATCGCTTCGACGATCACTCCCGGGACGTCCTCCGCGGATCTCCGGAGAGCCTCGGCCAGTCCGCCGGGGGCTTCGACGATGAGATCGTCGATCGCTTCACCTTCCTCACGGTCGATGACGTCGAGGGCGACGATGTTCGCACCGCCATCGCTCAGTGCGGTGGCCATCGCTCCGAGCATCCCCGGGCGATCGGGTAGCGAGATCCTCAATGAGAAGTACATGAGCAGAACGTAGAGGTCGAAGGTTTCCGGTGGGTTCCCGTTACGTTCCAGTTACGTGAAGGACGTGTAACAACCCCTACGGCTCCGGTGCGATGCGCGCCTTTCGTCTCACCTGCAAGGTAACGACGGCGACCAGTACGAGGACGCCTCCGGCGACCTGCATCGCCGACAGTGCCTCGTCTAACCAGATGAACGCAACGAGACCGGCGAGGGCGGGCTCGAGGGTCGCGGCGATCGCAGCTCGCTCCGGCACTACGTGTCCGATCGCCCACACGTACAGCAGGAACGGGACGAGGGTGCCCGCCAGGCC
>WHTI01000411.1 GCA_009377815.1 Actinomycetota bacterium
CTTGTTCGGCGGAACCGGGTAACCGGTGAGCATCGAGACCATCCGGGACGTGCGGGCAATCTCACGGGTGTTGACCGCCGTGTCGAACGCTCCCGACGAACGGGTGCGCATTGCCATGACGACCTCTTCGAGCGAGCAGTTGCCGGCCCGCTCACCGATGCCGTTGACAGCCACCTCGACCTGACGGGCGCCCGCAACCACGCCCGCCAGGGCGTTGGCGACCGCGAGTCCGAGGTCGTCGTGGGTGTGGACGCTCCAGATCACGTCCTCGTCGACCTCAGCGATCAGGTAGCGCAGCATGTCCCCGTACTCCTCAGGCAGCGCATAGCCGACCGTGTCCGGGAAGTTAAGGGTGGTTGCTCCAGCCCTCACCGCGGCCTTGAACACCTTGGCGACGAACTCGAGGTTGGAGCGCGTGCCGTCCTCGGTCGAGAACTCCACATCGTCGACCGAGCGACGAGCCCGCTCGACCGCTCCGACGGTGGCCGCAACGACCTCGTCGGGGGTCATGCGGAGCTTGGCCGACATGTGGATCTCACTGGTGGCGATGAAGGTGTGGATCCGGGCCCTCTCGGCCGGGCCCACGGCTTCCGCCGCCTTGTCGATGTCGATCGCCTCGGCGCGCGCCAGTCCGGTGATGATCGGCCCCCGCACGCGGCGGGCGATCTCCTTGACCGCGGCAACCTCGCCGTCGCCATTGATCGGAAAGCCGGCCTCGATCACATCGACGCCCAGGCGTGCCAGCTGCTCGGCGATCTCGACCTTCTCTTTCAGGTTCAGCGAGATGCCCGGGGACTGCTCCCCATCGCGCAGCGTCGTATCGAAGATCCGTACCCCGGCTACACCGGGTACATCGCCTACTTGCCCCTGTCCATCCACGACATCATCTCCCTTAAATGTTTGCCGACCTTCTCGATCGGCATGGCCGCCTGACGGCGGCGCTCGGCCTGGAGAACCGGTGTGCCGGCCTTGTTCTCGAGCACGAATTCCTTGGCGAAAGCACCGGAGCGGATGTCCTCGAGGGTCTTCCGCATCGCCGCCTCAACCTCCGGTCCGATGATCTCTTTGCCTCGGGTGAGGTCGCCGTACTCGGCCGTATCGGAGATGACGTGCCGCATCTTCGTGAACCCGCCTTCGTAGAGGAGGTCGACGATCAGCTTCAACTCGTGCAGGCATTCGAAGTAGGCGATCTCGGGCTGGTAGCCGGCCTCGACCAAGGTTTCGAAGCCGGCCTGGATAAGTCGAGA
>WHTI01000055.1 GCA_009377815.1 Actinomycetota bacterium
AGCCCGACGCTCGCGGAGAGACGCGATCCCCTCGTGGACATCGGGTCCGGTGAAGCCGAGGAACTCCATGGCGAGGGATGCATCGAAGCTGGGCCCGGCGAGCCTGAGCCAGTTGTTCAAGGCGTACTTCGTCCACCGGATAGCGCTCTGCGAACCCTGGGCGAGCTTGCGAGCGACTCGAAGGGCCTCATCCTGCATCTTGTCGTCATCGACGCACAGCGACACGAGACCGATGCGTTCGGCTTCTTCGCCGGAGATCGGATCACAGGTGAGGAGGTAGTACTTCGCTTTGGCCATACCGCAGAGCAGTGGCCAGATGATCGCAGAGTGATCGCCGGCGGCCACTCCGAGGCGTGTGTGTCCGTCGATGATGCGCGCCGACCGAGCCGCTATCGAGACATCGGCCAGCAGCCCAACGACCAGTCCGGCCCCCACTGCGGGTCCGTGCATGGCGGAGACGATCGGCTTGGAACAATCGATGACGTTGTAGACGAGGTCGCGCGCCTCGCGCATGACCCTGGCCCGCGTCTCGAAGTCGTCGGCGATATCGGCGACCAGGTCGAGATCGCCGCCGGATGAGAATCCATCGCCGGCACCTCGCACGATCGCCACCTTCACATCGGGATCCTTGTCGATCGCATTCCATACCTCGGCGAGCTGCGTGTGCATCTCGTGCCCGACCGCGTTCAACTTCCCCGGCGTGTCCAGCAGGACCTCGAGGATGCCTTCCTCCAGCATCGAGATACCCAGGGCATCGAACTGCGAGTAATCAGTCATCGGCCTCTTCCTTCTCCGAGGAGGCGGCCTTGCCGCGCCGTCCCTTGAAAGCCTTCCTCTTGATCATCTTGAAGACGTACTCCTCCTCCTGGTCGAGCCCGAGGACCTTCAGCGTAACCAGGTAGGCGACGGCCCCCAAAGCCAGGCCGGCGATGTCCATCAGGGTGCCGGTTCCCGGAACCAAGCGCCAGAGCAGCACCACCGCTCCCCCTATGAGGCTCGCTCCCACCGGCTTCAGGAACGACCTGCCGAAGGGATGGATCCCGATCAACCGCTTCGCCTGGAGGACCCTCAGGGAGTTGACCACTGCGGTCACCCCGGAATCTATCCACGCCATCGCGATGATCCCGTGGTCCGGCACCAGCCAGAGCCCGAGCCCCGTGTACAACGCGACGCCGAGCACCGAGTTCATCAGGTTCACGATCGGGAATCCGGACATCGAGATGAGGTAACCGGTCGGCCCCGTGCCCGTGTAGAAGAGGTTCCCGACGGCCAGTATCACGACCACGGTTTCGGCCCCCGTCGCCTTCGGCCCAAAGAACTTGACGAACAGATCCGGCTCGAGGATCAGCGCGATGAAAACCGGATACGAGAACGTGGCGATCCACCGATTGATCGTCTTGTAGAGGGTCCCGAGGCGTTCGATCTCACCGCGTCCGTGCAGGTCCGAGACCACCGGGGCCCAGATATTCACGATCCCCCCGAGGAACACGGTGCCGGGTCCCTGGAGCGACAACGCGATCGCGAACAATCCGACGGCTCGGTCACCCGAGTTCGAGCCCAGGATCAGGATGCCGAGTCCCAGCGTCTGGACCCCAAGCAACGAGGATCCGCCCTGCGGGAGCGCGAAGGCGACCATGTCCTTGACCCGCCTCCGCGGACGTGCCGCCTTCTCCCCCGGGCTCATGATCTTCAGCAGGTAGTAGCCCGCGAGGAGCGCCGCGACCGCGACGCTGAGGCTAAGCGAGACCACCACTCCGGCGACCTCGAGGCCGGCTGCAAGTGCAACCGCCCCGAAGACGAACCTCGCTATCGGCTGAACGATGTTGCCGGCGATCACCGAGGGAACCATCGTCTTGTACGCCTGGGTGCAATACCGGAGAACCTGCAACAGAGCGAACAGAGGAACGTACGCAGCCCCGAGCCTGAGCAACGTGATCATCTCGTCGCGCTTGTCCACCCCGACCGAGAACCACTCGGCGATCGGTCCGGCGAACAACAGGATCGCCGCGCCGACGATCAGCGAACCGAGGAGAGAACCGGCGATCCCTACCCAGATGGCTCCCTTGACGCCGGAGTCGTCCTTCTCGCCCCGGGCGATGGTGATGTATCTCATCGTGGCGTAGTTGAAACCGGCCAGACCGAGTTGAGCGAGGTTCATGAGGATCTGGTTGACTTTGCGATAGAGCCCGTATCCCTCGGGGCCGAGCACGCGCACGAAGACCGCCCCGAAGAAGAAGGAAACACTGCGTTGGGTTATCTGCCCCAGGATCTGGATCGCTCCACCCTTGGCGACGGTGGCGACATCACTCCGGGCGCCCTTCGACATGCGCTCCTCAGGCGAGCGCTTCACTCCGCTACCGCCTTAGCGCGCGCTTTCCACGGCAGGAGCGGCGAGCCTAGATCGGTCATCCCCGCGACCGCGAGCCCCAGCAAGAGCGAGATCACGAGCATGTAGATCGGTTCGACGTACAGGCTGAGGATCACCGCATGAGCACCTGCGGTCACGACTCCGGCGGCAAGGAACAGCGACACGAGGCGCTCGCGCCCCGCCAGGACGCGGGAGCCGGACCGGGCGAACAGGAATGACACACCGTAGAGGGCGAGGATCAACAAGGCACCCGGCCCGCCGGTGCGGAAGAGGTAGTTCAGATAGGTGGAGTGCGTGCCGGCGCGCGGCACGTACTTCCTTCCCACGGTGCCTTCGCGCGTGGTTCCGGTATCGGATCGGCTCTGCGTGACCCCGTAACCGAGGACGTAGTGGATCCCCGACATGGCACCGATCGTGTCTGCGTAGAGGTCGTCACGTGTGTTCACGCTCGCTCCCCCACCAGCCCGACCGGTAACCGGATCCACGCCGTACTTGATCAGGTAGGTGCCCGAGAGGATCACCGCCCCCGCGAGGAATGACGCGGTCACCTTCCACTTGATCGAACGATCGACGCGCCCGTCGATCCACAGATAGAGGAGTCCGGCGATGACCGCGATCCACGCACCGCGCGCGAGCGAGAACGCGGTTCCGAAGAGCGCGGCAACGACGCCTGCCCACGCGAGCCGCCGTCTCCGGGGATCGCCGAGCAGCAGGGCAAACGCCGGAAAGAACAGTGCGGCGCCGACCCCGGCGAACGTCAAGGCGTTCCGCGGAAAGGACCGCATGCGCGGCACCGTGTTCGCGGGCGCGAGGCCGACGGAGTCGTGGATGAGGTCGACGCCGGCCCCCTCCAGTTCGTCGGCGAACGCGAGCGCAGACCCGTCGAAACGAACGATGTGGTAACCGGAGAAGGCCTGGAACTTGGGTTGGAACGCGGCGTACTCGGGAAGCCCCGGGGTGTCGGCCGCGAACTCCTTGAACTCCTTTCGGAACTCATCGAGCCCGCTGTTGGTGGATCTCGCCCACTTGATCATCCCGAGGTTGTTCGGGAAGGCATCCAGGCCGTAGGCCGCCTCCGCTCGCTCGGCGACGGTCCTGTCCTGGAACCCCTCGAGGTCGACTCCTGACCACTGCAGGAAGACGCCCCCGGAGAGACAGATCATGTACACGAGCAGGGCGGCCAGGACCTTGATGCGGTCCTCCAGGATCCGTAACCGGTCGACGCACGCAAGCACGACCCCGCTGGCGATCCCCTGCATGCCGAGGATGAGGGCGAACCCCTTGAGGTCGGCCTTGTCGACCACGACGACACCGATGGCGGTCCAGACCACCAGCGCGATGGGCAACCATTTCCACCGATCGCCCAGGGGCCATCTGCGCTCGAGGAGCAACGGGATCGCCCAGCGGAGGAATACCGTCGCCCAACCGACGAGGAGGACCAGCGGCAGCATGTCCACCAACCACCCGACCAGGCCCGCGAACAACGGAGAGACCAGCGCGTAGGTGAACGGGAGAGCGAGGGCCAGGAACACCGCGCCGGCGGCGAAGAGGTACAGGGCGAGGAAGCCGGATCCGACCACCCGGGCGGCAATGCCGGCAAGGAGAGAGATCCAGACCCCCGCCCACATCAGACGTGCGTAGCTCCCCTTCCGATCCGCGGGGAGTCGATCGAGGAGGGAGAGGACGCCGCTCACGCTCCCCTCGGCGTCCGCTTCCACCAGAACCCCAGCGCAGCCGCCGTCGCGACGGCAACCGATGCCCATGCGTACGCCGACGAGAACGGGGCTCGGGAGATCGTGAGGACGGCGAACCCGCTAAGGATCAGGAGCGCCACCGCCAGCGCGGGCACGAGGCCGAGCGCCTCCGCCGTGCTCCCGTCGGGAACGATCACCCGGAACCAGATGAACCCCGGGATCAACAAGATGAGCATCAACAGCCCGACCCACAGAAGGTTGAGAGGCACGGGATCGTCCTGGTGGACATCAGACACGAGCGACTCACCGGACGTGATATCGCTCACGACTCCATCAGTGAGTCCCCACGCTGTCACCCCACCAGGAAGGACGAACGGAACTCCAGGCTCCTGGGTCTCCGGTGCATTGAACGTGGAGGCAACGACCACGATGGGCTCCTTGCCGCTCGCGGCAACCCCTGCTTCGGCATCTTCGAGGGTCTCCTCGGAGATCTTCAAGTAGTGCTCGTTGGTCCCAGCGGATGGCACCCCTTCGGCGAAAGCTCCGACCGAACCGAGGTAGACGTAGCCGCGATCGAGGTAGCCGTGCGGCAGACCGGCGCGGGAGACGTTGGCGGAGAGTTTCATGAATCCATAGATGCGGACCTCTTCGGTCGCCGTGGTGTCGAGAGCGAACACCACCGGGCGGCCATCCCCGTGCTCCTCGAGGGCGACCTGCAGGGCCCCGAAGTCCGTGACCTGTTGGGGCGTGAGCCAGCTCTCGTCGAGATCGGTCCAACGCTCGAAGCCGGAGGTGAAGTTCGTCGCCAGCACCGCGGCGATCGCAACGACGCCCAGCAGCGGCAATGGATTCGTTCGGCGGGACCACTGCACGAACATCCGGGCCAGGAACGCCGCACCGAGACCGATCAGGAGGATCCAGCTCACCGTGACATTCAGGAACCGGTAGTAGGGGTAGGCGACCCCGGCGAGGAACCCGAAGATGCCGATCAACGGCAACAACCACAGGATCGTCATCCGAGACAACACATCGTCGAACGCCCGTCGTCCGGCCGCCAGGAGCCCTACGAGACCGATGATCAACAGCGGTCCGTTCAACACGGGTCGGAGCTCAGATATCCATCCACCGAGTCTCTTCTTGAAGAATTCGGCGTCGGCGGGCGGAGCCACCGCAGCCTCACTGAGCGACACCTTCGGCCCCCAGGCGCCCAGCTTCCAGATCGCGTACGTGACGACCACCGAAGCGAACGCGCCGAGCAGCAACGGGCCGTCATCGCGGATCACGCTCTTGAAGTCAAAACGCCTCAGCAGCAACCGCAGCCCGGAGGCTGCTCCCAGGACGACACAGAAGAAGACGAGGGTCGTCGGATGGGTCAGCCCGGCAAGCACGAGGAGCCCCGTGAAGCCGGCCCTAGCGGCCCACGATTCTCGCAACGGTTCGATGAAGTACAGCGCGGTGGACAACATCACCAGACAGATCAGGTTGTCCAGATAACCGAAGAACGGTGAGGTCAGGATGAGGCTCGCCACCGCGAACGCGACCCCGTGGAACACCAGGGGGTCGCGCTGCTTGCCGGGCTCGGCGGTCCCCGGATATCGGCGGTAGAACCCTGCCGTCGCGCTATGGCGGTAGGCGAAGCCTGCCAGCAGCAGGGCGATCAGCACCCTGATAAGAACCGTGAGCACCATCGTCGTCGTGAGCTGGTCGATACCGGTGGTCCCGCGCAGGATGCCCCCGATGATCGGCGTGCTGACCCGGTAGCCACCCGCCAGGACGTCGCGCGGTCCGGTGACCTCGAGCAGCAGGCTGGGCTCCTCGGAGATCAGGGCCTCGGTGCGCCACGTGTAGAAGGCGGGGTCGTCGCCGGGGGCCACTCGGTCGGTGTTGGTGATGAAGGTGGACGAGAAGATGGCCACCAGGATCAGGGTCGTGATCACGAACGCGATCGGGCGGTCGAGCATCGAGTCGATGGGGCCGGGTCCCCCGGTCACGGGGGCCGGGGCGCGCGTAGAAGTGGTTGGTTCGCTCATGGAGCGGCCCATCCTAGACGGTCCGTCATGTGGGCCGCGGGGCAGGCTTGGTCACAAGTAGCCCGGCCCGGCGGAACCACTGGGAGATCCCGAAGAGGCCCACCAGGAACACGGATCCGACCATCGCGATCAGCAAACCCTGGGTGTCATCCGACCACCACAGCTTCATCACGGTGGCGGCTACGACCCACGCGAAGTTGTAGGAGATGTCGTAGAGGGAGAACGCCCGCCCGCGGAAATCGTCTCCGAGCGCCTCCTGCACCATCGTGTCGAGCGAGATCTTGGCGAGGAAGAAGCCGAACCCGAGGAAGAACGCCAACAGCGCGATCGATGCCTGCAACTCGATCCCTCCAAGCAACGCCACGGCCGCACCTGCGACCGACGACGAACCCAAGACCAGACGGGGCGTGTTCATCCGCGCGGTCAGACGACCCGCCATCACGAATCCCAACGCGCCGCCGATCGCGCCGGCGCCGCCGGTGAGCATGAGGATCACGGTGTCGTCGTCGGCCAGGAGCTCCCTGGCGATGAAGCCGATGCCGACGATCGCGAAGCTCCACAGGAAGCGGAGCCAGAAGTAGGTCGAGATCGCGGCGCCCGCTGCCGGGGTGCGAGCGACCTCCCGGACACCCTCCGCGATGTTGCGGACGACCCGGCCCACCTCCTGGATGAAAGTGAGATCAGATCTTGTCTCGCCGGCCTTGCGGATCATCATCGCCAGCGCGGCGCCGGCCATGTACACGACCGCTCCGAGGATGACGACGGGTTGCACCGGCATCATTGCGGTTGCAACGACGGCGAATCCCGCGCCGCCGAGCTGAAAGACCGCGCCGCCGAGCTGCGAGACCGCGTTGCCTTCCATCAACGTGTGGTTATCGAGAACGACCGGGAGGGATGCCGACTTCGTCGCGAGAACGACCCGCGTTGAGGCCAACGTGAGAACGAATGCGAGGAACAGTGGGATGTCACCTGCCCCCGCCGGTCCCACGACTCCGATCAGGAGGATGACGACCCCCCGCAGGGCATTGGCCAGGAACATGAGCCGGCGACGATCCCAGCGGTCGATGATGACGCCGAGGAACGGGCTGATGATCATGTAGGGAACGAAGATGTAGAGCACGATCCGCAACAACTCGTCGGGCGATTTGGCGCCCTCGATGTCGAAGCCCTCCTGGCCCCCGAACACGATGAACTTCGCCAGCGCGGTCTGGACGAGGCCGTCACCCGCCTGAGCCAGGAACTGCACACCCATCAGCAGTGAGAAATCACGCGACGACGTGAAGAGTTTGAGTCCTCGCTTGAGCATGTTCACCGGCGTCGAACCTTACTGGTCGATCGTCGTGATGGGGAATCTGCCTTCGGGGTAGATGCCCTCGCCGTAAGACTCGAGCTTTTCCGCCGTCAGCGAGCGGAGGAACGACCCCGGGAAGGCTCCGGCGTAGAGCTTCTCGTCGAGGCGAGATTCCGGCACCCGATCGGCCCCCGGCGCGCCGTCGGGGATGTTCTCACCCAGCGTGTAGGAGCCGAGGAAGCGAGCGACGTCCGCTGCCGTGACGCCTTCTTCCTTCATGACGTCACGATCTAGGTAGAGGTCCGAGGTCGTCACCTTCACGACGATGTCTCCGAACCGCTCTTCGATGTCGTTGCCGACCTCCGGGATCGAGATCCTCCAGGCGCCGAACATCTCGGCGAGCGGCTGCTGACCGTGATCTGCGGAGATGGCGACGATGTAGTTGCCCCGGCCGATCTTCTGGTCGAGGTAGCGGAGCATCCTGGCTATCTGTGCGTCGGTCTCCTCGAGGACGTCCCCGACCTCCGGATTGAGCATGTTCCAGGCGTGACCCGCGGAGTCTGGTGCCTTCAGTTCGATCCAAGCGATGTCGGTGAGATCGTCTTCGCCGAAGCCACCATCCCGGAGCATCTCGACCGATGCGTCTCCGGCGAACCGAGCATAGGCAGGAGACGCGACCCGAACCTTCGGATCGCGGATCGCCTCGAGTTCGTTGCCGAACCACGACCCGTCGTCGAGTCCGTCGCGTCCGTCGAGCTCGAGTTCGTACGATTCGAGCCGTGAGATGTCGGTCGTCTCGAGCGATCCCGGCAGCGTGTAGTAGTCCTCGTTGATCCACCACTTCATCTCAGGCACGTCCCATATCGCGGCGTAGTCCTTGTCGCCGCCGTCCCGCTGAGCACCATGGCCGATCATCCCGAGGTGCCAGCCTTCGTAGGAGACCGTGCCGACCACCGGACGATTGTCGTTCTGTTCGTCCCAGAGTTCGGCCACGGTCGGCCCCTCGAGGTAACTGGGGTCCGCATTGTCTAGGTAGACGTCTTCGATCGAACCCGTTTCGTCACGGAACGTGTTCCCGATGATCCCGTGGTCCTCGGGGTAATGCCCGGTCCCAAAGGTCGCGTGCAAGGCGCCGGTGGTCGACGGGGCCGATCCGATCGTTGCCGCGGTATACGTCGTGCCCTCATCCCGCAAGCGCTGGATCGTGGGCCACGAATGTGGGTGCTGCTCGAGCACGTTCCAGCCGGCACCGTCGATCACGATGTTGAGGATCACCTTGGGAGGCTCGGTACCCGGCTCGATCGCCCCGGGCAATGGAGGCTGCACTCCGTCGTAATCCTGGACGCCGAGGAGATCGGCCCATGTCGAGGCCAGGCCCGCGATGTCAACCGGGCTATCGATCGTCGCTCCGGCAGGAACTCCGGGCCCCCTCAGGATGATCGGCACCTCGGTGAGGTAATCCCACGGGTTGGGATGGGTCGTGTTCGACCAGGGTTGATCGGTATCGAGGCTCGTGTAATCCCATTGCCCGATCATGTAGCTGTAGGGCTTCGGAACCGCGATGACGTCACCCGATCGATCGGGGAAGTCACCCCTCTTGAGGTGCGTGAGGATCGAGGTCCCCACGTCCCGGGCCATCGCTTCGATCGTCGGGGCGTCGCCGGGCACTCCCCGTTCGGGCTTCAATATGTAGGCGGCGCCTGCGGCCACCAATAGAGCAGCCACCGCCACCACAAGCACGCGTTTGAACAAAAGGATCGATCCCTTCCATGGTCGACGTCCACGATCGACGCCGGTAGACCGGCCCCGCCTCCGGCAAGGGGCCGACGCAGGTCAGCACCCTAGTACAGGAAGGGGTCCTTGGGGGCCTCGATGGCTTCGATGGAGTCGGGGACCAGGACGTACTCGGCCCCCGATCGCTCGAGTTGGCCGGAGACCGCCAGCCACGTGTCCTCGGGGTAGCCGCCGGGCTCGCCCAGCCCCTCCGGAGGCTCGATCGTCACTGAGTAGGGCACGGCATCGGCAGCACAACACGCTATGTAGAAACGGGTCAACGTGAAGCGTCCGGCCCCCTCCTGGGAGCCGCTCACGAACCCCTCGAGGCGCATCTCGAGCCCCTCGGCGATGCCGGCCGCGATCGCATACTCCTCGGACTCCGAGGCCCAGTGGATGTCGGCGAACGAGATCTCATGGTTCGGATCATCGGGAGGGAGGATCGATGTCAGCGCGGCGATCCCTCCGCCCGCAGTCTTGCGTGAGGCAGCCAGGGATCCGAGACCGGCATCCGGCACCGCGGATAGCGCGATCATTGGCGTCACGAGCAGAATCATCCCGAGTACCTCGGTCCCCCCTGCAGACTGCTCGTCACCCTGAGGCTTGGTGAATACCTGGGCGACCGTCGTGAGCACCAGAACGATCGCGCCGAAGGGGACGACCCATGCCGTGCGGGGGCCGATGAAGCGAGTTGCCGCGTCGGAGAGCCATAGGTAGGTGAAGAACGACGCCCACAAGACAAGGACGCCGACGCGCAAGGTTCGTCTGGTCACCCGATCACCGCCTCGAACCAGAGGGAACCCGCCAACACGACCGGCACCGCGACGATCACGAGTCGCAGCACGAAACGACGCCGGAAGGTCGCTCCGTAGAGGAACGCTAGCTTCGCGTCGACGACCGGCCCGAAGACCAGGAACGCGAGCTGCGAGCCAAGCGGGAACTGGACAAACGACACCGCGACGAACGCGTCTGCCTCCGAACACAAGGACAGCACCACCGCGATCGCCATCAACGCGAGCGAGCCGACGATCGGAGTGCGTGCCACGCCCGAGACCAGGCTTTGAGGGATCAATGTCTGCATAGCCGCAGCAAGGGCCGCACCCAGAACGATGAACTTGCCCATGAAGACGAAGTCACCGGACAGGTGATCGACGAACGATCGACGTCTCTCGGACGGCTGCTCGCTCCTATGATCGTGTGATGTGTCCCCCTCGTCGGAGCGCGGCTTGAGGAGGTCCGCCGCACCCTCGCTACCCAACGCCCACCCGGCAACGATCGCCAGGATCATGCCGAGAAGGGCGCGCCCCACGACCATCTCGAGGCCGAGGCCGCGTCCCGAGTAAGCGAGCCAGGTGGACAGCAGAACGATCGGATTGAGGATCGGCGATGCGAGCATGAACGCGAGGCCCGCCGCCGGATGCAGGCCCTTCGCGATGAGTCGCCTGGCAACGGGGACCGAGCCGCATTCACACACCGGGAAGGCGAACCCTCCCAGAGCGGCCCCCGGGATCTGGAGTCCGAGTGGAAGCCGGGCCACCCGCTCGAACGCCCGGTCGGGAACGTAGACCTCGAGCAGAGCCGAAACCAGAGCTCCCAGGAGGATGAAGGGCAGAGCCTCCACGACGATGGCCACGAAGATGATGACGAAGGTCTGCGCCGCGGCTTGATCCCCCAAGGATCGCCCGATCAGCACCAGGCCGGCAACGAGGAACCCAGCCGCAAGAAGCGGCCGCGCCTCTCGGGAAGTGGCCGCGCTCCGTACGTCCGATCTCTGGATGTCCACGATACTTACTCCATGTCCGCTGACCGGGCCATCCCGGCCGGCGGCGCCGACCTCGGGCGCCGCACGATCATCATGCTGCTGGGCGTCCTGGTCCTGGGGACGCCAGCCTTGGTTCTGCGCCTGACCTGCACCGGCCACTCGTGCGATGAGCCCACGGAGGCGACCGCAACCATCCCATTCTGCTCCCTTCCGGGTGATCTCAGGACCGGGGTCGCGGCGGGCTTCAGAGACGGACGCTCCCCGATGTGTTTGGGATCACCGGAACGACTCCGGTAGCCGGTGGGACCGCGGCCTCTCGGGTCCCGTGGCCCTCGACGGCCACGGGAGACGCACACGTGCCCCTCGTATTCGCCGGATCTTCGATCACCGGTTCGTCAACGCTTCCCGACGGGGCGCGCCTCGATCGCGTGGCTCCGACCATCGCGGCGGCGATCGACCTCGATCGTCCACACCCTGAGGTTCGCACTGGAACAGCACTCCCCCTCGAGATCGGCGAACGACCGGCTCTCGTCCTCGAGGTCGCCCTCAAGGGAGTCGGGGGCGAAGCCGTCGGGGCGGGAGCGACACCGGTGCTCGACGGGCTCATGGAACGCGGCACCGCGACGATCGCGGCCGATCCGGGCTCTGTTCCCTTCGACAGCGCGGCGATCCTGACCACGATCGGTACCGGCGGACTACCGTCGCAACACGGGATTACCGGGAGCCTGGTTCGGAACGACGCGGGAACGCTCGTCCGGGCGTGGTCGGGGGACGCTCCCCCATCGGTGATCGCCGGACTCGGGGATGACCTCGATGAGGACGGAGACGGCGCCCCGCGGATCGGTCTCGTAGCAACCCGAGACGAAGACCGCGGCCTCATCGGCGGGAACTGGTACCTCGGGGCACCCGACGACGATGACATCGTGGTGACCAAGAAGGCGGTCGCGGCGGTGTCGGATCTCCTCGCCGAGGGATACGGTGCCGACGACGAAACGGACCTCCTCGGGGTGGTATTGACAGGTGAAGTTGCGACGATGGACCGCACGCTGGGCGAGATCGTCGCCGCAGCGGAGCGGGCCTCCAACGAGCGTTTGCTGGTCGTGGTGACCGCCACCGGCCGGGCGGAGCCTGACGCCGCGGCGGTACCGTGGGCCGATGTGGCGGAGGATCTGGACGCCGCGATCGGAGCACCGGTGACCGAAGCGGTCGTGCCCGGCGGGATCTACATCGACCAGGCAGTCATCGCACGCGAACAGATTACCGAGCGAGAGATCACCAACGCGCTCATCGAGATGAGAGCACCCGACGGCGATCGGCTGCTGGCCGACGCCTTCCCCGCGATCGCGATCTCGTTCCTGAGGTACTGCTGATGGCTTCGGTGACGATGGGGCGCTTGAGGAACGCCGGGGACCGCGCGGCCGGGGGCCGGGAGCTCACGGTGACCATTCTGGTGCTCGCGCTGATCGCGATGTTGCTCCGTGCGATCACTTCAGCCGGGATCGCTCAGGTCCAAGACTTCCTGCTGGTGCTCGGATCCCTACTGATCGAGGCGGTCCCATTCATCCTCTTGGGAGCTCTCGTTTCGGCGTCGATCGAAGTGTTCGTCCCGGCAAGCGCATTCGAGAAGATCGCCCGTCTGCCCCGGCCGCTCCAACTACCCGCGGCCGGGTTCGCCGGCATGGCCTTCCCGGTGTGTGAATGCGGTTCGGTCCCCGTCGCCCGGCGGCTCGCCGCCAAGGGGCTGGCGCCGGCGGCCGCGGTCACGTTCATGCTGTCCGCTCCGATCGTGAACCCTGTGGTCCTGGCCTCCACCTTCATCGCCTACCGCGGCCGGACCGTCCAGTGGACGATGGTGCTGGGACGCGCGGGACTCGGCCTCATCGCTGCGATGGCGGTCGGCTGGGTCATCTCTCGCCAGACCAGCGTCGGATTCCTGAAGCAGAGACCCGGAGACGCGGAGACCCATCAGCACGAAGGGGGTTCCCGGCTCACCGCGTTCTTCGGACACGTGTCTGGTGACTTCCTCTTCATGGGCCGGTACCTGGTACTGGGTGCCGCGGTTGCGGCCGGGCTCCAGACGTTCGTGCCGCAGTCCATCATCGGCTCCGTTGCCGGCACGCCTGTTCTCGACCTTCTCGCCATGATGCTGCTGGCATTCCTACTGTCGCTCTGCAGTGAGTCCGATGCTTTCGTCGCCGCGTCCTTCGTTCAGTTCGGCGTTGGCGCGCAGCTGGCGTTCCTCGTCTTCGGTCCGATGCTCGACACGAAACTCGGATTCCTCTACGCCGGCACGTTCAGTCGCGGGTTCTTCCGCATCGTGCTGGTCGTCGTCGCCGCGGTCACCCTCGCCGGCGCCCTGTGGTTCGAGGTGTTCTTCGGATGAACACGGCACGCAGGCTGAGTCCCCTGCGACTCCTCACCGCGGTCGTCCTCTCCACATGGGCCGGGCTCTTCTGGTTCCTGATCGTCAGCGGGCGCTCCAACCTCTACCTCTCGACCCGCACGGACTGGGTGATCCCGATCGGTGCAGTGGTTTTGTCCGCCGCCGCGCTAGGACGGTTCCTTTCGGTCCGGGTTACCGACGCCCCCGGGCTTACGCGACGCGACCTGTTCCAGAGCGCCCTGATGGTGCTTCCGGTCATCGCCGTGGTCGCACTGCCCCCGGCATCTCTGGGCTCCTATGCGGCGGGGCGACGGTCCAACTTCTCCTCGGTCGCGATCTCCGCCTCGACCGAGGATCTTGCCAGTGGAGAGCTCTCGCTGATCGATCTCGGTGGGGCCATCCGCTCGACCGAGGGCTTGAACGCCCTGACCGAGCGGGCAGGGTCGGAAGTCTCCTTCGACGGATTCGTGGTGCGGGATAAAGGGATGCCGGCGGACGAGTTCCAACTCACCCGCTTCATCGTCACGTGCTGCGTCGCCGATGCCCTCGAGATCAACGTCAGGGTTGTTGGAGTTACCCCCGGCCGCTTCTCGGAGGACGAATGGGTGAACGTGGAGGGCCTTCTGTACCCCCTGGGGACGCAGATCGTGGTCCAGGCAACGGAGATCACGACGATCCCCAAACCGAAGCGACCCTACTTGACGCCGTAGGTCACTCTTCGACGACGAGGGCACCGATCATGATGCCCATGACGCCCTTCCAGGCCCTCGAGTGGTCGTAGACCGCGGTCAGTCGCAACACGTCACCCGCAGCCACATCGATACCCGGGTCGGCGGAGTAGGCCGACATCTTGCGCAGGTCCCAGCCAGAATCCGCCGGGTTCTTGCTCCCGTACTTGGCTCGCGAGACGTAGACCATCTCTTTGGTCGTTCGGTTGAATAACTTGAGCCGACGCCCACCATCATGGAGGTGACCGCCGAGCGTGACGAAGCGTCCACCCTCTGGCATCGTCCAATCCCAGGTGCGCTTGTAGTTGTTCCCCGGATCCTTCGGTCCCGGCACGTCGAACTCGGAATCCGAGCAGTTGTCGACGTCGAACCACACCGGACGAACGTCGGTCACGCCATCAGCCTCGTCGTCGTGCGTGAAGCCCAAGTTGAGTCGGATGTAAACCTCTTCTGGTTCGTCCCCGTGCATCCAATGCAGGTGCGTGTTCATGTACCAGGTCGGGGCCAGGAACGGGTATCCATCGATCTTCTTGTTATCCCAGTGATAGCCGTAGCCATCGGGTAACTCGATCTTCGTGCGCTCTTTTCCGGTAGCGAAGAACCGGTCGGGCAGGTACGGGAGAAGATCCGGGGCAATGAAGTTGTCACACGTCATGTCGGGCTTCCGGGTATTGAGCCACACGGCGTGATGGAGATGGACCGCGTGCCGGGGAACGAAACCACCGTCTGCATCCTCGAGCGCGGCCCGCATCGACGTGATGTATCCGGATGCATCCGGTGGCCGCACGAAGCCGCTGAAGATCAGGTCGCCGTCCTGGTCGACGTCGCTGTACTTGAACGGGCCGTAGAAGCACTTGTAGCCCTTGGCGATCTCAATGCACTCGCCGTTGATCGGCGGCGCCTGGATCTGCGCGGAGGACGTGGTCGCCGGAAGGGCGGTGAGAAGGAAGACCAGGACGAGGCTCGCCCTCGAGATACGCATGTTCGTGACTATGGACGTCCCGGCGCCCATGAGCAACGTCACAAATCGGACGCAAGCCTCTTTACGACCGAGAGTGCCGAACCTGTGGGAGCGGGGGCCCGCCTGCTAACGTCACACGATGGGATTGAGGATCTTCGGCGCGCTCGTGGCGGCCGCACTTATCGGCTACGCGATCCGCCGCTACCGGCGAGACGAGCTGCGCCGCGGCGAGGTCGTGGTCATCGCGATCGTGTCCCTCGCCTTGAGCGTTGCTGCGATCGACCCTGACCTGCTCGATCCGATCCTTCGAAGCATCGGGTTCGAACGTGGGGCCCGAGCTCGCATCATCGGTCTGCTGGTCATCTCCAACCTCTTCACGCTCTTCCTCCTCTTCCGCGGGTTCTCCCGCGATGACCAGCTCTCGGGTGAAGTCGGGAACCTGGTGGACTATGTCGCGCTCAAACGACTCGACGACCGCGGCTGGTCGCCGATCCCCGGAGGCTGTGCGGTCGTCATCCCCGCGTTCAACGAAGAGCGCAACCTGCCCTCGGTACTGAACGAGATGCCTACCGAGGTCGAGGGTCTTCCCGTCTACGTGATCGTCATCGCCGACGGCTGCACCGATAGGACCGAGGAGGTCTCCCGCGCTCTCGGTGCCCACGTGATCCGCAGGGACCTTCGACGCGGGTCGGGGGCCGCGGTACGTCTGGGCTACCGCGCCGCACTGAAGGCCGGGGCGAAGGTCGTGGTCACACTCGACGCCGACGGCCAGCACGACCCCGGCGACATGGCTCACCTCGTTAAACCGCTGATCGTCGGCGACGCCGACATGGTTCAGGGCTCGCGGATCCTGGGATCGTTCGAGATCGAATCGCGCGTGCGTAAACACGGAGTGCGGATCTTCGCCCGGATGCTTACGACGCTCGGACGCACCAAGATCACCGACCCGTCTACCGGCTACCGCGCCTTAACTGCTGACGCTCTCCGCCATCTCGACCTCCGCCAGGACCAGTTCTACGTGTCGGAAGTGATCCTCGACGCCGCCCGCAAGGGGCTCGACGTGATCGAGGTCCCCATCACGATGCGCAAGCGGGCGAGCGGCTCAAGCAAGAAACCGACGAGTCTCCGGTACGCATGGGGGTTCAGCAAAGCCATCGTCAGGACCTGGCTTAGATGACGGAGTTGACCACCGAACGCTTGATCATCCGTCCGTTCGAAGAAGAGGACTTCGACGAGCACTACGCGTCGGTCTTCAGCGACCCCTTAGTGATGCGCTACCTGCCCGGCGGCAAACCGATCCCCGAGGACCGCGCCCGCTCCGCCATCGCTCGTTTCATCGACTCGTGGACGACCAGCGGCTACGGCCTATCGGCGGTCTTCCGCAAGGAGGACAACCGCTTGATCGGGCACTGTGGGCTGCAGAACCTGGCGGGCACCGAGGACACCGAGATCGCCTACGCCCTTGCCCCCCACTGCTGGGGCGTGGGGTATGCGACCGAAGCGGCCAAGCGGTGCCGTGATTTCGGATTTGAGAACCTCGGCCTCGCCCGCATCGTGGCGATAGCCGTCCACGCGAATGCGCCGTCGCGCAGGGTCATCGAGAAGCTCGGCATGAGTTACGAGCGCGACGACCGGTTCTTCGATCTAGATGTTGCGTTCTACTCGCTAGATCGCCCCGGCCGATAACAGGTAGTCCTCGGC
Organism: Actinomycetota bacterium; assembly: GCA_009377815.1. Taxonomy (GTDB): domain Bacteria; phylum Actinomycetota; class CADDZG01; order CADDZG01; family WHSQ01; genus WHTI01. Next base: position 16,692 of record WHTI01000055.1, read on the forward strand.
TTCCTCGTCCCAATCGAGGTCGACGAACCCTTTGGTCTGGGCCGCCTTCGCGAACTGAAGGAACCCTCCGTACCCGAAGTTCTTCTCGGAGAAGTTGGGTTGGCGCTTACGCAGCTCGTTCTTGAGACCGGACAGGGGGGGCGGACCCGAGCGCAGCTCGATCTCCACCACCACCTCCTTGAGCAGTTCGAACGCCGTCTCTTCGCCGCCGCCGTCCTTGGGGAAGTCGACGAACGGGTCACCCTCGGCGCCACCGGACAACTCGATGATCCCCGCGGTCTCGAGGTGGCGCATCAACTCGCCCCAGGCACGGAACCCGTAGTCCCCTTCCGAGAAGGTGGGGTCCTTGCGCAACAGTGCGCGCTTCACCATCGAGGAGAGCACCGGACCGTCCATGCTCCGCTGGAGTCCCGACAGGGTCTTGGTCACCAGGCGGGCGATCGCACCGAGATCGGTAGTCTCCTCCTCGGCCTCGGCCTCGTCGACCGATCCCGCGGGCTCCTTGCGTCTCCGTCGCCGGGGCGCGGCCTTGGCGGAACCGGGGCCCAGTAGGCGCTCGTAGAACAGGAATTCGTCGCAGGCCCCCGGAAGCAGTTGTGACGTCGAGCCCTCGACGCCGATCCCGACGACTCGCTTGTTGAGTTCCCTGAGCTTCAGGACCAGAGGCGTGAAATCGGAGTCGCCCGACGCGAGGGCGAAGGTGGTGATGAAGCCTCGCTCGAACGCCATCTCGAGCGCATCTACCGCAAGCTTGATGTCGGCCGCGTTCTTGCGAACGATGCCGGTTCGCTGCGGGATCTCGATCAACTCGATCCGCTGCTCGACCAGCGCTTGGCGATGCTCGGAGAACAGGTTCCAGTCGGCGTAGGCGCGGCGGACCACAACGCGGCCCCGCTCGGACAAGGCGTCCATGATCACGAGCGGATCGAATTGCACGCCCCGGTCGCGTGCTCCCAGAGCGATGTTCTCGAAGTCAAAGAAGATAGCTATCCGTTCTTCGTCATCAGTCACAGGTGGACCTCCTCTATGTACGGCGGGTCCTCGATCGCACGGACCGCCACGCGGCCCTCGGCCAGGGCCACAACGGCCTCGCCGGCAAGATCGCGTCTCCACCCTCGCATGAGACGGTGCCCATCCAAGTTTTCTCCGGAGAACACGCCCGCGAGGAGCGCTTCGAGGTCACCTCTGGTGGCCACCAGTTCGGTCGCTATCTCGGCGTGCTCGCACCTCGATCGCACGATGGCGTCTGCCAGACCGGCCAGCATCCGAGCACGGATCTGAGCCGCCCGCGGTGCCGACGGCGCCGCTTCGATCACCGGCGCCCGCTTCCCCTTCTCGATCGCCCCAACGATGCCGGGCCCTGAGCGCTCGGCCTCTTTCGGGTTCAGGCCGCGGATGCCGCTGAGCTCGGCGGTGCTTCCGGGCGAACGGCGGGCGATCTCAACGAGGGTCTGATCCTTCAAGACCCAACCGCGGGGGATGTCCCGCCGCGACGCCGTCTCTTCGCGCCAGCGGGCGACCTCTCGCAGGATCGCCAGGTGCTTACCTCTCAAGGACCCC
>WHTI01000270.1 GCA_009377815.1 Actinomycetota bacterium
CCCAGCACATCTACGAGATCGCCAAGAAGTACGCCCTCGAGCGAACCGCGTTCGGTCGCCCGGTCGGGAAGTTCCAGGTGTGGCGGCATCGGTTCGCAGATATCGCCACGCGCATCGAGGCGGGTCGGGCGATGACCTACGACGCGCTGCGAAAGGTCGCCTCTGGTGAGGATGCCCTTCGCGAGGTCGCGATGGCGAAGCTCTACACCAGCGAGGTCGCCTTCAAGGTCGCCGACGAATGCGTCCAGATCCACGGCGGCTACGGCTACGTGACCGAGTTCCCCGCCGAGCGCGCCCTCCGCGATTCCCGCCTCGGCCCGATCGGCGGCGGCACCTCCGAGATCATGAAAGAGATCATCGGAAAAACTCTCGGTCTCTAGGGTCCGGAACCAGATTTGCGTTCGACTGGCCCGCCCTTTTTGTTTTGCGATTCGTCGAGACGAATCGCTTCTGTATCCCGAGATGTCTTACTTGTCGTTGAGTCCCCGGCTGGCGTCGTCTTCCAAACGGACCATGGCGGCTAGTTCGCGGCCGATGGCTACGGAGCCTTCGTCGGTTTCGACGGTTACCGGGCCGTCCATCGGGGCGATCTCTGTGACCGAGATCTTGATGCCCGGGCGGATACCGATCTTGTCGAGGTAGGGGAGGACGTCCTCCTTGAGTTCGGAGATCTGGGCCACGATCCCGCCCTTACCGGTGGCCATCTCAGAGAGGCGGTTCAGCGTACGGAGGTCCACCGGGCAGATCGGGTGGCCGTGGGGGCAGTAGTCCGGGTAGCCGAGGGCCTTGGCCATGGCCTCCTCGACCCTCGAGGACAGGGCATGTTCGAGCTTGTGGGCCTCGCCGTGGACTTCGTACCAGGCCATCCCGAGCTTCTGGACCAAGAGGCATTCGATGAGGCGGTGACGGCGCAGCATCGTGTGCGAAAGCCGCCGGCCCTCGGGCGTTAGGAGGATGGCGCCGCCCTTCTCCTTGGTCAGATACCCCTCCCCGGACAGCCGCTTGAGCATCTCAGAGGCGGACGGGAGGGAGACCTCTAGGATCCCGGCTACGACCGTGGCGGTGATGCGCTCGCCGTCCTCCTCGAGCCTCTTTATCTCCTCGAGGTAGTCCTCGACGCCCCTCATATGGCCATTCTACGACCCGAACACCCATGAGGGCCCCGGAAGGGTGTGCTACCGTTTGGGCCGTTGATTTCCACAAAGTTCGCTTCCCAGGCGACCCGGATCGTGGTCGCCGTCGGACTTCTCTTAGTCGGGTTGGTGCCTGCCTTCTCAGGCGTGGCCAGCGGCGAGAGCTTGTCCGACCTCCGAGCCCGGATGGATGACCTCCAGGGCGAGTTAAACGCGGCCACAGCCGATATCGAGGCGCTCCACGCCAAGGAAGAGGAGACCCACACCCAGGTCGACCAACTGGAGCAGCGCCAGAAGAACCTCCAGAAGCGCAAGGAAGGGATGATGGATCAGGTCATCGAGGCGGCCACGATCCTCTACAAGAACGGGAACACCTCCACGATCGAGGCCCTCTTCGCGGCCGACAGTTTCGGCGAGCTGTCCAACGGCATCGAGATGTTGTCGAAGGTCTCGGAGCACGACACGGCCGCCTTCATCGCCTTCTCGCGCTTGCAGAAGGAACTCAACGCGGTCGCGGCGGAGCTCTCTGAGAAGAAGAAAGCGCTCGCCGCTCAGTCAGAGTTGTTAAAAGCCAAGAACGATGAGCTGCTGTCGAAGTTTGATGAGGTCTCCGCGGAGTACGAGGATCTCAAGGCCCAACTCGCGGAGGAAGCCGAAGCCGCTCCTACCGTCGCTTCGAACTCACCATCCCCAACGTTCCAGGGAGACCTGGCGTGTCCGGTGTCCGGCCCCGTGTCCTTCATCGACTCGTGGGGCTATCCGCGATCGGGAGGCCGGTCGCATCAGGGCGTCGACATGATGGCGAACTACGGCCAGCCGGTGGTGGCCATCAAGAGCGGAACGGTCACCTACGCGGGCTCGGGCGAGCTGTCGGGCAACTGGATCCAGTTGACCGGTGACGACGGCAATGTCTACTGGCACATGCACCTCCAAGACATCGTGGTGTCCTCGGGCCATGTCTCTATCGGACAGCAGATCGGAACCGTTGGAGACACCGGCAACGCGACCGGTACCCCGCACCTCCACTTCGAGTACCACCCCGGTGGCGGCTCTGCGGTCAATCCGTATCCGATCGCCGCGGCCGCGTGTTTCTAAGATCCGCCAACGTTCTTTCTGGGTCTTCCGTCCGCTCTTCGCGGTAATGTCAGACCATGGCTGAGAAACAGCGGCGCCTCGTTGATCGTTTGGTCGACCCTTCCTATATCGCGGATCTCACCGGCAAAGCGGTCGAGGAACTGAAGGAGATGCGGTCCGAGGCACGCGAGGGTGAGGGCGAGATCTCGTTCGAACGACGTCTCGCGCAGGCCCGGATCGACATCCTCACCGCCGAGCTCGAGCGCCGCA
>WHTI01000323.1 GCA_009377815.1 Actinomycetota bacterium
CAACCGGGGCCCATCGCTTTTCCTAAGGAGAACCGGTCATCGCCCAACGCCCGACCTATGACCGCGATTTCAAGCTGCTGGTGACGGCTCAGTTCCTCGCGCAGGGAGCCGATGGCATCGCCCAGGCGGCATTCGCCGACATCCTGGTTCTCGAGCCCACCAGTCAGGGGACGCCGGGAAGGATCCTCGCCCTCTTCGCTATCACGCTGATCCCCTACTCGATCATCGCTCCGTTCCTCGGGGTCTTCGTCGATCGTTGGGACCGGCGCAAGTTGCTGGCGTGGACGAACGCGATCCGCGCGGTGCTGCTGCTGACGATCTTCCTGTGGTCGCGCGCTCTGCCCGGCGACGGGGCCCTGTTCGTCGCCGTCCTCGTTCTCCAGGGCCTCGGCCGTCTGTTCCTCGCGACCAAGGGAGCCGTCCTGCCGGTCGTCCTCCACGAACACCATCTGATCAAGGGGAACGCGCTCTCGGGGGCCGGGGGCACGTTGTCGGCGGTGACCGGAGGAGGCATCGGGCTTGCGATCGTCGGCTTCCTGGGAGCCAACGGCACCCTGACGATCGCGGGACTCCTTTACGTCATCCCGATCTTTGCGGCACTGCGGATCGGAACGAATATGTCGCACCCCCACGCCCGCTCACGGAACTTCGTGGATGCGGTTCGGGATCTCACCTGGTCCCTGTTCGAGGGAGTACGGGAGATCGCGCGCCGCCCCCGCGCCCGGCTGCCACTGCTTGCCATCTTCGTGCTCCGCAGCTTCGGGATCTTCATCGCGGTGCTGATCATCCTGTTGATCAAGCGCGAGTTCATCGACCAGGACGACCACTTCGGCAAGATCGGGCTCTCGGGGCTCGCGCTCGGCTTCGCCGGTCTCGGCGCGCTCGTCGCCGCGATCAGCGCGAGCCGCGTCGGAGCGCGCATCGGGACCGGGGGCCTGATGGTCCTGGGTTACCTGAGCGTCGCGTCCAGCCTGCTGCTGTTCGGGCGACCCGACCAACTCTGGGAGCTCTTCGCGCTTGCGGGCCTAAGTGGTGCCGGCGGCTTCTACTGCAAGGTCGGGGTCGACGCCCAGGTCCAAGCCGCGCTCCCCGACGAATACCGGGGTCGAGCGTTCTCACTCTATGACATCCTCTACAACCTGGCGAGCGTGGTCGGAGGATCGTTCGTGGTGATCCTCGCGGACTCGACGATCGGAACGATGCTGACCGGCGGAGGGATCGCAGCGCTGTTCCTGGCGGCGGTCGTCGCCTACGAAGCGCGACGCATCGACATCTTCAGCCCCGCGCCCGTGTAGCCGGCTTGCGCGCGACCAGGAGGAACTCGGCGTGGTCGGTGTCGGGGGGTCGGCGGGCGTAGTCGCCGGGGTCGACCGACCACACGAACTCCGGTAGCAACCCGACGCCGAGCGCAAGGAGCCTCAGCTCCCGCGGTGTGTAGACGCCGGTCCACAGATCCGCCTCGCGCTCGGCGCCGGCCTCGTTCTTGAGCATCGTCCGCTCGTGCACGATCCCCTTGTCGGCGTCGAAGTTCGCCTCCGGACGCCCGTGGGTGAGCTCGAAGTATGAGCTGAAGGCCGTGAGCACGACCCGGCCCCCGGGCACCGCCGCCTCTGCCATCCGCTTGAGCACCAGAGAATCGTCATCGCCCATCAGCCCGAACCCTCCCTGACAGATGGAGATGACGGCGTCGAACTCGTCGTCGAACGGCATCTGCCGCGCGTCGACCATGAAGAACGCGGCCGACACTCCCGCGTCCCGGGCCGATCGCGCCGCGATATCGAGGAACCTCTGCGACACATCGACCCCGGTGATCGCGAGTCC
>WHTI01000149.1 GCA_009377815.1 Actinomycetota bacterium
GATCGCCTGGCCCTCGCGGGTCTGCATTCGGTCGCCAGAGGACCTCCGTCACACATCGAAGCATCGCTCGATGACCAACCGACCAGTGAAACAAGCCAGATCAGCCGCGGGACCGTCTGTGTGGGCTCCTGCCGGGGGCGCTACATGTCCCGCGTCAGCACCGGAGGGCGCGGTCCTCGCAGTGGACGGCGTTGGGGTGGTCGACGTTGTTGGCGAGGGTCCGCGTCCCGCCAAGACCGCCGCAGCTTGGCCGAACGTCTCCCGGCCAACGACGGCCGCGATTGGCTGGTTCGAGGGTGAAGCGTCGCTGCAATTGCCCGATGTGGCACGAGTCTGGCAGCTACAAGCGCTACCGTCCTCCGATTCCGAGCTGTCCGAGGCCGTTGAGGAAGGCGTTCCGCATGGAGATGAATAACAAGACAATCGGCACGGTGGCGAGCACCGAGGCGGTCAGGACGAGGTCCCAGCGAGGGCGGTAGAGCCCGACCATCGATGCGATGCCCACCGAGAGCGGGAAGTTCTGCTCGCTTCGCATCACGATGAGTGGCCAGAGCAGGTCGTTCCACGACTCGAGCGAGAACAAGATGGCCAGAGTTCCCAGGGCTGGCTTCACCAGCGGAACCACGACGCGGAAGAAGATGCCGTACTCGGAGACCCCGTCGACACGGGCGGCGTCGAGCACGTCCTGCGGGATGCTGAGCATGTACTGGCGCATGAAGAAGAGCCCGAAGGGATGCGCGAGCAGCGGAAAGATCACTCCCAGATAGGTGTCGATCAGCTTCAGGTTGACCATCATGATGAACAGCGGGATCAGCAGCAGGTGGAACGGCACCATCTGAGAGGTCAGGATGGAGACGAAGATGGCGTTCCGGAACCGGAACCTGAACCGCGCCAACGGGTAGGCCGCCATGGTGACGACGATCAACGATCCCAGCGTCGTCCCGGCGGCGAGGATCACGGAGTTGCCGAACCAGCTCAAGAACGGGGTCTCCGCGAAGAGCTTGGCGTAGTTGTCCGGTGTCACCTCGGTCGGGAGCAGCTTACCCGCGTCGGGGAGGATCCTGTCTGTAGGACGCGCGGAGCTGACGAGCAGCCAGTAGAACGGGATCAGGAACAGCAAGGAGACTGCTGCGACCAATGCGGTCGGGACGAACCAACCAGGCAGGACCCTTGGCCTGGCCGCGCTCCGCTCTCGGGTTCGTATCGCCATCGGCCTGCTCACTCCTTCTTGAAGAACCCGAAGAGTCTCAGCTGGATCACCGAGATCACCATGATGATCAACGCGAGTACCACTCCGATGGCGGCGGCATAGCCCAGATCGAACGAGGTGAACGCGGTGCGGTAGAGGAGAACGACGATACTGAGCCCACCGCCACCTGGACTCTCTCCGCCCGTCCACAGGATGAACGGTTCCACGAAGAGTTGGAACCCGTTGATCAGTGTCAACACCATGACGAACAAGATGATCGGCTTCGACAGCGGCAACGAGATGTGCAGGAAGCGCCGGAAACCCGACGCACCGTCGACCGCGGCGGCGTCATACAACTCCTGCGGGATGTTGGCTAGGCCGGTCGTGAAGTACAAGATGTTGAGGCCTACCCACCGCCACGTCGCGAGAATGAGCAGCGCCGGAAGGGCGAGGTACTCCGACTCCAGCCAAGCCAGCTTCGGCAGCCCGAACGCGCTGAGAGCGGCGTTCACCAGGCCGTCCGGGCTCAGGATCAACTGGAACACGACGCCGACGACGACCAGTGAGGTGAGGACGGGCAGGAAGAGCAGCGTCCGGAACGCGTGCGAGTTCTTGACCCGACCGGAGTGCAGGATAGCCGCCAGCGTGAACGGGATGACGATGAGCAGGACGAGAGTACCCATCGCGTACAGCGCCGAGTTCGACAACGCCTTGTAGAACTGGGGATCCTGCGCGAGAGCCTGATAGTTCCCCAGCCCCGTCCACTCGCTGCTCCCGACACCCTCGATGTCTTGGAAGCTCAACACGACCGCATGTACGGTCGGCCACACCCGGAAGCCCACGAACAGCGCGAGGAACGGCAGCAGGAAGAAGGTCGTCACCACCGCCGGGTGTTCGGCGAGCGATCTGAACCTCGTTACCAGCGTCGTCTGTGCAACCATCGGGCCACGCCCAAGACCGCGTCAGCTCTTGCGTTCGACCGTCTCGACCGCACTTGACAGTTCGTCGCTGACCGAAGCGCCCTTCTTGACGATGTTGAACGCCACGGTCTCGTTGATCAGCTGCACTGCCTCCGGGTATCTCGGTCCGGTGTACTCGGGAGTCAGCCGGTCGAACATCTTCTCCAGGTTCTTCATGACCGGCTCGTTGCTGAACCAGGGGTCGGGCTTGCTCAGTGCCGGATCATCGTAGACGTCCTCGCGGTACGGGTCGAAGCCGAGCTCGGTCCAGATCTTGACCTGCGCGTCGTACGTGATCTTCGCGAACTCGAGGAAGTCCATCGCGACGTCGACCTTCTCCTCGTCGATGTGCTTGGTGATGGCCGTTCCCGTGCCACCGCCCATGGTGCTCACGGCCCCGCCGGCGGAGAAGGTCGGCAGCGGTCGGACGAGAAGCTTGCCCTTGGTATCGGGCATGAAGTCCGGGAATCGGATCATCTGCCACTGCGGATACCAATGGCAGGCGAACTTGCCGGCGTTGAACGCCTTGTAGAACGGCGGCTCTGATTGGCCGCCGCCGGGAGCGCTGGTTGCGATCTCGTGCTTGTGCACCATGTCGGCGGCTAGTTGGAGGGCGTCGACGTTGGCCTGGCTGTCCAGGATGAGCTTGTTGTTCTTGTCGTAGATACCGCCGCCGTTCTGCAGCATGAGCGCGAGATGCACGAGCCTGTTCTGTGCCTCGACGGTGGTCATCCATTTACCGGTCTTCTTCTTCACCGTCTTTCCGGCCGCGATGAAGTCATCCCATGTCTCGATGTTGTCCGGGTCGACGTTGGCCTCGCGAAGAACGTCGGTGTTGTAGTACATGACGAAGGCACCGAGATGGTAGTCGAGGCCGTACTGCTTTCCGTTGAACTGGTACGGGGCGAGACGGGTCTCGACGAGGTTCTTCCGGTGCTTGTCGACGAGCTTGGTCAGGTCGTGGAGCTGGATCTCACCGCGGGTGAAGGTGCCGAACTTCGCGATCTCGATGTCGACGACGTCCGGCGCGCCTACGCCGGACTGTAGCGCGGTGAGCAGCTTGTCGTGCATCTGGTCATAGTCGTACACCGAGGCCTTCACGGTGACCTTCGGGCCCTTGGTGGTTTTGTTGAACTCCTTCGCCTGGGATTTCATGAACGTGGCATGGTCGTCGACGAAGGTCCAGAAGGTGAGTTCTCCGCCGCCCGAGCTGTCGCCCCCCGAACCGCTGCATCCTCCGAGCAGTGCGGCGGCGCCGAGACCGGCGCCGAGCCCGAGGAACTCTCTGCGGTTGACGCCACTGCGGTATGGCTGCGCTGCTCCTCGACGTGGTTGAGACGTCATCGTCCTGCTCCAATCTCGATGTCGAGCTGCGTGTAGGAGTAGGGTGCGAACTCGTACTCGAACGTCGCCGCGGACACACCGAAACGAGTCTCGACCACGTCCACCGCGGCCGGCTCGTCGAAGCTGTTCTCTGTTCGCGGACTGTCCCCCTGGACGCTCCGGCTCACGACACCGCCGACCGGCTGGACGTCGCCGAGCGAGACCATCGCCTTGACGGCGGTCTCGGCTGACCTGTTGACGACCGAGAGGACGACGCGCTGGCCGCTTCGATCGCGGGTGGCGGCGACGTCCAGGAGTGCGAAGGGCCCCAGGTCCGCGATCCGATACTCGCGGCGTTCCGGTTGCTCGGGATCGGCGTACTCCACTGTGTCGCACTCCACGTGCGCGTCGAGCGCGATCTCCTGGCTGTGTTCCGCGGCAAGGCGCAACGGATGGTAAATGGTCTGCAGGAACAGGCCGTCGGGGCTGGTGAAGATCGGGGCGATGGCATTGACCATCTGCGCCAGATTCGCGATCTTCACGGTCTGGCAGTGCCGGATGAACGCATTGCCGTAGGTCGCCACGGCAAGCGCGTCGGAGAGATCGTAGCGCTCTTCGAGCCCGTCGTCGAAGTGCCGGTACCAGACGTTCCACTCGTCGTAAGCGACGTCCACCGTGTGGTCTACCTCTTGGAGGTAGCGGGCCCGGTCGAGAAGTGCCTTACATGTCCGCAGCGCACGCTCGGCCTGGTGAGGACTGAGCACGTTGGACCAGTAGTCGCTGGTGCCCGTATAAATGTGGATGCTGTAGAAGTCGACGTACTTGACCAAGCCGTCGATAACGGTACGGTCCCAGTCGGACCAGCCGTTGAGGCCACATGCCACGAGCTTGATGTCCGGGTCGATCCGGCGCAACGCGAGCGCCCACTGCCGGGCCTTGGCCACGTACTCGTCGGCGGACAGAGAACCGACCTGCCACTCGCCGTACATCTCGTTGCCGAGTCCCCAGTAGCGGACTCCGTACGGCTGCTCGTGGCCGTTCTCTCGGCGTCGGTTGGCCCAATAGGTGTCTCGCGTGCCGTTGCAGTACTCCACCCAGGCGCAGGCTTCGTCGAGGGTGCCGGTGCCCATGTTGAGGCAGATGTACGGCTCGGTGCCGAGCTCGCGGCAGTAGGCGATGTACTCGTCGGTTCCGAACCTGTTCGACTCCACCGAGTCCCAGGCCGGATCGGGGCGTCGCGGCCGCTGCTCGCGAGGACCAATACCGTCCCACCAATGGTAGGCACTGACGAAGTTGCCTCCGGGCCACCGCAGCAGCGGTATCTGTAGACGCCTGGCCGCCTCGAGTACATCCCGGCGAAATCCCTGCTCGTCAGACAGCGGTGAGCCCTCATCGAACACACCGCCGTAGATGCATCGGCCGAGGTGCTCGATGAACCCGCCGAAGATTCCCCGGTCGACCGTACCCAGCGTGCGATCCAGGTCGAGCTTGATCCAGCCCACAATCTCTCCTTCGACCTGCGGTTGCCCCGTCGGGCGGATGGGAGCGATAGTGAGCAATTGTTAGCGCTCACAACTCTTGCCGTCAATCCCCCCGGAAGAAATCGCCACCCACTCGTCCGCCTGACGTGTGATCACGATGTGAGCGTTAACTCATATGCGCCGGACGGCACAGGTACGCGAAGCGCCTGGGTGAGGCCCGTGTATGCGGAGGCGGTCTACGGTAGCTATGCGGGCGACGGACTGCCGCCACCGACCCGTGCTGCGAATCGGTCAGAGCCTGTCGCCCTGCCCTGCGGCGCTACTGGCCGACGGCTTCGACGTACCCGCCCCAACGCCGTCACTAGTGTCGTGGCTGGCCGATAGTGCTCTGCCGGACGACCAGCTCCGGCGGCACGACTTCCATACGGCTTTCCTGGTCGCCATGGTCGATCTGACCGAGAAGCAGGTCGATGCTGCGGTGGCCGACCGCGGTGAAGTCTTGTCGTATCGTCGTCAGCGGAGGAGTGAAGTAGGCAGCCTCAGGAACGTCGTCGAAGCCGGCGACGAGGACGTCGCCAGGGACGCGTACACCCCGTTCATGGAACGCCCGCAGCACGCCGAGCGCCATCTGGTCATTGGCCACGAAGACGGCACGGACGTCGGCGCGCTCAGCGAGCACCTGACCACACGCGTAGCCTGAGGCGGGACTCCAGTCGCCGTGCAATGGCTCGGGAACCTTCGCACCGCCATCCTCGAGTTCCCGGCGCCAGCCGGTCGTACGCGCCTGCGCCTCCAGCCAGTCGACGGGGCCCGCGACGTGCCACACCGTCGGCGCCCCCTGCTCCAACAAGTGCCGGGTCACCAACGCGGCACCCGCGGCTTGGTCGACGCACACGAGTGAGCGACCGGCGCCCTCGCCCCCTTCGACCACGACAACGGGCAGCTCTGCCGGTACCTCCGAGAGGGCGTCAACGGCCTCCTGCTGCGGTGCGATGACGACCACCCCGTCGACGGACTGTTCACTGAGACGTGCCACGGCCTCGCGGACGTGCTGCCTGTCGATGGCCTCCAGGCTCGCCACGCTGACGAAATAGCCGGCTCTACTGGCGGCCTGTTCGATACCGAACAACGTGCTCGCCGGCCCGTACAGAGTGGTACCGAAACTCACCACGCCGATGACATGAGAGCGCCGCGTGACCAACGCTCGCGCCGCTGGATTGCGTCGGTATCCCAGCTCCTCTATCGCCCCATAGACGCGGGCCTTGGTGGCGGGTGCTACCGATGGGTGTCCGTTGAGCACCCGAGACACGGTCTGGTGCGAGACACCCGCAGCACGCGCGACATCGACCATCACCGCTCGGCGCGGCAGTCCCTTGCTGGTAGTCATTGCCACAATGTTAGCGCCAACACAGTGGCCGGGCCGCCGCAGTCGAGTCACCCCGTGGACAAATTCGCTGGGCCGCTGGAGTTCAGGGACCTTCAGGGACCGGGGTGTCGCCGATGCCGACGAGCTCGCCGAGTGGCTGGTCGCTGACCGAAAATCCCGGCAACGCGCACGACGTACGCCATCTCGTGTCTGCCGGGGTTGACGGTAAGGATTGTTAGCGCTAACAATTGCCTCGACCTGCTCGTGGTCACAACCACCGACCCGCACCAGAGGACGGCATAGCCAGGGACAACTGTGTGAGCGCTAACAACAGCTGTGTCATTGGGGTAGACTTCGGCACCCTCTCCGGCCGCGCCGTGGTGGTACGTGCCGCCGACGGCGCGGAGCTCGGCTCCGCGGTACACGAATATTCGCACGGCGTCATCGATAGGAGCCTGCCGGATTCCGGCACAGGGCTCGAGCCCGACTGGGCGCTCCAACACCCGGCGGACTGGCGGGACGTGCTGCGGTTCGCGGTACCTGAAGCCGTCGCGACGGCCGGCGTGCCAGCCAGCGACGTGGTCGGCATCGGCACGGATTTCACTGCCTGCACGGTGCTGC
>WHTI01000316.1 GCA_009377815.1 Actinomycetota bacterium
GCGGAGAACGGAACGACCTCTTTCGCCGACCAACTCGGTAGCGAGGACGAGCATCTGGAGAACCTCGAGTACCGGGCGTCGCTGGCGCCCGAGATGGGGAAGCTGCCCGAACGCGAACGGCGGATCCTCTACCTCCGTTTCTACAAGGGCCTGACTCAATCGGAGATCGCCGATCGTCTCGGCATATCCCAGATGCATGTGTCCCGCCTTCTGAACCGGACGCTCATGCACTTGAGAGAAGCGCTGGAAGAGGAATGACCGGGCGACGCGTGGCCGCCGTGTTCGTGGCCACGCTGGCTCTGGTGGGCTGTTCCCTGGAGCCGCTGGATCTGGCGGCCGAGCATCCTCTCGCCCTTCGTTCCGAGATCCGCTCCGCGGATGGGAACCTGCTGGCCCGACTCTACCGGGAGAACCGCGTCCGAACGCCGCTGGAAAACGTCCCTCAGCACTTGGTGGATGCCGTGCTCGCAGCCGAAGACGCCCGCTTCTTCACACACCCCGGTTACGACGTCAGATCGATCGCTCGCGCGGCCATCATCAACGCCCGGGAGCAGCGCGTCGTACAGGGCGGCAGCACGATCACCCAGCAGTACGTCAAGAACAGCTACTTCAGGGATCCCCCACGCACGATCGAGCGCAAGGCCCGTGAGTTGCGACTCGCCATCGAGGTCGAGCGCAAGTACTCCAAGGAAGAGATCCTCGAGCGCTACCTGAACACGATCTACCTCGGCGATGGCGCTTACGGAGTAGGCACCGCGTCCGAGGTCTTCTTCCGCAAACCGGCCGGTCGTCTGCGCCTGCACGAAGCGGCATTGTTGGCGGCGCTGATCAAGGCTCCCACCGATTACGACCCACGCGACCACCCCAGGAAGGCACGGGCGAGGCGGGATCACGTCATCCGCCGCATGGAGTCGCTCGAGATGATCACCTCCGACGAGGCGGCCGCGGCCTTGAAGCGCAGGCTCGGGGTCGTTCCCGATCCGCCCCAGATCGCGATCAGCGAGCCCTACTTCGTGGAAGCGGTCAAACGCGAGCTCATGCGCGACAGGCGGTTGGGCGCGACCGCGGATGAACGCTCGAAACTGCTGTGGGAGGGCGGCATCAAGGTCCAAACGACGCTCGAGCCTCGCCTTCAAGCCGCCGCCGACGCCGCGGTCAATCGGGTCTTGGGAGAGAAGGGGGATCCCGAGGCGGCGGTGGTCGCGATCAGGCCGAAGACCGGAAAGATCGTTGCCATGGTCTCCGGACGTAGCTGGAAGGCTTCCCAGGTCAACCTCGCCCTCGGTCGCGACGGCGGTGGGTCGGGACGGCAGACCGGATCCTCCTTCAAGCCCATCGTCGCCGCGGCCGCGATGGAAGCCGGGATCCGGCTCGATGAGAGGTACGAATCCTCCGGAGGGGTTTTCTCGCTGGGTGCGAACGTGGATCCCTGGACCGTCAATAACTATGAGGGTTCCGGTCACGGACTCCTCCCATTGGACGAAGCCATGGTGCGGTCCGTCAACGGCGTCTACGCGCGCTTGGCCCTGAACATCGGCGCCGCCGCCATCGTGAACCAGGCGAAAGTCATGGGCGTTCGAGCCGACCTCCCTGTGTATCCATCCATAGCGCTGGGCTCGGCCGAGGTCAGCGTGCTCGACATGGCGACGGCTTACGGCACGCTGGCGAACTACGGCGTGGCGGTGGAACCGACCACGATCGAGAAGATCACATTCCCCAATGGGGAGGTGATCCGTCCGGATCAGACCGTGAACCCAGGCACCATCGCGCCGGGCAACGCCTTCCTGCTCACGAAGGTGCTCGAGCAGGTGATCCAACGCGGTACCGGCGCGGCAGCACGCATCGACCGCCCGGCCGCCGGA
>WHTI01000213.1 GCA_009377815.1 Actinomycetota bacterium
GGTCATGACCGAGAGGACCGGGCCGAAGATCTCCTCCTGGGCGATCCGGTGAGACTGGGAGACGCCGGTGAAGATCGTGGGTGGGAACCAGAAGCCGCGCTCGGGGATGTCGCACTTGGGCTGGAAGAGATCGGCGCCCTCGTCGACCCCGATACCCACGAGACGCTTGATCTTGTCGAGCTGGTCGCGCGAGTTGATCGCGCCGATGTCGGTGTTCTTGTCGAGCGGGTCTCCGAGGCGCAGGGTGCCGAGTCGCCGCTTGAGCTTGTCGAGGAGATGCTCCGCGACCGACTCCTGAACGAGGAGTCGGGAACCGGCGCAACAGACGTGGCCTTGGTTGAAGAAGATGCCGTTGACGATGCCCTCAACGGCTTGATCGAGGGGCGCGTCGTCGAAGATCACGTTGGCGGCCTTGCCCCCGAGTTCGAGGGTGAGCTTCTTGTGAGTGCCGGCGACCTGTCGCTGGATGATCTTGCCGACCTCGGTCGACCCGGTGAACGCCACCTTGTCGACGTCGGGATGTTTAACCAGTGCGGCTCCGGATGCTCCCGCGCCATTGATGATGTTCACAACGCCCGGAGGAAGCCCCACCTGCTCGCAGATCTCGGCGAACATCATGGCCGTCAGCGGCGTGGTCTCGGCCGGCTTGAGCACGACCGTGTTTCCGGTCGCGATCGCAGGGGCGATCTTCCACGCCAGCATCAGCATCGGGAAGTTCCACGGGATGATCTGCGCGGCAACACCCAGAGGCTCGGCTCGGCGTCCGGGGAACGCGTACTCGAGCTTGTCCGCCCACCCCGCGTAGTAGAAGAAGTGCGCGGCGACCAGCGGGATATCGACGTCGCGGCTCTCCTTGATCGGCTTGCCGCCGTTCATGGATTCCAGAACCGCCATCTCACGAGCGCGCTCCTGGATCACACGCGCGATCCGGAAGACGAACTTGGCACGATCGGCGGGAGCGAGTGCAGACCAGGTACCGAACGCCTTGCGGGCTGAGGCGACCGCGCGATCGACGTCGGTCTCATCGGCAACCGGGATCGCCGCGAGGACCTCCTCGGTCGCGGGGTTGATCGTCTTGAAGTACTCGCCGGAGGCCGGCTCCACGAACTCACCACCGATGTAGTGGCCGTAGGTGTCCTTGACCGAAACGATCTCGGTCGACTCGGGTGCGGGTGCGTATTCCCATTTGGTCATGGCTCAGTCCAGTGTGTAGCGATCGGGGTCCGAATAGAACCCGGTCTTCTGTTTGTCGATCTGCATCAGCAGATCGTTGACCAGCGAGGAGGCGCCGATCCGGAAACGATCCGGGGTCAACCACTCCTCGCCGAGGGTTTCGTGCACGATCACAAGGTACCTAATGGCGTCTTTGGCACTCCGGATCCCGCCGGCAACCTTGAGCCCGACGGCCGTGCCGGTGGCGTCCTGGAAGTCACGGATCGCCTCGGCCATCACGAGCGCGGTTGGAAGGGTAGAGGCCGGCGAGATCTTGCCGGTCGACGTCTTGATCGTGTGCGTTCCCGCCGCCATAGCGACGAGCGATGCACGCCGGATGCGGTCGTAGGAACCGAGCTCACCGGTTTCGAGGATCGTCTTGACGTGGGCCTTGCCCGCAGCCTCGACCGAACGCGAGACCTCCTCGAAGACGGCTTCCTCATCGCCCGCGAGGAACACCCCGCGGCTGATCACGATGTCGACCTCGTCGGCGCCGTCGGCGACCGCTCGCTCGATCTCTTCTAGCCTGAGGTCGAGCGGTGCCTGGCCCGAGGGGAACGCGGTCGCGACAGATGCGATCTTGACCGTGGATCCCGCGAGCGCCTCTTTGGCGACCGGCACGAGGCGCGGGTAGACGCACAGAGCGGCCACCGAGGGAATGTCGGGATCGCCGGGGGCCGGGCGGATCGCCTTGGACGCCAGCTGGCGGATCTTGCCGGGTGAATCCCCCCCCTCGAGGGTGGTCAGGTCGCAACAGCGGATCGCCAGGGTCAGCGCCCACAGCTTGGAGTCCTTCTTGATCGACCTGGTCGACAGTCCCGCGGCACGACCTTCGAGGCCGACCGCGTCGACCGAGCCCCCGAGTTGATCGGGCAGTCCCAGCGAGTGTTCCTTGGTCGGCGTCGCCATCGACGCACTCTCTTTCTGCTAATGCCCTCCGAGGAGTGGCAGGCTGATGCGTTTCGCCGAGCGTGGCTTCGGAGGCAGGATGTTGACCAGCTCCTTCGCAACCCCGTCGAGGGCCCCGGCGGCCTCACATTCCGGGTGCTGCAACACGATCGGTGCCCCGATATCCGCGAACTCGGTGAGCCGCGGCTCGATCGGGATCTCTCCTAATAGAGGAACGTTCAGTGTGGTGGCGAGATTCCGGCCCCCACCTTCACCGAAGATCTTGTAGACCACCCCGTCGTCACCCCGAAAGTAGGACATGTTCTCGATGACCCCGGCGACCTTGAGTCCGGTCTTCTCGGCCATGAACCCGGCGCGCTGGGCGACCTTCTCCGCCACCTGCTGAGGGGTCGTGACGACCACCATCGAAGCGCCGGGAAGGAACTGCGCGATCGAGATCGATACGTCTCCGGTACCGGGAGGAAGGTCGACCAGGAGATAGTCAGGCTCGTCCCAGTGGACGTCCTCGAGGAACTGCTGAAGGGCCTTGTGGAGCATCGGACCCCTCCACACCACCGGATTGTCCTCGGTGGTGAACAGGCCGATGGAGACGATCTTCACGCCGAACATCTCGGGCGGGATGATCATGTCGTCGACCACCCGCGGCTTCTCGTGGATCCCCAGCATGCGCGGGATCGAGAATCCCCAGACGTCGGCGTCGAGCAGGCCCACCGAATGGCCCTGCTTGACCAGCGAGGCGGCGATGTTGACGGTGGTCGTCGACTTGCCGACCCCGCCCTTTCCGGAGCCGATCGCGATGACCTGGGTGTGGGTGTCGGAGCGACCGAGCAGACCCGGTGTGTCCTTCTTGATGCCACCGACCAGCGCCGCCCGCTCCTGCTCATCGAGCTCCACGGTGTGCACGGTTACTTCGGTGACGTCGGGGAAAACCCCGATGAGCTTGGACGGGATGACCTCATCGAAGTACTTCGGCAGGTGGGGGCCGGGCCCGGTGACCGCGACGGTCACCTCGATGGTCGATCCGTCGATCTCGATGCCCCGGACGAGGTTCAGCTCGTTGAGGCCACGGCGCAGATCGGGCTCGGTGATCCCGCCCAATAGGGCGGAGACCTCCTGTTCGGTGGGGATGCTCATGGAGTGCCTCACTTCTTAGGTAGTTGAGGCCTCCAGCGTAACGTCAGACGAGCACGTCGAGAGCATCGGGAACCAGCGTGATCTCCGCTCGGGTCGCCTTTCCCAGGTAGTCGCCGTCCGCCTGAAGCGGAAGCGGGAGGTCGGCTTCGAGGACCCCGCCGGTGATGTCGTGCAGGTAGGTCGCGTGTCGGTGCTCGATGTGCTTGCGGGACTTGAGGATGCCCCACGCGAGGCCCGGCACCGAGCTCAGCGGGATCCGGTCGAGCGAGAAGAAGTCGAACGCGCCGTCGAGGCGAGCCCCCGGACAGACATCGACCGGCGTGTCCTTCAGATAGGTGAACGGGCGGCCGTTGCAGCAGACCGTCGTCACGGTCCGGATGGCCTCGCCGGCGGTGGGCGTGAACGTCATCTGCGGCTTGCGCCGCGCGTAGTCGAGTAGCAC
>WHTI01000085.1 GCA_009377815.1 Actinomycetota bacterium
CAGGTAACGCGGCGGGTCAAACCCGATCCCGACCCCGAGCCCGGTTCCAGTGGCGATGACGTCTCCCGGTTGGAGCGTTAGAACCTCAGAGAGCGTGACGATGAGCGATTCCACGTCGAAGATCAGTGCCGAGATCGGGGCCTCCTGTCGGAGCTCCCCGTTCACTCGTGTCCGAATCCATGAAGAACGGATGTTCGGGAGCTCATCCCGGGTCGTGATACAGGGGCCCATCGGACAGAACGTGTCTGGACTCTTGCCGACGAACCATTGGACGTGGCGCTTCTGGAGGTCTCGGGCCGTGACGTCGTTCACGATCGTCCAGCCAAATACGTATGAGAGAGCCTCATCTCGGGACACCTTCTTGGCGCGGCGGCCGATGACGACGGCCATCTCACCCTCATAGTCGGTGGTGCCGGTGGGGTCGTTCGCCAAGACGATCGGATCGTCTGGACCGATTACGGAGGTGGCCGCCTTGGAGAAGATCACCGGACTCTTCGGGATCATCTCCTCTTCTGAGGCGTCGAATCCCGAGTCCGAGAACTCCTTCGCATGATCCCGGTAGTTTCTGCCGACGGCGAGGACATTGCTCCGCATCTGGATTGGGGCCAGGAGACGGGTACCCGAAAGCGGTACCCGGAGTCCCTCCTCCATTGCCCGGGAGACGGACTCCATGGACCAGCCGGCAATCACGTCGACCATGTCATTACTCATGTGTAGACTGGATGAGAGGTGGACGATTTCGCTTCCATCCAGGGCGCCAACCGCCCTTTCGCCGTCGTCTTCGAACGTAACGAGCCGCACGGTTGGACATCCTACATCGAATATGAGGTAGGATCCGTCGAAGGAAGCAGGCACAAGCCTGCCGCTAATGAAACGGGCCGCTGTGGAGACAGGGCCCGAAAGCCGGAGGTGACAATGTCACGTGTTCGTTCGTGGGTAGTTCTGTTCATAGCACTGGCGATGGTGGTCGCCGCGTGCGGCGACAGCACCCAGGAAACAGAGGAGACGACGGCTACTACGGAAGCCGGGGCGACTGAGACGACGGAAGCCGCGGCAACTGAGACCACTGGTGGGACAGTCGAACGGACCGAGGTCACCGTGTTGGCTCCGAACCCATCCGCTGTGATCTGGTTCCAGCTGTGCTCGGCCATCTATCAAGGATTCCTTGAGGAGGAAGGAATCGACGCAAGCTTTGAGGCTGTCGACGGATCCGGAGCGGTATTGCAGGCCATGGCCGCGGGTCAAGCCGAGTTTGGGATTCCCGGCCCAGGACCAGTCCTGAGCGCTCGGGCCGCCGGTGAGGATCCCGTTGCAGTCTACAACGGGTTTGCCCAGGCTTTGTTCGGTCTGGTGGTGCTGGAGGAATCCGACTACCAAGTGCCGGCCGATCTGGCGGGCACCGATGCCCCCACGGTGATTGGCGTTGGTACGGCCGAGGGCTCTGAGGTGACCTTCGTCAGGCCGATACTGGTCGACGCAGGTCTCGAGGAAGGTGTCGACTTCGAGTTCCTGCCTGTTGGTGACGGTGGACCCGCCACCGCCGGCTTCGAGCGTGGCGAGATCGAGGCTTATGCGGCTGCGGTTCCCGACATGGCGATTATCGAGGCGCGGGGCTTGGATCTGCGGGAGATCACACCGTCCGAGTACAAGACCGTGTTCGGAAACGGGTATGCCACGACTCAGTCTCTCATCGATTCCAATCCGGACCTCGTCCAGGGATTCGTGAACGGCCTGGTCAAGGGAGCTCTGTTCGCCGAAGAGAATCCGGATGCCACTGAGGAGGACTGTGCGCAGATGAATCCGGAGGAGGCGACAGATCCTGAACTGGCGAGGGCTTTGATGGATCTCACTATGGTGATCAGCAGGTCACTGAACGGAGATCCCTGGGGTATGTACGACCCACAGGCATGGGAAGACTGGGGACAGAGCCTGGTCGACGACGGAACCCTCGAAGAAGTTCCGGACACTTCGGCGGCATTCACCAACGAGTATGTTGAGCAGGCGCACGAAACCGTAGGCGGTTGACCCTGATGGCGGAATCGGCCGATGCGCTGCTTCGGGCGGGACAACAGTCCCGCCCGAACGGCGATGAAGTTGTCACGATCTCGAATCTGAGCAAGACCTTCCATAAGCGTGGGCTAACTGCTCTCGAGGGGGTGGACGTCACTCTTCGGCACGGCACGTTCACCAGTGTCATCGGACCGAGTGGTTGCGGAAAGTCGACGTTGCTCAAGATAATGGCCGGCCTGATTCCGGCGACTATGGGCGAAGTTCTCTTGAACGGACAACCGGTCACGGGACCCCGTAAGGACATCGGGATCATGTTTCAACAGCCTACGCTGCTTCCCTGGCGCACGGCGCTGGAGAATGTCTTGCTGCCGATCGAGATCCGCTCGGGCGCGGCGGCGGCAGAAGGCGCCTCGGATAGGGGCAGAGAGTTGCTGGACCTGGTCGGTCTGGAAGGGTTCGATCACGTGCATCCGTTTGAGCTCTCGGGTGGGATGGCGCAGCGAGTGGCCATCTGTCGGATGCTCGTCACCGGGCCGGCGATCCTTCTCCTCGACGAGCCTTTCGGGGCCCTCGATGAGTTGACCCGGGAGTACATGAACTTCGAGCTTCAGCGAATATGTCTGGGACGCGACGCAACCTCCTTCATGGTGACGCATGCGATTCCCGAGGCAGTCTTTCTCGGCGACGAGGTTCTGGTGATGTCTGCCCGTCCAGGCCGCATCGCGGAGATCGTCGATGTCGATCTACCTCGGCCTCGAACGCTCGACATGATGACGACCCCAGAATTTGCTTCGCTGGTGCGACACGTTCGCCACCGGCTCGACGAGTTGGGGGCGATTGCATGAGTACAGCTCCTATCAAAGACAGGAAGAGGACTACACCCGTTGAGATGTCCGAAGCCGAGTCTCTCTGGTATTCGGGCACGTGGATTGATCGCGTTCCACAGTGGGTGTCCATCACTTTCTTCGGTCTGTCCTTTCTGGGGGTCTGGTGGTTCGTCGCCGGGATGGAGTTCGTGTCGCCAGTCCTTCTCCCCGGACCGGGGGAGACCTTCTCGGAGCTGTGGGATGTCACCCAGAACATCTTCAGTGGCGGGCACATAGCAGAGGCCCTTTGGATCACGTCTCAGGAAGTGTTCTGGGGATTTCTCGCTGCTGCGGTCTCCGGTTTCGTGCTGGGCGTGGTCGTTGGTGAGACCAGGCTGGGCCAGCGGGCCATCATGCCGTATCTCGTGGCGCTCAATGCATTGCCGAAGGTTGCCTTCGCCCCGGTGTTCGTAGCCTGGTTTGGATTTGGTGTGAACTCGAAGATCGTGATGGCCATGTTCATTGCCTTCTTCCCGGTGATCGTCGACACGGCCGCGGGGCTGGCTTCGACTGATTCCGATGCGCTGATGTTGTTCGAGTCGATGGAATCCAGTAGATGGCAGACGCTTCGGCAACTGAAGCTGCCGTCCGCCCTGCCGTTTATCTTCGCCGGCCTCAAGACGGCGGCCGTGTTCAGTGTTGTCGGTGCCGTGGTCGGCGAGTATCTCGGCGGAGGCAAGGGGCTCGGTGAGCTCATCCGGTTATCGGCCCAAACGCTGAGAATCGATCGCGTGTTCGCCATGATCGTCTATCTCGGGGTCATCGGCATTCTCCTGTTCGGAGTGGTCGCCTGGACGGAGCGGAAGCTGTTGTTCTGGCAGGAGTCGGAGATATTCGAGATTCAGGGCACAGGCTGAAACGAAAGGAGCTTGTTTGAGAATCGCACGAATCGCCGGGCCTTCCGGCCCTAGCTATGCCGTCCAGGGAGGCGACGGATCCTGGGTAGGCTTCGACACCCTCGGCATAGAGGCAGTGACTACCGGCGAACTGGTAGCCGCGTCCGATGCACTGGCGAAGCTCGATGTAGAGTCCTTGAGCGGCGGGGTCTCAGATCCGAAGTTCCTGGCACCGGTGGTGGCCCCCGGCAAGATCATGGCGATCGGGTTGAACTACGCAGACCACATCCGGGAGACGAACTCCAACACGCCGCCAAACCCGATTCTCTTCATGAAAGCCAACACCTCACTCACCGGCCCGGAGGATGACATCGTGGTCGATCCTGAGATGACGAAGATGGCCGACTATGAGAATGAGCTAACGGTGATCATCGAGCAGCGCAGCAAAGGCATCTCCCAGGATGAGGCTTTGGGTGCTGTGTTCGGATACACCATCGGCAACGATGTGACGGCACGGGATTGCATGAAGGCCGATGGTCAGCTGGTTCGGTCGAAGAGCTTCGACACCTACTGTCCCATAGGGCCCTGGATCACTACGGCTGACGAGGTCCCAGATCCTCAAGACCTCCATGTCAAGACCCTGGTCAGCGGTGAGGTTCGACAGGATTCGTCGACGAGTGAAATGGTCTATCCGGTCGACTACCTCATCCACTTCCTCGCCAAGGGAATGACCCTTGAACCCGGCGACGTCCTGCTCACCGGGACCCCGCACGGGGTGGGGTTTGTGATGGACCCGCCACGATTCCTGACTCCCGGCGATGTAGTGGAGTGTGAAATCGAGGGACTTGGAAGGCTGCGCAACAACGTGGTTGCTCCGAAGAGCTGAAGAGGAGAGCGCGATATGGACGTTGGATTCATAGGACTCGGCGCGATGGGGCGGCCCATGGCGGACAATCTTGCCCAGGCCGGGCATCGCGTCATTGCATGGAACCGGTCGCCAGTCGAGGCTCCGAACGGAGTGGAGCTCGTCGATTCCGCAGCCACGGTGGGCGAACAGACCAACGTGGCCATCGTGATGGTTTCGGCGGCCGATGCGGTCGAGGAGGTTGTGTTTGCCGAAAGGGGTGGTTGGACCACCGCGGCCAAGCCAGGATCGGTGCTCATTCAATCCTCAACGATCGGACCGACCGCGGCTCAGCGCATCGGCGCAAGGGTCGAGGAAGCCGGGTACCACTTCCTCGATGCTCCGGTCAGTGGTTCGGTGAAACCGGCCGAAAACGCTCAGCTCGTGATCCTCGGCGGTGGCGACCCGGCGTTGTTCGAACGCTTTCAGAGTCTCTTTGACGCGATTTCGAAGCGAACCGTGGTTTTCGGGCCAATTGGCAGCGGGTCGGTTGCCAAACTCGCGGTCAATGGGTTGCTCGTGTCGGTGATCGCAGCGGCTGCCGAGAGTATCTCGTGGATAGGCGAGCGCGACCCGGATATGGATGTGTCCACCTTCGCCTCGGTCATTGAGCGGATCTCCCCATTGGCGGCCGCTCGAGCCATGTCGATTGCC
Organism: Actinomycetota bacterium; assembly: GCA_009377815.1. GTDB lineage: Bacteria > Actinomycetota > CADDZG01 > CADDZG01 > WHSQ01 > WHTI01. The sequence goes on from WHTI01000085.1 coordinate 5,271, forward strand.
AGTGATGCGCAGGTGGGTGGCTTCGCCCTGCGCCAGGCTGCCAAGGATATGGAGCTGGTCGGCGAGGAGTTCGGTTCCACGGAGGTCATGGAATCGGTTAGAGAGCTCACCAGGGCCGGCCTGGATCTGGGCTTTGCCGACCTCGACGTTTCCTGTCTTGGTGCGGTGGTGCGGGAGAAACCCTGAAGTCCTCGTCGTTTGAATCGGCGGCGTGGGAGAGGGTGGCGTCCGCCAATCTCTCCGATGCCATTGGTCGGGCTGGAGCCATGGACGGAGGCATTCGCCGGTTGACAGGAGACCGGATGGCGGGTCCCGCCCACACAGTGATGACCGCACTGGGAGACTCTTCGACTATCCACAGAGCACTGGTGGATGCCGAACCCGGGTCGGTGTTGGTTGTCGACGCGCAGGGCGGGACGGCCCGCGCCGTGTGGGGAGCGGTGTTGACGGCTGCTGCCATCGAGCGGGGCGCGGTTGGCGCTGTCATCGACGGGGCCGTTCGGGATATCGACGAGATATTGTCTTGGGGTTTTACTCTTTTTGCGCGCGCCACCTGCCCGGCTGGTCCTCATAAGGGATTCCACGGCACCTATAGAGTCCCGATTCAGTGTGGAGGCGTGGTCGTCAATCCAGGTGACGTCGTAGTCGGAGACGGCGACGGGGTCAGCGTAGTACCGTCTGCCGGAGCCGAAGCAGCCCTGGCAGCGGTCGACGAGGTGACTGAGCGCGAGCGGCAGTGGCTTGCTCGTATTCGGGCGGGTGAGTCCTCGGCCGAGATACTCGAACTCGACTGAGGAATTACAGGACCGGCAAGCCGCCTCGTGCCTGCTGACTCAGCTCCGGTGTGCCGGCTAGCTCACCCTACCCGGCATCACCTCTCGGACAATGTCGAGAAACTCCTCGTCAGTGAGCAGATCCTTTTTGGCCAGGGAACGGCCCTTCACCTCGACGAGGATCGCCTCAATGTCCGAGGTATCCGCATCATGGATTCCGTGTTTGCCCAGCCATATGGATACCGAGTCGACGCCGGAGCCTTTACCCAACACCGCCTCAGGCTGCGGTTGACCGACCAGTTCCGGTCGATATGGGAAAGGCTCGGTCAGGTCATCGCCTGAATTCTTCAGCCATGTGGCAATGATTCCAGACTCGACATTGAAAAGTCTCTCACCGGTCACCGGGCGATTGGCCGGTTGTCTGACGCCCGAGAGTTCAGCCACAAGCCGCGCGATCTCGGTGAACTTCTCGGTCTTGATTCCCATGTCATATCCGTACATGGTCAGCAGAGCAAGGACTGTCTCTTCTGTCGGAGCGTTGCCCGCACGTTCACCGAGGCCACTCACCGTCGTTTGCAGTACCGATGCGCCCTCTCCAGCCGCCAGGATTGTGTTAGCTACTCCCATTCCGAAGTCCATGTGGAAGTGAGTCTCGACAGGAACCCCAAGCCGCTCGCGAACACGTCGGGTGTAGTAACTGATCGCGTGGGGAGAGCAGACCCCGAATGTGTCGACCAGACCGACGTTGTCTACATACCCATTCGTGGCCACGGTTTCCAGGTCGTCGAGGAGCTGGGTCATCGTCGAGCGCGTGGCGTCGATCGGGAAGAAGGTGACCTTGAGGCCGTTCTCATGAGCAAATCGGGTCGATTCGATAGATGCTTCGATTGCCCGCTCCACGGGCCATCGGTACGCCTTCTCAATGAGATGGTGGCTGGCTGGCACCTCCATGATCACGCCCGAGACCCCGCATTCCAGGGCTAGTTGCACGTCTGAGACCATGCAGCGAGAGAATGCGTAGATCTCGGATTCGAAACCGGCCGAAGCTATCCGCTTGACCGCCTGGTATCAGCCGGTGACACCGCTGGCAAGCCCGCCTCGATCCGATGAATCCCGGCTTCGGACAATGCTTCCGCGATGCGCAGTTTCTCATCGGCGGTGAACTCGACACCCGCCTGCTGTTCCCCATCACGCAACGTGACATCGTGGATTTGCATTTTCTCTGGCAACTGGAACGACTGGGTCACTTCTTCCAGGTAGTTCCATGGACTGGAGAAGAAAGAATCTGTCTTCCAGGGAGTTTGCGACATGGGGTGCTCCTCGTGCTATTACGACCCTACATCCTGTAGGATATCAGATCGACCTACCCGATGGGCTCCCCGGACTGGATGTCTGGATGCGGGAATGAAGCTTCATGACCTGGTGTTTCTTGTTGCTCCGGCCGTTGGAGGGCACTTGACTGCACGAGACAAGGAAGATGAGAGGCGAGGAGTGAAGCTCATGGGCGTAACCCGGCCCCTCGGATCGGCATGAGCGGATGAAGGGATTGTGAGATGAGCGGCCCGGGATCATGGAATCTCAACGAGTCGGGCTCCATCTCTGTTGCGCGGCGGACGACCCACGAGCTGGTGTTGGAGCTGTTGCGGGAGAAGATACTCTCTGGTGAAATCGCTCCCGGGTCTCATCTGGTCCAATCCGAGCTCGCCGTCGAAATGGACGTCAGCACAACACCGGTTCGAGAAGCGCTCCGCGATCTAGCATCCGAGGGGTTGGTCGCTTTCGAGCCACTTCGTGGAGCCGTGGTTCACGAGCTGAGCGCTTCCGAATTTGAAGAAATCTACGAAGCCAGAATGCTACTGGAACCAATGGCCGCTCGAAGGGCCGCCGGGCACGTGACGCCGAGCCATCTGAAGAGTTTTGAGGAGCTATACCGTTTGATGGCAGTTGAGAAACACGTGGGACGATGGATCCAACTGAATCGAGAGTTCCATATAGGCATCTACGAGCTTGGAGTATCACCTCGGATAGCCACGGTCATCCGGATGCTGCAAGCTGCCTCAATGATGTATATCGGAGTCGCGCCTTCCGCACCGGGCCTTCTCGAAAACGCCAACCACGGCCACAAGGACATCCTGGACGCATTGTCGGCAGGTGACGCAGATGCAGCCGCCGAGGCCACACTTAGTCATCTCAAGTGGACGATCCGCGCCGCGTCTCCCGCGATGAGCGAGAATCCCTGAACGCAAGTGCGCCGCTCGATGGTCGTCGCGACGCGTCTTAGTCAGAATCCTGCCAACCCGGCCCTATCAGGGCCCGGGCCTTCCGGACTGTGGACCATCGGTCCATCGCGCGAGAGGGTGCGATGGGACGGTAAAGGACGCGAAATGACGCGTACCAGAAATGGCCTCTGAGCAGGCGTTTCGCGGATCCCCCCAGGTCCGCGGATACCCCGGACTCTCATAACCCGAAGGTCGCGGGTTCAAATCCCGCCCCCGCTACCAAAAGCCCTGGCCAGGGACTGTCCGACTTTCGGTGTAACTGCCGTTGGCATCTCTAGTTGTCGGTGGGGAGGATTCGGCCTTCGAAGGTGATGGCGAAGGCGTTTAGGGCTGCCTTCCATCGTCTTGTCCAGCGTCGTCTTCCCGTTCCGGTTGGGTCGAGACTACGCACCACCATGTAGAGGCATTTGAGTGCTGCCTGTTCGGTGGGGAAATGGCCGCGAGCTCGGGTGGCTCGGCGCATCCGTGCGTGCAGCGACTCGACAGCGTTCGTCGAGTAGATGATCTTGCGGATCTCGGGCGAGTAGTCCAGGAACGGAGTGAATTCGGCCCATGCGTTCTCCCAGAGGCGGATGACCGCAGGGTATCTCTCACCCCAAGATGTCGGTGAACTCGACGAACCGTTCCTTGGCTTCATGCTCCGACACCGCCGTATAGACGGGCCGGAGGTCTCGGCTCATCTTGTCCCAGTCCCTCTTCGAAGCGAACCGGAACGTGTTCCGGATCAGATGCAGCACACAGGTCTGGACAATGGCCAGCGGCCATGTGTTGCCGATCGCTTCGGGCAGTCCTTTGAGCCCGTCGCAGACCACGATGCAGACGTCTTCGACACCCCGGTTCTTCATCTCGGTGAACACTTGAAGCCAGAACTTGGCTCCCTCACCACCGTTGCCGACCCAGAGGCCGAGAATGTCTCTTTCCCCGTCAACCTTGACTCCTATGGCGGTGTAGACGGGCCGGTTGGTCACCTGGCCGTCACGGATCTTCACCACCAGAGCGTCGATGAACACCACCGGATAGACCCGGTCGAGGGGCCGGTTGGCCCAGTCGGACATCTCCTCAAGAATCCGGTCAGTGATCCGGCTGATCGTGTTCCGGGAGACATCGGCACCGTAGACCTCGGCCATGTGCGCCTGGACCTCACGAGTGGTCAATCCTTTGGCGACCAGAGAGATCACCATCTCATCCACCCCGGTGAGACGACGCTGGCGCTTCTTGACCAGCTGAGGTTCGAAGGAGCCGTCGCGGTCACGAGGGACCTCGATCTCCACCGGCCCCACATCCGTCAGCACCTTCTTCGACCTGGTGCCGTTGCGGGAGTTGCCCGTGTTCTTCCCGGCCGGGTCGTGTCTGTCGTAGCCGAGATGCTCAGACATCTCAGCTTCGAGACCTGCTTCGAGGACGTTCTTGGTCAACCCGGACAACAGTCCATCCGGGCCGACCAAGTCGACTCCCTCGCTGCGGGCTCTCTCGACCAGCTCCTCGGCGAGCTGTTTGTCCTCCGACGACCGTTCAGCCGCTGGCTTCGATGAATCACTCATCGCCTGTTCCCGTTCCGCCAACCCAGAAACCGGGTCAGCATGTCAGGCCAACAGGCAGATACACCGTTTTTCAGACACTCCCCATCCGACCACACCCGGCGGGTGTTATTCCATCGGTATGGACTGGGGCGGACGGTACCCTGTGTGGGGTATGGAGCGGCTGAGAAGAGCTGAAGCGCAGGTGCCGGCAATACCTGAGAACCTCGACGACGGCGATCGCCCTAAGGCGTCGGGTGTGGTCGTCCTACCGCCGCACATTCGGTGGAGCGGTTCGGAGCGTCGGCTATGACTTGTCAGTCCGACGCGATCGAGCCAGGGTCTATGAACAGGTCCTCCGGGAGGGCACCGAGGAGGATGTCCGAAGGTTCATCGACGTCGATGAGTTGATTGATCTATGGGATGAGCTGGTGATCCCGCGGCATGTGCGCCGGGCGTGGGCGGACTGGCTGGAGGACCATCGAGGGATCAACGTTTCTTGCTGACGGCCCTGCAGGTCCGAGTCGCTGAAATCGTCAAGGACCTTCCTGAGTCGGCCGGGTTCGCTCTTGCGGGTGGAGGGGCCCTGGTCGTCCGCGGACTCATCGACCGGACGACACGTGACCTCGACTACTTCACGACACCCGAGGAAGCGGAAACCCTGATCGGACTGCGCGACGCTCTGATGACCGCTCTCGAGCGAGCTGGCCTCGACTACGTGATTGTCAGGGACGTGCCCACCTTTGTCCGTATCGAGGTTCAGGGAGAACAGGATCGATGTGAGGTGGATCTCGCGGTGACTATCGAGCGTTGCCGTCTGAGCGCTCCGACTTCGGACCGACCCTGGCGGTGAAGGAGCTCGCCGCCAACAAAGTACTCGCGGTGTTCGACCGGGCCGAGGCGCGTGACTTCTGTGACCTGGCCGCATTGGTCGATCAGTTCCCCTAAATGAGCTGATGAGACTTGCAGCCGACAAGGACCCCGGCTTCGACAAGACCAGGTTCATCGAGGCACTCAATGCGTTCGATCGGCTCGACCCCGAAGAATTCGACCTGGACGTCGACGACTACCACCGACTCCGGACTCTGGTTTCGACATTTCGTCAGCAGCTGGAGCGTGATCTGGGTCGGGATGATCCCGGGTTGAACCTCGGATAGCGGTGTGTCGCGTTCCGCGGATATTCCGCGAGAGAACGCAAAAAGGTGGGAAACGACGAGATTGCATGGCAACCCGCCTCCACGACGTTTCCCCAGGTCAGACAACCTATTCAGTAACAACAAAAAGTGACGTGAAGAGTCCGATCAGTTCTACGACATCTAGATTGTGTGCGAGCTTTTCGTCGAGTCCGTCGTCGGAACCTCGCCACCGGTGACCGGCCTTGGTCCTCGATGTGGGACTCGACGAAAACAGACGCCGGCTCGCACGTTTGACCTCATCGCCACCCGATCCCGTAGCCACGATGGATGGGCGGTGTCCCGTTGCGGGAACAGCACTCGTTAGAGTTGTCCCCCACGGAGTGGGGGAACAACGATGGAGGCGCCCCAACCCCCACCTCCTAGAAGATCTCGGGGCAGAAGGGCGGGACGGGCCAGGAAAAGGCGAGATCGGCCGTGGCGGCAACCGTGGGGTCGGCCTCGATGACACCCGCCCGGGCTTTTTGGGCGAAGCGGGGTCGGCCCAGGTACGCCTCTC
>WHTI01000312.1 GCA_009377815.1 Actinomycetota bacterium
GGCGACCGCATCGTCGTATGCGACGCCGCCGAGGAGGATTGGTTGGGCCTCCATCTCGATCACGGGTTCCGTTCGCTCATGTCGACCCCGGCGCTGGCGATGTTCCAGTACCCGGGACACCGACCGGTCGTCGACTACACCCGGTCGGCCGACGAGGGGAACATCGACGGGGCATGGGAGATCCATGCCACGGTGTCGGGTGAGCGCCAGGCCTTCGAGCGCTGGATGCGGGACCCATGGCTCGCCCATGGAAAGGGCGCCATACCCATCGCCGAACTCAAGACGTGGCTCGGTCTCATGGGTCTCCCCCAGGGCCCGGTGCGGGCACCACTGGTGCCACTTGGCGATTCCGACTTGGCCTCGCTTCGCTCCGACCTCGATCGGCTCGGCCTACTCGACACCATCTCCGGGTTGGGTTGAGCCACAGAAGAACGGTTGCCTGCCACCACCCTCGTCTTCGGAGGTGTCCTCGACAGGTTCCCCGACCTGAAGATGCTCCTGGCCCACGGCGAGGGCTATACCCCCTACGGGGTGGCGAGAATGGACAAGGTGGCCGGGGCGCTTCCCGGTGACTTCGACGGGACCATGAACCCGCCGTTCGGACCCGATGACGGTTTCTCACAAGAAATGCCTCCGAGCGACTACCTGGGGCGCTTCTACTACGACTGCTGCACCTATGACGGGTCGGTGCTTCGGTTCCTCATCGACACGGTGGGTATCGATCGCGTCGTCCTCGGCACCGACTATCCGGCCCCGATGTTCCTCCACGACCCCGTGGATTGGGTGCGCGGCCTCCCCGAGCTCAGTGATGCCGAGAAGGAAGCGATCCTCATCGACAACTCGAACCGGCTGCTCGAAATGTGATCAGGCAAGGGCGCCTTGTCACAACCTCATGACCACCCGATCTCATCCCATGAACCTCCCGCCGTTCACCGAGACCGTCTGACCCGTCATGAACCCGGCCTCCGTGGAGGCCAGGAAGACGACCCACGCCGCAACCTCCCCGGGACTCTGATATCTCCCCAGGGGGATCGACTCCGCCGTGGCCCGTAGTTCGGTCTCGTCACGGAGCTCCATGATGCGCTCGGTGAGGACGGCCGACGGAGCCAGGGCGTTCACGGTGATGTCCTCTCCAGCCAGCTCCAAGGCCATTACCCGGGTCAGGGAATGGACCGCCGCCTTCGCGGCGGCGTAAGGCGGCGAGGTGCGCCAGCCGACGACCTGGCCCGCCAAAGACCCGATGTTGATAATCCTCGCCTCCCCGGACTGACGGAGGAGCGGGAGCAGGGCCTGCGACACCAGGAATACGGAGGTGAGGAGGTCCACGATTCGGCGCCACTCTTCGAGGGTGACCTCCTCGAGTTTTCGCCGGGTCGGGAACCCGCCCGCGTTGTTCACGAGGACGTCGACTCGTCCCGATCGATCCGTGACCAGGCGTTTTGCCTCACCGATGTCTCCTTCGGAGGTGACGTCACACCGTATGAAGGCCGAATGCTCGATCCCGGCGCTCAGCTCGACACCTTGGTCCCGATCGATGTCGAGGAGATAGACGAAGTCTCCGGCCTCGGCGAGACGCTCCACGGTGGCGCGACCTATGCCGGACGCGGCACCGGTCACGACCGAGACCCGCCAGGAGTGGCCGATCACGACCGGGCCAGTTCGAACAACCCCTCGGGGACGCCTTGGTGCGCCACCTCGATCGCAGGAGCGGATGCCTCCAGGAACCGGGAGCGGGCGTCATCGTCGAGGTCGACGAATTCGATCCCGCGTGTTTCCATGCGGGTACGGAGCTTCCGCTCGAGGGCGGCCGCCTCCGACCGTTGGAGGTCGATGGCGGCACGTACCGCCCGGTTCACGATCAGACGCAGATCGGGTGGCAGTGAATCGACGGTGGCCCGGTGAGCCCACAGACCACGGGCTCCGTAGAGA
>WHTI01000023.1 GCA_009377815.1 Actinomycetota bacterium
GAGGAACTTGAGCCCGTCGGCCAGGGTCTGCGCCCATCCGTGGAACCCTCCCGCGTACATCGGGCCGAGCCGGTGTTGGAGGTGAGCCATCACCTTGTGCTCCGCGTAACCACCGACGAGCGCGGCCATCGGCACCACGCCCAGGATGATCGCGACCTTCACGATCAGGATCTGCCAGTCGTTGAGGTTGAGTTCCATCAGCGGTCGATATCCCCCAGGACGAAGAAGAACGAGCCGAGGATCGCGATCATGTCGGACACGTAGGTGTCCTTGAGGACGTGGCTCAGGGCGGAGACGTTGCTGTACGACGGCGTGCGGATCTTGAGCCGGTACGGGGTGCGGTCCCCGTCGCTGATGAGGTACATGCCGAGTTCGCCCAGCGGGTTCTCCGTGCGCACGTAAACCTCGCCCTTGGGAGCCTGAACGACCCGGGGCACCTTGCCCATGATCGGACCGGACGGCATCCCTTCGATCGCCTGCTCGACGATCTTGGCCGACTCGGCGACCTCATGGACGAGCACCCAGAAGCGATCGAAGCAGTCGCCATTGGGCGCCGAGCAGACCTCGAAGTCGAAGTCCTCGTACGACAGGTACGGGTCGTCCTTGCGAACGTCGAAATCGATGTCCGAGCCTCGGGCGATGGGGCCGGAGACGCCGTAGGAGTAAGCGACCTCCTTCTCCAGAACGCCGACGTCGATCGTGCGCTGCTTGAAGATCTCGTTGCCGATCAGGAGATCCTCGTACTGGTTCAAACGCTCTATGACCTGACGCACACCCTTGAGGGCCTGGTCGAAGAATCCGGCGGGGACGTCCTCCTTGAGGCCGCCCGGCCGGAAGAAACCGAAGTGCATGCGGCCGCCGGTCGCCATCTCGAGTGCCAGCTGGATGTCCTCGCGCTCGCGGAACGCATAGAACGTCGGCGTGATCGCCCCGAGCTCGGCCCCGAAAGAAGCAAAGAACATCAGGTGGTTGAGGATGCGGTTCATCTCGGCCATCGCGACACGGAGGTACGTGGCGCGCGGCGGGACCTCGATCTCCATCAGCTTCTCGAGAGCGAGCGCAAGGGGCAGTTCGTTGTTGATGCCCGACAGCCAGTCCATGCGGGACACGAGGTTCGTGATCTGCCGGTAGTCGCGCTGCTCCACGAGCTTCTCGTAGCCGCGGTGCATGTAGCCGATGATCGGCTCGGCATGGATCAGCTTCTCGCCGTCGATCGTCGCCAGGAGCCGGAACACGCCGTGGGTAGCGGGGTGCTGCGGGCCGACGTTGAGGATCATCTCCTCGGTGTCGAGGCGCGGTTCCGATTCGCCGAAGCTCTCCTCGGCCTCGTGCTGCGCCCGCCGGGCGACCTCGCTCGCGTCCACCGGCTCTACCGTGGGTCCGGTGGTCATCAGCGACCCCCTCCGGCAGCAGCTTCCTCGGGATCCTTGGCCCCCGGCCACGGCTTGGTCATGCGGCTCGGGAGGCGGAACGACTTGCGCAGTGGCGTGCCCTCGAAGTCCTCGGGGAGGTAGAGGTGGACGAGGTTCGGATGCCCCTGGAACGCGATCCCGAACATCTCCCAGGTCTCGCGCTCGTGCCAGATCGCCCCGGAGAACACGCTCGTGATCGAGGGGCAGTTGGCATCCTCGACTGGGACCGGAACGTGGAGGGTCACGGAGATCACGTGCACCGGCGAGTACAGGTGGATCAGGACCTCGAGCTCGCCGGTAGCGGCGTCGTCGCCCTCGCCAACCGTGAAACCGGTCCGGTCGACCCCCGAAAGGAACGAGAAGAACCGGCAGGAGAGTTCGTCGTTATCCCGCAGTTTGGTAGCGACCTCAACGAGATTCTCCCGGGTACAGGTCAGGTCGACCGCCCCGAAATTGAGCTTAGGCTCCACCGCGAGATCACCCAGCGCCGAGCGCACGCGCTCTAGGGCGTCTTCCGGGGTGACTCGGAGCACTAGATGCCCCCTGCGAGACCGGGCTCGGGGATGTGCGGGATCTCGATCCGGTGACCCTTCCACTTCTCGGAGGGGTTCTCGTTCGTGATCTTCTCCTGCAGGCGGATGATGCCCTGGAGCAGCGCCTCGGGACGGGGTGGGCAGCCGGGCACGTAGACGTCCACAGGGATGATCTGGTCGACGCCCTTCGTGACCGAGTAGGAGTCCCAGTAAGGACCCCCGCAGTTGGCGCACGAGCCCATCGAGATCACGTACTTGGGCTCGGGCATCTGGTCGTAGACCCGCTTGATCGGGGCCGCCATCTTGTCGGTGACGGTGCCGGCGACCACCAGGAGGTCGGCCTGACGCGGCGAGGCCGGGAACGGGATCACGCCGAAGCGGATCACGTCGAACTTCGTGGCCAGCGCGGCGCCCATCTCGATCCCGCAGCAGGCGAGACCGAACTGCATCATCCAGAGCGAGTACTTACGGCTCCAGTTAAGGGCCCAAGAGACCGGCTTCGGGAGTTTGACCTTCTCGATCACTGCCATTCGAGGACCTTCTTCTTGGCGGCATACAGGAGAGCGATGGCGAGGATGCCGATGAAGATGACCATCTCGACGAATGCCTGGGTGCCGAACCGCTCGAACACGATCGCCCACGGGAAGAGGAACACCGCCTCGACGTCGAAGACCACGAACAGCAGGGCGAAGATGTAATAGCGGACGTTCGACTGGGCCCAGCCGGAGCCGATCGGGTCGATCCCGGACTCGTAGGTCGTGTACTTGTCCGTGTCCGGTACGTTCGGGGCCACGAGCTTAGCCAGCTGCAGGGTCCCGAGGACCAGGACGACGCCCACCAGAGCGAATATGCCGATAGTGACGTACTGGCCGAAGTAGGTTCCGCCCTCAGGCACTGGTCGCTTCCGCTCCCTGTCTGCGTCGAGTCCGTCTGTCCGTCAGTTGGTTCCCAGGCCGGGATATCGGCGCCCCGGAGGCACCCTCAAACGCCCTGGATACCGGGCAGAAACTATCACGCAGACGCCTGCCCCCCTGAGGTTCGTACCCTCGTGAACCGCCGGCAAGGAGGCGAACTTTTCCACGTGAGTCACCCACGCCCACGAGGACTGACGTGGAGAACCTCGTCACCTGAGGCGAGGCGCACGGGCGAAGGACGGGCGTTACTCCTCGAGAGAGCGCGCCACCTTCACGACTTGCTCGTCCACCGAAGCGGGACTGAGGCCGTCCATGGAGACAATCAACTCCAGGAAGTTGCAAGTTTGATCGAGTGCCCACCAGGCCCCATTCTCATCCGGAGGTCCGTTGTGTAAGTAGCCCTCGTTACCCCCGATCAGCACCCCGAGCGGCTCTTCCCCCTCTGTGGACGGAACCCGGTTGACCGGATAGAGCGTCAGAGCGACGGCATCCCCCTGGTTCCCCGGATTGATCCAAAGGAGTCGCGCCAGATCGAGCTCATCGTCGTAGCCGCGGTCTGGCTCCGGGATCTCGCCGTAACGTTGCCACGGCAGGTACGTGGGGCGAACCGACGGGTACTCGCAACGCTCCTCGCTCTCTGCACTAGAGCTGGCGGAGGGCGTCTGCCCGTCCCCGCAACCCGCCAGTGCCACCACCAACAGGGCGAAGGTGATGCACCACCCAATACGACGTCCGATCCTCACGAAGGTAGGACGTCGCGAGGCTGCGAGGAGTTCACCCGGGATCCATCGGAATGCGCTAAAGATACGAAACCGCGGTCTTTTCATCCACGTGAGTCGTCCTATGCACGACTCACGTGGAAAAGTTCGTAGCGTTTTAGGGGCCGGCGAAGAAGGTGGCTTTCTCGGCCAGTTCGATGAGCGGGCTCCAGAAGAGGCCGAGTACGAGGGTGGCTGCCGCGCTCAGACCGATGACCCCGATCGAGAGCGGGCCCATGACCGCCTTCGGTTCCTCGGCCACCTCGGCATCGACCATGTACATCACGACCAGGATGCGCAGGTAGAAGAACGCCGCGATCGCCGAGGCGATGGCGCCCACGACGACGACCCAGGTGTAGCCGGCCTCGACCGCCGCGCCGAATACGACCAGCTTGGCGACGAACCCCGAGGTGATCGGGACGCCGGCGAGCGACAGCATCAATAACGTCAGGATCCCAGCGAGCAACGGATGGGCGGCGAAGAGGCCCCGGAAGTCGTTGACTCTGGTCCGCCGCTCCTCCGGGCCCCCGAGGACCGCGACGATGGCGAATGCGCCCACGATCGTGAGCCCGTAGGTCGCCAAGTAGAACAGGGCACCAGAGATCCCCCGGTCGTTGGTTGCGATAACCGCGGTGAACACGAACCCGGCATGGGCGATCGACGAGTACGCCAGCATCCTCTTGATGTCGTCCTGGACCACCGCGAGGATCGAGCCGACGATCATCGTGACGACCGCGATCCCGATCACCAGAGGCCGCCAGTCCCACCTCAGCGGGAACAGCACGACGTCGAGCAGACGCAACAGCGCCGCGAAGCCGGCGAGCTTCGAGCCCGCGGCCATGAATCCAGTGACCGGCGAGGGCGCTCCCTGGTAGGCGTCCGGGGTCCACATGTGGAACGGAACCGCGGCGACCTTGAAGCCGAGGCCCACGATCAGAAGACCGGCACCGAGAACCAGCAGCGAGAGGTCGGCCGCGGGTGTCGTCGCGAGGAACGATGTGATCCCGCCCTCGCCGTAGAGGTTGGTCGAGCCGGTCGCACCGAAAACCAGCGCGATGCCCAGCAGGAAGAAGGTCGAGGAGAACGCGCCGAGGAGGAAATACTTCATCGCCGCCTCTTGGCCGTCGAGCCGGCTCCGCTGGTAGCCCACCAGCACGTAGAGGGCGATCGAGAAGGTCTCGAGGGCGAGGAACGTCACGATCAGGTCGGCCGACGACGCCATCAGCATCATCCCGGCGACCGAGAACAGGACGAGAGCGAAGAACTCACCCTCCTCGAGGTCCCGGCGGACGAGGTACTCGTGTCCGAGGAGGATCGTGAGGGCTCCGAAGACCGCAAGGGTGATCTTCACGAACACCGAGAAGCCGTCGACCGCGATCATCCCGGAGAACTGAGTGGTCGCGCCGGTCGCATCGACCCGATCCCACGCGTCGAGTGCTAAGTAGACCGCCGCACCGAATCCGATCAACGACAGCAACGGCAAGTGCCATCTATTTCCGAGGATCCCTGAGCCCGGACGAGCGGAGCCATGTTCGGGTCGAAGGGTCCGAGGTCTGTCGCCGATGAACGCATCGGCTAGGAGGACCAGCAGCGCGGTGGCCGCGAGGGCGATCTCGGGCGCGATCCCGGACAGGGCGATCTTCGGAGCGACGAAGTCCATGACCTAGGGCACCTCCCCCGCGAGGCCCTCTTGGGGGATGACGCTCGAGTCGTTGAGCTGCCGAACGACCTTCTCGGCCGACGGGTTGATGCGATCGAGGAACGGCTTCGGGTAGACCCCGATGAACACGATCAGCGCGAGCAGGGGGGCCAGCATGATGACCTCGCGGACGTTGATGTCGGGCATCGTGCGGTTCGGCTCGGAGGTCAGCGGCCCCTGGAACACCCGCTGATACGCCCACAGTAGATAGATCGCCGCCAGCACGACCCCGAAGGTGGCGGGGACGACCCACCACGAATAGCGAACGTAGGTCCCCACGAGGATCAGGAACTCACCGACGAATCCGTTGAGTCCCGGAAGGCCGATCGACGACAGCGCCACGAACAGGAACAGCCCGGCGATGATCGGCGCCGACTTGCCCAGGCCTCCGAAGTCCGCGATCTGGCGGGTGTGCCTGCGGTCGTAGAGCATCCCGACGAGCATGAACAGCGCGCCGGTCGAGAGTCCGTGGTTGACCATCTGCAGGATCCCACCCGACATCCCCTGCAGTGACCCGACGAAGATGCCGAGCACGACGAATCCGAGGTGCGCAACCGATGAGTACGCGATCAAGCGTTTGAGGTCCTTCTGCATCGCGGCTACCAGCGCGCCGTAGATGATCCCGACGATCGCGAGGCCCATGATCACGGGCACCAGCTCGCGTGCGGCATCCGGGAACAGAGGGATGCCGAAACGGATCAGCCCGTAGGCGCCCATCTTCAGAAGCACCGCGGCCAGCATCACGGAGCCTGCCGTGGGTGCTTCGGTGTGCGCGTCGGGGAGCCACGTATGCAGCGGCACGAGCGGGACCTTGACCGCGAACGACGCGAAGAATGCGAGGAACAGCAATCGCTGCGTGTCGAGCGCGAGCGGGGTCCCGAGGAGCTCTCGGTAACCGAAGCTCGGGTCGCCGGCGGCGAAGTAGAGGAACAGGATCGCCACCAGCATCAACAGCGATCCCACCAGGGTGAAGAGGAAGAACTTCATCGCCGCGTAGAGACGGTTCTGATAGCCCCACATCCCGATGAGGAAGTACATCGGAACCAGGGACGCCTCCCAGAACAGATAGAAGAGGAACATGTCGAGGGCCGAGAACACCCCGAGCATCCCGGTCTCGAGTGCGAGGAGGAAGATGAAGTACGGCTTAACCCGCGTTTCGATCCTCCACGACACGAGGACGCACAATGGCATGAGGAACGAGGTCAGCATCACCATGAACAGACTGATGCCGTCGATCCCGGTCGAGTAGCTGATCCCCCAGTCCTTGATCCACTCCGCCTGCGACCCGAGCTGGAAGTCCGCGCTCGAGGTCTCGAAGTTGACCAGCACCCCGAGCGTCACCGCGAAAGCCGCCAGCGTGACGAACAACGACGCCCAGCGGATCACGTCGTGGCGGTCTTTCGGGATCAGCCCGATCAGGACCGCGCCGCCGAGCGGCACGAAGATCGCGACGTCGAGGAACGGAAAGTCGCTCATCTGGACTCGCTCATCATGCGGCCACCCGCACGATCAGGATCGAGAACACGACCACGACGCCGACGAGGAACGCGGCCGCGTAGTTGCGCACGTAGCCGGTCTGCAACCTCCGAAGGAGCTCGGACGATCCGGCGACCAGCTTGCCGGTCCCGTTGACCGCTCCGTCGATGATCTTGCGGTCGACGACCTCGGTGCAGAAGACCGCCAGATCGCGGCCCGGCTGCAGGATCAAGGTCTCGTAGGTCCTATCGACGTAGAGCTTGTTGCGAGCCGCACGCACGGCGGGCCCCAACATGCGCTCGGTGCGATCTCTGACCTGAAGCCCACCCGCCCTGAGGTACAAGGCCCACGCGACCGCGATACCTCCGACCGCTACGACCGTCGCCGCACCTCCGAGGAGCCATGCAGTGAGGCCGTGCGCGACCTCGGGCTCGCCCAAGACCGGTTCGAGGAAGTGCTCGAACGTGAGTCCTCCGGGGAAGTTCAGGGCTCCGGCGGCAAGCGAGAGGATCCCCAGGGGGATGAGTGCGGCGGCCATCGTCGGCGGGGCGTCGTGCGCATGGGTGCCTTCGGGCATGACGACACCGCCCTCAAAGACCCTGAGATACAGACGGCTCATGTAGAACGCGGTCAGCGCCGCGGTCGCGACCCCGAGACCCCAGAGCACGTACTGCCCGTCCGCCCACGCTCCGGCGAGGATCGCGTCCTTGGAGAAGAACCCGGAGAACGGGACGATCCCGCAGATCGCCAGCCAGCCCATCATGAAGGTCCACCCGGTGATGGGCATGACCTTGCGCAGGCCGCCCATCCTCCGCACGTCGGTCTCCCCGTCGAGCGCGTGCATGACCGAGCCCGAGCCGAGGAACATCAACGCCTTGAAGAACGCGTGCGTCACAAGATGGAAGATCGCGATCGAGTAAGCGCCGACGCCAAGGGCCAGGAACATGTAGCCGAGCTGCGAGATCGTCGAGTACGCGAGGATCTTCTTGATGTCGTATTCGGCCGCGGCGACGATCGCCGTGATCACCGCGGTCGCGCCTCCGACCCAGGCAACCAGGAGGAGGACGTCGAAGGACGCGGCCTCGAACAACGGGAACGTCCGGGCAACCATGTATACGCCCGCCGTCACCATCGTCGCGGCATGGATCAGGGCGGAGACCGGCGTCGGTCCGGCCATCGCGTCGGGGAGCCAGACGTAGAGAGGGATCTGAGCGCTCTTACCGGCGGCACCGCCGAACAGCAGAAGCGCCCCGACCGTCGCCATGGACCCACCGATCGCGCCGGATACAGCCGATTCGTTGATGCCGGCGAAAGTGAGGGTCCCGGCCGAAACGGCCAGCAGGAAGATCCCGAGCAGGAACGAGAAGTCGCCGATCCGGTTGACGACGAAGGCCTTCTTGGCGGCGGTCGCGTTCGCCCGATCCTCGAACCAGAACCCGATCAACAGATAGGAGCAGAGTCCCACCCCCTCCCAGCCGATGAACATCACCAGCAGGTTGTCACCGAGAACGAGAAGCAGCATCGCGGCGATGAAGAGGTTGAGGTAGGCGAAGAACCGCCCGTAGTTCTCCTCGCTCGACATGTACCCGATCGAATAGACGTGGATCAGGAACCCGACCCCGGTGATGACGAACACCATGACGATCGAGAGCTGATCGATGACCAGAGACATGTGGACGTTGAAGTCACCGACCTCTATCCATGTGAACCAGCTCTTGGTGAGAACCCGGGCGTTCTCTCCGTGGCCCGTCGCGATGCTCGTGAGATCCATGAACGACAGCACGCCGAAGACGAAAGCGATCCCAACGGTCGCGCTTCCGATGATCCCAGACAACTTACCGAGTCGTTTGCCGAAGAACAGCAGCAGCACCGCGCCGAGCAGCGGGGCGCCGAAGATGAGCTGGGCGAAGGTCGCCTCGTCGGTTGGCAGGGTGCTGGCGGCAAAGGTCATCGGCTCACCACTTCAGCAGGTTCACGTCGTCGACATTCGCGCTCCGGCGGCGCCGGAAGATGGAGATGATGATCGCGAGCCCAACAACTACCTCGGCGGCGGCCACGACCAGGACGAAGAACACGACGACCTGGCCGTCCACGGTCCCGTGCATCCGCGAGAACGTCACGAACGCCAGGTTGACCGCGTTGAGCATCAGTTCGATGAACATGAAGATGACGATCGCGTTGCGGCGCGTGAGGGCACCCACGACGCCGATCGTGAACATGAGGCCCGCGAGGGCGAGGAAGTATTCCGGAGAAACGCTGGTCACGCAGGCACCTCGGCGTCCGTCTCGGCTCCCTCGGAACCCTCGTCTTCGGTCGTCTCGCGAAGGAAGCCCTCATGCCCCATCCGTCGCGCGAGCACCATCACGCCCACGATCGCAACGACGAGCAGGACGGAGGTCGCCTCGAACGGCAGGAGATAGTCACTGAACAGGGCCCTGGCCAGAGCCTTCACGTTCCCGGGATCCTCGTTGATCGTCACGAGAGCGTCCTCGCCCCGTCCCCCGATGACGAACTCCGTCCCCTTCACCGCGACGTAGACGATCTCGGCGGCCAGTAGCGCTCCGAGCCCGACCGCGATCGTCCGCTGCCCAGACAGGGGCTCGATCAGAGCCTCTCTCCGGTCGACGCCGAGCAGCATGACCACGAACAGGAACAGGACCATGATGGCGCCCGCGTACACGATGATCTGAACCGCGGCGATGAAATACGCCCCCTGCAGCAGGAACGTCAGGGCGAGCGCCACCTGCGCGGCAACGAGGAAGAGCGCGACGTGCACCGCGTTCTTCGCGAACAGCATCGCGATCGAGCTCCCAAGCGCGACCACGAACGAAACGCCGAAGACGACGACCTCGATGTTCACTCGGAGCCTTTTCCGGTACGCGTGTCGGGGAGGAAGTTCTCGGGGTAGCGCGCGTCGCGCACCATCCCGCCGTCCTTGATCTTGACCTTCTCGCTCCGGTCCGGTGAGTATTCGGTCTTGGCCGGCCAGTGTCGGATGATCGGTGCGTCGACGATCAGCTGCTCCTTCGTGTAGATCAACTCGTCGCGCGAGTCACCCGACAGTTCGAACTCGGTCGTCATCAGCAGCGCCTCGGTGGGACACGCCTCGACGCACAGTCCGCAGAAGATGCAGCGGAGGTAGTTGATCTGATAGATCTGCGCGTAGCGCTCCCCCGGCGAGAACCGGTTCTCCGGAGTGTTCTCCGCACCGACCACGTAGATCGCATCGGCGGGACAGGCCCCCGCGCAGAGCTCGCAACCGATGCACTTCTCGAGGCCGTCGGGATGACGATCGAGGATGTGCCGGCCCTTGAAGCGCGGATACGGCTGACGCCTCACTTCGGGGTACGAGATCGTCTCCTTGCGTTTGAAGACGTTCGTGATGACGACCTTCATGCCGTTGAGGATCTCAGGAAGGGCCATGCACCCTCCTTCGTTGCGGGGTGACCGCCCCCGTCAGGCGAGGATCGCCCTTGCCGAGCCAGAACAGCACGATCACGAAGAGGATCCCGAAGACGACCAGGCGGGCGTTCCGGGAGACCCCCTCGGTGTTGACGACCGCGGTCACCATGATCCAGACGAGGGAGGCGGGGATCAGTCGCTTCCATCCGAGCCACATCAGCCGGTCGTAGCGGAGCCTCGGCATCGTCGCCCTCAGCCACACGAAGAGATAGACGAACAACCCGGTCTTGAAGACGAACCATCCGATCGGCCATATCCAAGGAAGGAAGTCGGGCTTGGGGCCGCCCCACCCGCCGAAGAACAACGTGACCGCCATCGCCGAGATGATCACGACGTGGACGTACTCGCCGAGGAAGAACAGGGCGAAGCGGATCCCGGAGTACTCGGTGTGGAACCCGGCGATCAGCTCGGTCTCGGCCTCGGGGAGGTCGAACGGTGCCCGATTGGTCTCCGCGATGCCGGCGATCAGGAAGATGAAGAACGCGGGCCACTGCGACCAGATGTACCAGTTCGGAACGAAGCTGAAGAGCTCCGCGATCTGCTCGAGGACCGGGACGCCGTTGAAGAAGGAAACGTTGGAAACGCTCCCCGCCTGAGCGGCCACGATGTCGACTGTCGAGAGGCTCCCTGCCGCCAGCACCACGGGGACGAGTGACAGCCCCAGCGCGATCTCGTAGGAGATCATCTGCGCACTCGCCCGGATGCCTCCGAGCAATGGGTACTTCGAGCCGGACGCCCAGCCCGCGAGCACCACGCCGTAAACACCGATCGAACCCATCGCGAGGAAGTAGAGGATGCCGATATTGAGGTCGGCGACGATCAGATCGATCCGCCGGTCGCCGATCGTTATGTGGTCCCCGATCGGAACGATCGCGAACGCGAGGAGTGAGGGGACCATCGCGAGGACGGGGGCCAGGGCGAAGGTCCACTTGTCGGCGGTGCGCGGACGGAAATCCTCCTTGAAGAAGAGCTTGATCCCGTCGGCCAGGGTCTGGAGGATCCCGTAGGGACCCCACCGGTTCGGTCCGATGCGCGCCTGCATGTCGGCGATCACTTTCCGCTCCGCCCACACGACGATGAGGGTGGTGAGGAGCAGGGCGGCGAAGGCGACCACCGTCTTGACGATGGCGGTGACGACGATGTCTCCGCCGAGGAAGTCGACGATGGCGTTCACGCCTTTGCCACCTTCACGCGTCCCCCGGCGCCGAGCAGCTCGTTGGCGCGGAGCCCCTTCTGGTCGTAGGGGACGAACACCGCGCCCTTGGAGATGTCGGCGATGACGACGGTGGCCGTCATCTCGTTGTTGCCGGCGGTCAGCGTGACCTCGTCACCGTCGGTGACGTCGAGTTCCTTGGCATCCTCGTCGTTGAGCTCGACGAAGGCTCCCTTGGACAGAGCGTGGAGGACCGACGAGCGCGACACCATGGCGCCCTCGTCGTAGATCTGGCGACCGGCGTAGACGACGAACCCTTCACCCGACATCGGCGCGGCTGCGTCGGCGCCGGCGCCGACCTTCTCCTCGGGCGCTTCGGGGGCGTCCGGGATATGGCCCGGGCGCTGCTTCGCCTCGAACTGCCGGAGTTCCCACGACAGCGGCCAGCTGGCGGTCTTGAACGGGGCGCCCGATCGGTGTCCCTTCGGGTACTGCCCGCCGGGTCCGGCCACGACCGGACCGCGGGGGCCGGGCTGCTCCTCGGTTCCTGATTCGTACTGCAAGGCGCTGGGGGGAACCTCTTGCGCGAGGGCGGCGACATCAAGGTCCTGGTGCGTTGGAACCTCCTTGGTGATCGCGGCCCACACATCCGCGAACGAGGTCCACTTCCAATCGTCGTCCATCGCCCGAGCCAGATCGGCCATCGCGCGCCACGGCTCCCGTGCGGTGCCGGGAGACTTGGTCAAGGGCTCGAGCTTCTGAAGCCTGCGCTCGAGGTTGGTCAACGTGCCCTCGATCTCCGGCGCTGCGGTGCTTGGGAGAACGACGTCGGCTAGTCGCGCCGTCTCGGTCGGGAACAGTTCGATGACGAGCGAGAACCCGACCTTCTCCATGGCGGCCTGCGCCAGGTTCCGGTTGGGGAAGTCGGAGATCGGATCGGCGCCCACCACGATCAAGGCATCCAACTCGCCGGCGGCGGCCGCTTCGAGCATGGCCCGAGTATCCATGCCGGGCTCGTCGATCGGGCGGTAGCCGGACTCGAGCGCCGGGTGCACGCCCATGTCGAGCATCCCCTGGGAGCCTGCATGGGGGGCACACACCAGCCAGCGAGCGTCCTTCTCCACGGCGACCTTCAGCAGAGAATCCAGATCGGCGCCGGTCTCCCTGCCCGGGTTGGCGGGGCTCCAGCAGGCGACCAGTGGAGCGGCAAGGTCGTCCTTCACCGGCGCGGTCGTCGTCAGGGCCGACAGAGCGTTCGCCTCTCCCCCGGGCTCGCACCGGATAACGTGCGTTGCGAATGCATCGAGCGACAGACGCCGGGGCGAGACGACGATGAGCTTGGCGCCTCCGTCGAGCACTGCCTTGCGGAGCCTCAGGTAAAGGACGGGGAGGACCTCTTTGGGATCGGGACCGACCCACACGATCGAGCGAGCGCCATCGAGATCGTTGATCGTCGCGGTGGAACCGACCACGCCGGAGTAAGCCAGGGTCCGTTCGTAGGCGGCGCCATCGTCCTGGATACGGGCATCGAGGTGCGGGGTCTTGATCGTCTTGCGGGCCAGCCTTTGGATAGCGAACGCGTCCTCGGTGGTGAGGTGCCCACCGGCGATGACCCCGACCTTCCCACCGCCCAGCTTCTCGGCCGCGGCGGCCACCGCCTCGCCCCACGTCGCGGAGCGGAAATCGTCACCGTCCCGAACCAAGGGGGTCGAGAGCCGATCCTTCGCGTCGACGTAGTGGAAGCCGAAGCGTCCCTTGTCGCAGATCCAGAAGTCGTTGACGTTCTCGTTCGGCAGTGCCTGGACCCTGACTAGCTTGTCGCCGCGCGACTCGTTCGTCGTGGGGCACCCAACCGAGCAGTAGCTGCATACGCTAGGCGCGGCCTTGAGGTCCCAGGGACGCGACACGAAGCGGTAGGTGCTCGCGGTCAGCGCGCCGACCGGACAGATCTGGATCGTGTTGCCGGAGAAGTAACTATCGAACGGCTCATCCGAGAACGTGAGGATCTGCGTGCCCGAGCCGCGATCCACGAGCTGGATGAAGCGGTCGCCGGCGACCTCATCGGAGAACCTGACGCACCGCCAGCAGAGCACGCAGCGTTCGCGGTCGAGCACGACGAGTTGAGAGATGTCGAGGGCTTTCTCGTAGGTTCGCTTGGGCTCGACGAAACGAGATGACCCCGGACCGTGAGCGTAGGTCTGATCCTGGAGGGGGCACTCGCCGCCGCGGTCGCAGATCGGGCAATCGAGGGGGTGGTTGATGAGGAGGAACTCGAGCATGTCCTCCTGGGCCCCGGCCGGCTCGGGGGTGTCGGTCTCGACGACCATCCCATCGGCGACCGGGGTCGAGCACGACGGGACCAGCTTCGGCATGCCCTCGACCTTGACGAGGCACATCCGGCAGACCGCGACCGACTTCATGCCGGGGTGGTAGCAGAAGCGCGGCACGAAGATGCCCATCTCCTCGGCAACGTCGATCAGGAGACGACCGTTCTCGGCCTGAACCTGTTGGCCGTTGATCGTGACGGTGACCATCTCGGTCTGCTGCTGGGTCATGAGAGTCGGTCCTCCCCGCCCAGTCCCTCATCGCCCTGCTGAGAGATACCGGTGTCGATCCCTGAGCGAGCGCCGACCAGTTCCTTGTGCTCGCCGTCGAACGTGCACCGGCCCTCTCTCACGTGCGCCTCGAACTCCTCGCGGAACAGCTTGACGTTGCTCCGCAGAGCCCACGACGCGGCGTCCCCGAGCGGACAGAAGCTGCGTCCGTCCATACCGTTGGCTATGTCGAGGAGGAGATCCATGTCTTCCTGCCGGCCTTCGCCGCTCTCGACGCGACGCAGGACCTTGACGGCCCATGACGTCCCCTCGCGACAGGGCGTGCACTTCCCGCACGACTCGTGCGCGAAGAACTCAGTGGTCACGAGTGCGTTCCGTACCATGCAGGTGGTCTCGTCCATGTAGACGACCGCTCCGGAGCCGAGCATCGTGCCCGCCTCCTTCAACGAATCGAAGTCGAGCGCGTAGTCCGCGTGGGTCAACAGCGGCGCGCTGGCACCACCCGGGATGATCGCCTTCAACGTCTTGCCGTCCTTCATCCCTCCGGCGAGGTCGAGGAGTTGATCGAGGGTCGTGCCGTAGGCCACCTCGTAGTTGCCGGGCCGCTCGACGTGACCGGAGACCGAGAACACTTTGGTCCCGGGAGACTTCTCGGTGCCGAAGCCCTTGAACCAATCGACCCCGTTGGCCACGATGTGCGGCAGCGTCGAGACGGTCTCGGTGTTGTTCACGACCGTTGGCTGACCGTAGAGACCCTTGATCGCCGGGAACGGCGGCTTCAGACGCGGCTGGCCCCGGAATCCCTCGAGGGAATCGAGCAGCGCCGACTCCTCGCCGCAGATGTAGGCGCCGGCCCCGCGGTGCAGGACGATGTCGAGGTCGAACTTCGAGCCGAAGATCCCCTTGCCGAGGAACCCCTTCTCGTATGCCTCTTTGATCGCTCGGTCCATGCGGCGCGACCCGAGCGCGAACTCGCCCCGACAATAGATGAACGCTTTGTTCGCGCCAACCGCGTACGCGGCGATCGCGATCCCTTCGATCATCTGGTGTGGGTCGCGCTCTGCGATCTCGCGGTCCTTGAAAGTCCCGGGCTCGCCCTCGTCGTGGTTGATGACCACGTATTTCGGAAAGACGTCCTTCGGGACGAACGACCACTTCATCCCGGTCGGAAACCCCGCGCCGCCCTTGCCCCGGAGCCCCGCGTTCTTCACGAGCTCGATGAGGTCGGCTTGCGAGATCTCGGTAACGGCCTTCTTGAGGTTGTCGTAGGCGCCGTCATCGAGCGCACGCTTCAGGGTCCACGAGTCTTTGGGGAACTCCCGTGCCCGCTTGAGGACCATGTAGGTCTCGTCGATCACGAGCCCCCACCCTCGGCCGGAGGCGCGTCGATGCCGGGAACCACCGGGCGATGACCCGGCGCCATGTCGGAGGGCGGTGACTCCCCGCCGACGAGACGCTCCCTCGTGTCGGCGGTTTCGTGGGGCAGATCCAATCCCGCGGTCGCGGTTTCGAAAGCGATGTCTTTCGCCGGCCTCACGGTCTCGCCCGCCACGCTCTTGACGTCCTTGCCGGCAGCGAGCGAGTCGATGATCTCAACGACCTCGGAGGGCGTGACCTTGTAGAAGTCCTCGTAGTTGATCTGCATCGAAGGAGCGCCGTCGCAGGTCGCGAGGCACTCGGCCGCCTCGAGCGAGAACCGGCCATCGGGGGTCGTGCCGCCCGGCTCGATCCCCAGCTTCTCGCGAGCGGCATCGAAGACCTTGTGAGCGCCGAGGTGGGTGCAGGAGATGTTCCGGCACACCGAGATCAAGTACTCGCCCTGCGGCTTCTTCTTGAGCATCGTGTAGAAGGACCCGGTCGCGAGGACCTCGGCGGGGGTGAGACCGAGGATGTCGGCGACGTCCCTCATCCCCGAATCGGTGACGTGCCCCTCGACCGATTGCACGAGGAACAGAAGCGGCAGCGCGGCCGACCGCCTGTTCGGATACTTGGCAACGATCTGCTCTGCAACGCTGCGCATCTCGTCCGTCAACACGCTCATCTGTCTACACCGCCAAGCACCGGGTCCACGGAAGCGATCGACGCGATCAGATCGGCAACGAGACCGTCGCGGACCATCACGGGGAGAGCCTGGAGGTTGACGAACGACGGGTCCCGCACGTGCACGCGGTACGGGGCCGTGCCGCCATCCGAGACCGCGTAGACACCGAGTTCGCCGCGCGGAGACTCGACCGCCGCGTAAGCCTCTCCGGCCGGGACGGTGTAGCCCTGGGTGACGAGCTTGAAGTGGTGGATGACCGCCTCCATCGAGCGATTCAGTTCGCTCCTCGAAGGCGGAGTCAGCTTCGGGTCCATGTTCTTGTAATCGCCGTCCGGCATCCCGTCGACGACCTGACCGAGGATGCGCACGGACTGTCGCATCTCCTCCATCCGGACCGTGTAGCGCGCGTAGACGTCACCCTCTGTCGCGGTCGGGACGTCGAACTCGAAGTCTGGGTACGCGCCGTACGGCATGTCGCGACGAAGATCCCAGTCGATCCCCGCGGCCCGCGCGATCGGACCGGTGGTGCTCAAGGTCCCGCATTCGTCGGCGGTGATGGTTCCGATGCCCTTGGTACGTTCGAGGAACACGGGGTTCTCACTCAAGAGATCCTCGTACTCCTGGATCCGGCCGGGGAGCAGTCCGAGGATGTTCTCGACCACCGGACGCCATCCATCGGGAAGGTCCTCCCACACGCCCCCGGGGATGACGTAGTTGTTGTTCATCCGGAGTCCCGTCACCATCTCGTAGAAATCGAGGATGACCTCGCGCTCGCGGAAGCCGTAGAACATCGCGGAGATCGCCCCCATGTCGAGTCCCTGAGTGCCGAACCACACGAGGTGCGACGAGATCCGGTTCAGCTCGCTGATCAACACCCGGATGTACTGACCTCGTTTCGGCACTTCGATGCCGAGCAGTTCCTCGACCGCGATCGAGTAACCGTGTTCGTTGAAGAAGGGGGCCAGATAGTCCATGCGCGTGACGATCGTGATCGCGCTGCGCCAGTTCTGGTCCTCGCACTCCTTCTCCATCCCGGTGTGGAGGTAGCCGATCACCGGACGGCACGAGACGACCGTTTCCGCATCGAGTTCGAGGACGAGCCGGAGCACACCGTGGGTCGCCGGGTGGACCGGGCCCATGTTGATGATCATGCGCTCGTCGCGGTCGAAGGACTCGACGTAGGCACCGTGACCGGCGGCCTCGAAGGCCTCCGCGATCGCATCGGCGCTACGGCTCACGAGATCTCACCCCCGTCCGGCGAGCCCTGCCCGAGGTGGTCGATCGCCTGATGGGCCCCTTCCGCATTGGGGCTCTGTCCGGCCGAATCGATCTGGAGCAGGGGCTGCGGGATGAACTCGACGGGGACCTTGCCGACGCCGTAATCCTTGCGGAGTGGGTGCCCCTCCCACTCATCCGGCATCAGGATGCGGGTCAGGTTCGGATGGCCTTCGAAGTGGATCCCCATGAGATCGAAGGCCTCACGCTCCATGTGATCGGCCCCCGCCCAGAGCTCGGTGACCGAGGGCACGGTGGGAGGCTCCCCCGACGCGCCGACGTGAACGGTGGTGCGCTCGCGCTTGTCGTGGTGGATCAGTTGGACCACGACCTCGAACCGGGTCTCAACGGCCTCGTCGCTCAACCCGAGCCGGTCGAGACCGCAGAGATCGACCAGGAGCCAGCCCTCATCCTGAAGAATGCGCGCGGTATCGGTCCACTCCCCGGCACTCAACGTCTGTCCCCGGTCGCTCCCGCTCCACTGCGTCACGCGGTGACCCGCCCGGCGTTGTAGTTGCCCTTGGAGATCTGCTCGTGCAGGAGCATGATCCCGTCGATCAGCATCTCCGGTCGCGGCGGGCAGCCGGGGACGTAGATGTCGACGGGGACGATCTGATCCACTCCCTGCACCAGCGCGTAGTTGTTGAACACACCTCCCGATGACGCGCACGCGCCCATCGAGATGACCCACTTGGGCTCGGGCATCTGGTCGTAGACCTGACGAAGCACGGGGGCCATCTTCTGGGAGACGCGACCCGAGACGATCATGAGATCGGACTGTCGCGGGCTGCCTCGGAACGCCTCCATCCCGAACCGCGCGAGGTCGTGGCGCGGCATCGTCGTTGCCATCATCTCGATCGCGCAACAGGCCAGTCCGAAGGTCATCGGGAACAGCGACGATTTCCGCGCCCAGTTCACGAGCTTGTCGAGCTGCGTCGTTACGAAGTTGGCACCGATCGCATCGCTTACTCCGCCCACTCGAGCCCCCCTCGCTTCCATACGTATGCGTAGGCGACCAGAAGGATGCCGACGAAGACGAGCATCTCGTAGAGACCGAAGAGGGCAAGGTCACCGTACGCGACGGCCCACGGATAGAGGAACACCGTCTCGATGTCGAAGATGATGAACAGCATCGCTACCAGATAGAACTTCACCGGGAACCGCTCGCGATCGTCGAGCCCCGTTTCCGGAACGATGCCCGACTCGTACGGCTGAGACTTCGCCTCCGTCACGCGCTTCGGAGTGAGCTTGGACGCGGCCAGCATCGACGCCAGCGCGAACACCGTCGACAGGATGATCAGGAACAGGATCGGCAGGTAGTCCGGCAAACTCATGCTGCCCCGATCGCGACGGGCGTGCGGCACACGCGGGTTGCCTTTGACTCGCTCATGGCTTCAGCTCCGCCATCTTCTTCAGGACCTTGAGTCCGGTCTGTTCCGCGTTCTTTGTCTTCGAGTCTTCGAGGTTGGCGAGGAGGGTCAGGGCGAAGCTCATGACCGTCTTCGATCGCATGCCCATCGAGACCAGCCTCTCCATCAGAGCCGGGTAACCGATCAACTTCACGAAGCGGCGGCCAAGCCGGTAGTAGGGCCCGTAGATCTCTTGCAGTTCGCGCGAGTAGTCCTCGAGGATCGGTGACGTCCCGCTGCGCAGAGCCTCATCGAGGTGACGTCCGGCGATGCGACCCGTCTCGTATCCGTAAGCGATGCCCTCCCCGTTGCAGGGGTTGATCATGCCGGCGGCATCGCCGACCATGACGAGGCCGGGACCGTGCGGTGGCCACACGCTGGCGCCCATGAACAACCTGCCGGCCCGGGGGCGCGAGACGACCGTTTCCTGATTCACCTCCCACTCCTTGGGGAGCTGGGCGATGAACCCGTCCTGGAGATGGTGGAGGTTGACGTCACGCCAGCCGCCGTAGGTCGAGAGCAGCCCGACGCCGGCGTTGACCGTGCCGTCACCCACCGGGAACACCCATCCGTAGCCGGGCACCTGGTCGGGCCCGGTGCGGATGTCGAGGTAGGCCTCGAACCAGCCGGAGTGCTCCATCGGCGACGTGAAGTATTGACGGATCGCAAGGCCCATCGGATACGACTCGTTACGGATCTTGCCTAGCGAGCGGGAGAATTTGGTCGCGGCACCTTCGGCGCACACCACCCACTTGGCACTGACCTCTTCGTAGTCGTTCCCGCGCTTGGCACGGAAACCGGTGAGGACGCCACGGTCGAAGATCGGCTCCTTGACCTGCGTCTCGTAGAGGACCTTCGCTCCCGCGGCCTCCGCGTTGTCGAGGACGATCTGATCGAGGTCCTTACGCGGTTTCACGAGCCCGTAGTCGTCGAAGTCGTTGAGCTCGGGGAACTTCAGTTCGAGGATGCGTCCGGCGGCGTGAACCCGCAGGCCCTCGACGCGTTCCCAGGATTCGACCTCCGGCGTGAGGCCCATCTCCTTCAGGACCCTGACCGCCCGGGGGGTCAGGCCGTCGCCGCAGGTCTTCTCACGGGGGAAGGACTTCTTCTCACAGACCAGGACCGAGTGGCCACGCGACGCCAGATAGTGGGCGGTCGCAGCGCCGGAAGGACCGCCACCGACCACGGCGACATCGACGTCCATCGCCACGCTGTCCCTCCTCCCGATAGCCGCTTGTGAAATGATTCACGAGCCAGACAACCAGTCTAGCGCGCCAGTGTTACCCGAGAACTCGCACGCCCGCCGAACCGTGAGTATCCAGAAGCGTGCCGCCTCGGCGGGACGCCAAAACAGAGGGACTCGCACGCTCACCGAAACCCTGGAGATCCAGAAGCGGGCCGCCTCGGCGGGACGCCAAACGAAGTGCCCCTGCCTATCCCTCCGGAGTTTCCGATCCTTCCGGAGTCTCCGCCGGGGTCTCCGCGGCTACCGCTGCGGTAACGGTGCCGTTCATCGCCGGGTGGTACGTGCAGAGGAACGGATACTCGCCCTGTTCGAGGGCCGGGATCTCGAAGGTCTCTTCGCTGCTCGGCTGCACATCCGGGCTCTCGAAGAGCGCGCCCTCTCCCGCTTCCACGGCGGCGTCGTCCGGGTAGATGTAGAGGTCGTGCACCACTGTGTCGTCGTTGACGAGGGTGAACTCGGTGGGCTCTCCGGCGGTCACCTCGATCGCAGTGGCAGAGAACTGAAGGCCTTCGGCGGAGATCTCGTTGGTCGCCGGCCCGCCGCCGCCCTCTTCGGTCGTTTCTTCCCCGCTCCCGGATGACTCACGCAGCGAGTCGTTGTTGACGAGGAAGAGGATCGCCAGGATCGGGACGAGCAGGAAGACGAGGGTGACGAACGGGGAGCTGGGACGACCGGTCTCGGCCGCGGTCACCGCCGGCACTCCGGTCTCGATCAACTCGTCGATCAGCTTGCGGCGTTGTTCGACCGCGCGTTGTCCGGCGAACTGAGCCTCGCTGGCCACCGCGTCCTCGGGACGGAGACGGTTGCCTGCCGGCGTTCCGGGTGAAACGCCCATCGCCCCGGTGTCTTCCAGGACGGCAACCGCGGCGGCCGGCTGCTCGGCCGCGGGAGCCGCGGCGGGAGTTGCTGCAGCAGGAGCCGGGGCGGCCTCGGCGGCGGGCGCGGGTTCTGGTTCGGGGGCCGCTTCGGGCTTCGGAGCTGCGGCCGGTTCCGGTTCGGGCTCCGCTTCCGCAGCCGGTTCCGCGGCGGCCTCTTGGGCCGGCTCGGCGGCCTCTTCGGCCGGGGCGGCGCCACCCTCGAGATGAGGCTGCGCGCCGGGCCACCACTTCGCTTCTTTGGGATGGGGAGAGCCCTCGATCGCACGTTGCCGAGCGGCCTTGGCGCGACCCTCCGCCACGGGGGGCGAACTGCCCTTCTGCTGCTCTTCCTGCAGGACTTCCTGATAGATCTGTTCCGGATCCAACCTTGAGCTCCCGAGTCTCGCCTGATGCGGTCATCCCTCCACCGGGACGGACCGCTCCGAGTAAGCCGCCCGAAGATTACACGCGCCGACGAATGGCCTGCCGACCGAGGTCCTCGAGGGCCGCACGAGCGTCGTCCTCGACCTCGATCCCGTCCAGGGCGTCGGTCGCCTCGGACCACCGAGCCTCGATCTCGGTTTCGATCTCCTCTCTGGCCCCCGACGAGTCGATCGCATCCCTCAGCGCATCGACCTCCTCGACACTCAGGTCCGGGGCGCCCCAGCGCGACTCGAACCAGGCGCGGTCGTCGTCGCCCAGCAGCGCTCTGGTTCTGGCATAGAGGACGTGGCGCTTGCCCTCCCGGATATCGGAATCCACCGGCTTCCCAACGCTGACGCGGTCCCCGAAGGTCCCCAAGATGTCATCCCGCATCTGGAACGCTTCGCCGAGGGGATCGCCGAATCGAGACAGCCCATCGACGAGTGATGCGGGAGCGCCCGCCAGCTCCGCACCGATAACGAGGGGCTTCTCGATCGAATACCGGCCCGATTTGAGCACCGCGATCCGCCGGGCGTGCTCCTCGGTGACGTCGGTGCGACCGGCCGCGATGACATCCATGTGCTGGCCGGAGATGACCTCCTCGCGCATCACCGAGTACGAGTCGAAGCCGCGCAGCGTCACCTCGGGGTCGAACCCCGCGCCCATGAAGAGGGCATCGGCCAGGACGAGCGCCAGATCGCCGACCAGGATCGCAACCCCGAGCCCATGGCTGATGTGGACGGTGGGGACACCCCGGCGTTCATCGGAGTCGTCCATGATGTCGTCGTGCACGATCGCGAAGGTGTGGAGCAACTCGAGGCTGGCTGCGGCCCTCACGATCGCCTCCGAATGGCTGCCGCCGGCACTCCGATAGCCCCAGTAACAGAACGAGGGGCGGATCCTCTTACCGCCCGCCCCCATCAGCCCCGAGATCTCCCCGATCATCGGAGCCGCCTCCGGCAGCGCGCCGGCACGAACCTCGAGGAAGGCCCCGAGTTCGGCGTCGACCTGCTGACGGAGTTCGTCCAGCGTCGGGTCGTAGGTGTTCACGGCGGCTACCCTACGCGGGATGAGAACGCTCGGTCTTCTGGTGATCGCGGCCCTAATGTTGGGTGGATGCGCGGGAAGCGCGTCGGAGGATGACGGTCGGCGGGTCCTCACTGGGATCGTGACGACGGTCGAGGCCACTTCCCTGACAAACGTCGAATCGTTCACGCTTCGGTCGGAGGGTGAGGACTTCGTGATCGAGATCGACCCCGAGATCACCTACGCGTTCCCCCCGGAACACCTCCGTGCTCATGCCATCTCGAGCGAGCCCGTCCGGGTCGAAGTCGAGGACCGTTCGGGGACCCTCTTCGCCCTCACGCTCGAAGACGCCTAGAACTTCGCGAGCTCCTCTTGGAGCTCGGAGGCCCCCACGACACCTTCGTACTTGGCGGTGAGCTTGCCGTCCCCATCGACGACGAAGACCCACGGCTCGCTCGGAAGGCCCCACTCGGACGCCGAGGCCACGGGTACGAGGTTCGAGGGATCGGCGGGCAGCTCGTAGACCTCAACGTGGATGAAGTCGATCCCGGACACGCGCTTAGACGCGTCCTTGACGATGTCGAGTGTGGGACCACAGACCGCCGAGGTACAGAACTTCGGGGTGGCGAACACGACGACGAACGGATGCCCTGCCTCGATCGATTGCGCGATGGAGCTCGTATAGAAGTTCCGGTCGGGATGGGGATCGGTCGACAGGTCTTTGAGCGGCTTGTCGTCGATCGTGAGCGTGTCGGATGCGGGCACATCGGCTCCCAGGGCCGGCGTGGATCCTTCCTCGGCGACCGTGAACGACGTCTTGACGGCCTCGTCGATGCCCTCACCCTGGATCGACACCTCGGCGCCCCATTTCCCCGCGTGCTGGAAGGAGGCGTGCCCGATGTAGACCCCGGTGACATCCTCGATCGACCACTCGAAGTCCATGGTCATCGTCGACACCGGTTCGGTGGCGCTCTCGGCGAGGTCGAACAGATCGGCGGTCACCTCGAGGTCGGGCGAGCCGATCGGGGCGTCGTCGCTGTTCAGGATGCCGACGAGGATGCGGTTCTCGCCGACGACGATCTCAGAATTGACGAACAGCGGGTAAGCATCCACTCCAGTGGCGGGCTGATCGAACGCCGCGGCTCCATCTCCGCCGTCCTCGGAGCCACCGTCCCCGGCGTCAGGATCGTCGCCGCCGCACGCCGACGCGAGCAGAAGGGCGGCTGTGAGCACGGCCAGGAACCTCAGAGGGATGCGAGTCATGGACGCAAGACTAGTGGGAGCCGAGGATTAACGCGCCAGCCGAGATGGGTTCGGCCGTCGGCTACTATCGCCGGGCGATGCTTTCCTTCCGCAGACTCTCGATCATCTCGATGGTCGCGACCCTCTTGCTGGTGGCCGTGGGCGGACTCGTCCGCGCCACCAACTCGGGTCTCGGCTGCGGGGACGACTGGCCGGTGTGCAACGGCAAGGTCATCCCCCTCTTCGACAACTACACCGTTGCGATCGAGTTCTCGCATCGGTTCGTTGCCGGGCTCCTGATCGTCTCGATCTCGCTGCTGGTCCTGAGCGCGTTCCGCGAGTACCGCGATCGTCCCCGGGTCGTACGCGCCTCGGTCGGCGCCCTCGGACTCGTGCTGTTCCAGGCGGTCCTCGGGGCCGTCGTGGTCAAGCTCGACCTCAAGGCCGAGTCGGTGGTGATCCACCTGGTCGCGGCCATGCTGCTGCTGGGCTTGCTCGTCTACATCGCTTCGGCCGCCTCGGTTATCAACCGGTCCCTCGCCGCCACGCCCGCCGGGGCGGTGAGCCGCCGAGCGTGGCTGGCCGCCGGCTCCGTTCTGGTGCTGCTGGCGGTCGGCTCGTACGTGAGCGGGTTGGAGGCCGGGCTGGCGTTCGTGGACTGGCCGCTGATGGACGGCAGGCTGATCCCCGATCTCAGCGCGGACCTCAGGGTTGTCCAGTTCCTGCACCGTGCTCTCGCCGCCGTGGTCGGTATCCTCCTGGTTGTGATCGCACTGCCCATCATGCGTCGGAAAGAGGATCTTCCACTCGCCTCACGGCTTGCTCATATCGCCGTGGGCGCGTTCGCGCTCGAGGTGTTGGTCGGCGCCGCCAATGTCTGGACCCGACTCAATGCCGGCGTGGTCACGCTTCACCTCGCCCTCGGTGCCACGATCTGGGCGGCGTCGGTCGGGATCGCGATCGTGACCAGCCCGAGCCTCGAACGGGAACTGGCACCGGCGCCGGGACGTAGGAAGCCGGCGATGGAGACCGGAACGTGAGGCGGCTGACGGTGTCCGAGACCGGAGCACTGACGATCGACGAAGTGGTCGACGCGTCGCGGGACGGCGCGCCGGTCGTGGCGCTGGGAACGAAGGACCGCATACTCGCCTACATCGCATTGACCAAGCCGAGGATCATCGAGCTGCTGCTCATCACGACCGTTCCCTCGATGATCGTTGCCGCGAAGGGCATGCCCTCGTTCGCCTTGATGTTCTGGACCGTGGTCGGCGGCGCCATCTCGGCCGGCGGTGCCAACGCCATGAACTGCTACATCGACCGCGACATCGACCAGCTCATGCCTCGTACGAAGCGGCGCCCCCTTCCGATGCACCGCGTCTCGCCTCGGGGTGCCCTTACCTTCGGGATCGCCCTCGGGACCATCGCGTTCTTCCTGATGTGGGCGACGGTAAATCTGCTGGCGGCATCTCTGTCGCTGGGAGCGTTGCTCTTCTACGTCATCGTCTACACGAAGATCCTCAAGCGGACGACACCTCAGAACATCGTGATCGGAGGCGCGGCGGGCGCGGTACCGGCCCTCGTCGGCTGGGCCGCGGTAACCGGACGGGTCGAGCTGCCCGCGCTGGCTCTCTTCGGGATCATCTTCTACTGGACCCCGCCCCACTTCTGGGCCTTGGCCATGCGTTACGAGAAGGACTACGCGGCCGCCGGGGTCCCGATGATGCCGGTGGTCTACGGGCGCCGGGAGACGGTGAAGCACATCCTTCTGTACTCGTTCCTCCTGCTGGCTCTCTGCCTCGCGTTCTTCTCGGTAGCGAAGGCGGGGCTCGTCTACCTCGCTGCCGCGCTCATCCTCAATGGGATCTTCATCTGGCATGCGGTGCGCCTCTACCGCAGGCCGGAGCCGAGGCTCGCCTGGGGCTTGTTCAAGTACTCGATCTACTACCTCGCACTGTTGTTCATCGCCGCCGCGGTCGACCAGTTGGTCGTGATCCGCTAACGCATCGGGACTGAATCTCCACGTTTCCTGAACCACATCCGGACAGCATTTCCCTACCGTGGCGCTATGTGGATCCTCCCCGCCTACCTCGCCGCGCTCCTCGCCGCGATAGGCGTCCCCGACCAGCAACCCGGAGTGAACGTCTTCGTCGTGTGGGGCCTGGTCGTGGTGGTGATGTGGAAGGCGGCAGGGAGGTCCATCGGGCTCGTGGATCGCCTCTTCATCGTCGCCTCGTTGATCCCCGTATCGCTCGTTGCGGTTCTCAGTGCCGAGTGGGTCGTGGCCATGGAGCTCGCCGCAGGTCTCGGCGTCGCTGCGGTCGGCGTTTCTCGCTCGGGGACGTGGACCGAGATCACCACGGCTTCCACCCAGATAGTTCGCGGGTTGCGGAGAGGCTTGCTCGTGCCCCTCAAGCCGGTGACCGCATCGTTCCCGCACGTCAGCGAGCGGATCAAGACCTCGCTACGAGGGATCGTCCTTACGGGAGCCCTCGTGGCCCTGTTCGGAGGACTCCTCCTGAGTGCCGACCGCGCCTTCGCGACGCTCGCCGAGGACTGGCTCGTGCTCGACTTCCGGCTGGACCTCATCGCTGCGAGGGTCGTCATGGGCGTCGTCACTCTCGCGGGGGCCGGGTCCCTGGCTCTCCTGGCGCCGAGCTTCCGGGAGGATCCCCCGGCGACCCTCGCCGCGCCGAACGAGGAACCTCATCGAGGCCTGCTCCAACCTCGCGAGTGGAAGATGGCGCTGATCGTCCTGAACGTTATTTTCGGCCTGTTCGTCGCGGTGCAACTGACCGTGCTCTTCGGCGGCCATTCGCACGTCCTGACAACTGCCGGACTCACTTACGCGGAGTACGCGCGGGAAGGCTTCTTCCAGCTGCTGGCGGTGGCCGTCCTCACCCTCGGGCTGATCGCCTGGGTGGCGAACTCGTGCCGAAGCGACGCCGATCGGCGGTGGGCGAAGGTCCTTCTCGGCATCCTCTGTCTGCTGACGCTCGTGATCATCGCGTCCGCCTTCAAACGCATGAACCTCTACGAGGACGCCTTCGGTGCGACGCGCTTACGACTGACGGTGGATCTGGCCATCCGGGCCCTCGCGGCGATGTTCTGCCTCGTCCTGCTCGCGGTGGTGAGATGGAACGGTCGATGGCTCCCCCGCGGGGCGATCGCGATCTGCCTCGTGGCCGTGGTCGGTTTCGGCCTGTCGAACCCCGATGCTCGGATCGCGGAGACGAACGTCGGGCGCTTCGAGGAGACCGGCGAGATCGATCTGTCGTATCTCCGAACCTTGAGTACCGACGCACTGCCTGCTCTCCTCGAGCTTCCCGAGCTCGAACGTCACTGTGCGGTCGGCCCCATCCTTGCGAGGGTGGACGAGGAGCCCGCCCCCTGGGCGTTCAACCTCAGCAGCGAGAGCGCCAGGGACGTCCTCGAGGACGACCCTCCGCCCCCCTGCAGCCCCTCGGTGTGGCCCTAGCGCCCCCTGTTCCGAAGGGAGCAACGGCTATTACTCAACGGTGACGACGCCGCGCATCGCGGGGTGGATGCGGCAGAGGAACGGGAACTCACCCTTGTCGAGCGCCGAGATCGTGTAGGTCGCCGATTCACCAGGCCCCACGTCCTCGCCTTGGAAGAGGGTCGCGTCGTCGTTCAGATCGTCGGCATCCTGCGCCGTCTCGTAGATCCAGACGTTGTGCGGCGCCGAGTCCGCGTTGTCGAGCGTCAGTTCGGATTCCTCGCCGGCGACCAGTTCGATCGCGCCGCTGGAGAACTGAAGCGTCTCAGCCGACAGAGTGCCTCCCGCCGCCACCGGACCGGCTTGGGCCGGCGGTGCCTCATCGGCCCCCGCGTGTTCCTCGCCGCCCCCGATGCCGAGAAGGGCGATCACGATCCCGATGACGATCGGATAGAGGACGATGACGCCCATCTCGATCAACGACGTGCTTCCCATGCGCTTGCGATGCGCCAGGATCGCGGCCGCGATCAGAACGTTGGCCGACGCAGCTATCGCCACGGTGGTCGCGGCCTCCGGCGGGATCGCGAGGAGAACCCTGGACATCCCGATCGTTACGAGCGCGATGACAACCAGTGCGGCCAGGGGGATGAGGATCGGCAGCGGAACCTTGAATCGGACCTCGCCCACCATCGGATCGGTGCCCGGCGAATGCTGTTCGCTCATCCCGTGCTCGCTGCCTTTCTCGTTGATCCCCGCATCATTTCCTCAGATCGAACACTTCGAGCTCGCGCTCGAAGTCTTGCCACTCGACCGGTTCGACGGAGTTCGATTCTTCCTTCGCGTACCAGCGGAAGAACATCACCGCGATGACGCCCCACAGTAGCAAACCGGCCCCGATCTTCATGAGCAGCCCGGCCACGCGTTGGTCGGTGATCACGGAGATGCCCCAGAGGCGTGGAGCGTCCGCGTAGGTCGAGTAGAGAGAGCTCTCGGAGAAGGTCAGGAACGAGGCCGGAACCGTCGGGATGATCGACATCAGGAACAGGTACATCATCTTGACCGGCTCGGTCATCCGACCCAACTCGGGCAACGGTGAGACCACGTTCGTCCACATGCACAGCCCGGCCGTGATCATCGTGAGGTGGAAGGCGAGGTGGAATGGGGCACTCGACGACTGGAGGTTGACCACCGGCGACCAGTGCATCGCGGCGATGACCCCGTTGAACAGGAGGAAGGCGATCGCCGGCCTCGAGAGGAACCTGAAGATCTCGAACCGCAGACCCTTGCCGAGTAACCCGCGGAACATCCACACGGGCATCCCCAGCAGCAGGAGCGGTGGGGCAACGAACGCGAAGAGGATGTGCTGGACCATGTGCCCGGAGAACAGGTACCGCTCGGCGATCTCGTGCAGGGGCCACGCCTCCGCCAGCAGAAGGGCGAACACTCCGAGCAGGAAGCAGCTCTTCTGAGCCGTGGTCGCGACCACCTTCCCCGAAGGAACCACCTTGGGGCCCACGAACGACACCGCGGTGACGTAGACGATCACGAGCGCGCTGACTAGAAGCCACGTTTCCGGGTGCGGTTGCCAGGCCAGCGATGCGGTCATGACGTCAATCGGTCAGGAGCGGAACCGGTCCGCCGCGTCCGAAGAGGACCGCTAGATAGACGCTGAAGACGATC
>WHTI01000076.1 GCA_009377815.1 Actinomycetota bacterium
CGGCGAACAGGACGGCGTCGATATCCACCGCCTAGTAGTACGCCAGAAAGACCACTCGAACGGGCTATTTATCGGGCCCAAACCTCCGTAATAGCCTACAAAACCGACCCAGAAAGCCCCCTGGGGCCGGAGGAGTGGGCCGGGTAGCCGTCGAATTGGGGTAGGACGGCTCGGATCAAGACCAACGGAGGCAGAGATCGATCGTGAAGTTCGCAGCACGGATCACCCTCGGAGTAGTCCTGGCGATGCTGATCGCCGTTCTCGCCCCGCGCCCCTTCGGGCAGGTCCTGGTCCCCGACGCCGACGCTCAGGTCATCGTGATCCCCACCATCCCCCCGATCCTCCCTTCCCCGACCCCGAGCCTCAGCCCCACCCCCGACCCCACCGATCCCGGCAACGACGACGGTGGCGACGACGGGAACAACGATGACGGTGGCAACGAGAACGGCGGCGGGAACGAGAACGGCGGCGGCGATGGGAACGGCAACGGGAACGGCCCCGGCGACGACGACGAGCCCGAGCCCTACTTCGGCTACAACCGGATCGACGGCGCCTACAACACCGACCTCCTGCTGGCGGTTCAGGCGAGGCTCCGTGCCCTCGGATGGTCCAACGCCGAGGTCACCAAGAGGGTCTTCTCCCCATTCATCATCGGAGGCCGGGCCAACTGGATCGATTCATGGGGCTTCCCCCGCTTCGGTCCCGGTCCGATCGTCAGGACCCACGAGGGCCAGGACGTCTTCTGCGAGATGGGCGAGGCCGTGCTGGCGAGTGAGGCCGGCACCGTCGACTTCGACGACGGGGGCCTGGGTGGAAGGATCGCCCGGCTGCACCGCTCCGACGGTTCCTACTTCTATTACGCACACCTGTCCGACTGGAACACCCGTGACTTCCAGTCCGGCGACCGGGTCAAGCCGGGCGACACCATCGGCTACTGCGGCAACACCGGCAACGCGATGGGCGGAGCACCTCACGTCCACTTCGGCTGGTACGGCGCCGACGGTGACTCCAAGAACCCCATGCGGATCCTGATCAAGTGGCTCCGGACCGCCGAGCGTGACGCGATCAAGCTGGCCCAGAGCGCGGCCGGCAAGAAGCTCCGCCGTCAGGACATCTTTGCCATGGCCCACCGCTTCGGCGACGCCTTCGCACCGAGCCTGGAGGAGTTCGACATCTCCGGCGACCCGCTGCTGTCCTCGGGTACGACCCCGGCATCGGGAGCCTTCGCACTCGCCCAGGCGGCCCTACAGGCGGCGCTGGCTCAGAACGATCTCAACGACGTATCGAGCACGTCAACGTCAGGCGGTTCCTCGAGCACCTCTCTGGGCAGCTCGGCCAACGAATCCGGCGACTAGCCCCTAGCCCTCTAGCGAGGCGACGCCGTTACACACGGCCACGCCGTCGCTCGACACTCGGTAGCGTTGTCCCGATGTCGAGAATCTTAGTGACCGGCATGTCGGGAACGGGCAAGTCGTCGGCGCTCGCCGAACTGGGCCGACGCGGCTATCGCGTCGTAGACACCGATGATCCGGGCTGGCGCGAGTATCGCGAACATGTTGAGTCTTCCGACGAGTTGCACCGCGGGGAGTGGCTCTGGGTCGAGGAAAAGATCACCGGGCTGCTGGACTCCGATGATGGCCGCTCGCTCTTCGTTCAAGGGTGCGTGAGGAACCAGTCGAAGTTCTACGACCGTTTCAACTCGGTCGTCCTGCTCAGCGCCCCTGCTGACGTGATCCTTGACCGGATCGCGCGCAGAACGACGAACGACTACGGGAAGACTCCAGTGGAACGAGCGATGATCTTGGATGATCTCGCCACGGTCGAGCCGCTGCTCAGAGCGAGCTGCACGCATGAGCTGGATGCCAGCCGACCGCTCGATGAAGTCGTCGCCGACTTGATCGCGATCGCATCGCACCCGCTGACGAAGTCCTAGGCTCGATGCATCGATGGGCTCCGGGGCTGCAAGCTCTCCCGGCACTCAAAAGCGGAGCCCCGCCTTCGGCGGGGCGCAATGTTCTCCCTACTCGGCATCAGTTGAGCGCCATCGCTCGCCGGGGGCCAGACCAATCGTGGTGGCATCGATCGACTCAGGCGTAAAGCTCTCCCGGCGCTCAACTGATGCCTCGGTGGCGGGAAGAGGATTCGAACCTCTGTAGGCATAAGCCGGCGACTTTACAGGCCGCTCCCTTTGGCCGCTCGGGCATCCCGCCGTCGTGCGGGCCACAGGATAGCGGAAACCCTGCAGCCGCTCGGCTGGCCGGAGGCGCGTTCTCAGGTTCCGTGTGCGGCGGCGTGCGACAGCTTGGGGATCGGCGGTAAACGTTGGCCTTCGTAGCGTCCCTCTGAGATCAGCTGTGGCGGTGGCGCCGGCCCGGGATCGTAGTAGCTCCCGTCCGGCCGGAACCATCGGGTGGTCCCGTCCTTGCCCAAGGCGACCCGCCACCCCATCACGTGGATCAGGGAGTGGTGGAAGCTGCATACGGTCACGAGGTTCTCGAGATCGGTCGACCCGCCCCAGCTCCACCAGTGGAGGTGGTGACTCTTGAGCCACGCCTCGTGGCGGCAATGGCATCCGGGGAAGGTGCAACGGTAGTCGTCTCGGTGGCGCACGAGTTCTTCGAGCCACTTGGGAACGTCTCTTGAGGCCCGCCCGATCCCGAGCGGGTTGCCGTCGTCTTCGGTGAGCACGAACCGCAGCCGGGCATCACTCGCGAGGCGGGCGACGAACTCAGGAGAGATCACCGGTCCGCCTGCGATCCTCCCGTTGCCGTCACCGTCGCGTAGTGCCGAGACCGGGGTGTGGACCACGACCTCGGCGCTTACCGAGGCATGCTGGGTCACCAGCAGGGTGAGCGCGGCGGCGCAACGAGCCGCGAAGTCGTCGTTGCCATCGGGGTCGGGTGGCAGCGAGTCGGCGGTCTCGGACAGTCCCGCGGCTACGAGGGCTCCCTGATCGGGACGCAGCGGCCCTTCGAGCCACATGCGTCCGTCGTCCATCCACCACCACGCTATGGCGCTGTCCTTCTGGGTCTCCTTGGTGTCGTCGTCTACCGCCACGGCCTCATCGGCCTTGGCCTTGACCGACCCGAGGGTGACCTTGCGGGCCCACGAGATCAGCTTGGCCTCGGTCTCCTCGGTGGCAAAGCGGGCCAGCTCGAGAACCTTGTCGAGGCCCAGCGTCCCGGCCCCGAGCGCCTCGGTGAGGCGGGGGAGACCGCCCAGGGCATGGCCACCGGCAACCCAGCGGCGGGCCTTGTAGCGGGAGATCCCCTCGCGCGCGGCGACGTAGGAGGCCATGTCCCGGTGCCCGTCGCGCTCGTAGACCTCTCGTCGGTCCTGGAGTGTGATCGTACGCAGCATCAGCAGCTGGGCGGTCCCGATCGCTTCCCGGGCGGCATCGCAGCGGGCATCGAGCTCGTCATCGAGCGGCACCGGGGGCTGATCGAGGCAGTCGTCGGTGACGACCCGCCGACCCGAGGGGGTCTCCCAGTGCTCCATGAGGTGGATGCCGCCGGCCCTGTCCATCTTGTCACCATATACGAACATATGTTCCCCTGTCAAGCGGACCGTAGAATCCCGGCCATGACCAGCAGACCAACCTCGTACCGGGACGTCAGCCTGTGGCTCGATACCGTCGATGACGAACTCGTCCCCAGAACGCCGTTACCCGGGGACATCCAGGTCGACATCGCCATCGTCGGCGGTGGGTACACGGGCCTGTGGACCGCCTACTACCTCAAGCGTGCCGATCCGAAGCTCCGGATAGCGATCGTCGAGAAGGAGATCTGCGGCTTCGGCGCGTCGGGGCGCAACGGGGGATGGTGCTCGGCGCTGTTCGCCGGGAGCCGGAAGACGACCGCCAAGAACCACGGCCGGGATGCGGCGGTCGCCCTGCAACGGGAGATGTTCAACACGGTCGATGAGGTCGGTCGGGTGGCTGCCAGTGAGGGCATCGACTGCGATTTCGTCAAGGGCGGAACGCTGACGTTCGCCACTCAGCCGGTCCACGTCGAGCGGATCAAGGGCTACGTCGAGGAGGAACACTCCTGGGGCTTCGGCCCCGAGGACATGACGTGGCTGTCGCCCGAGGCGGCAGGTTCCCGGATCGATCTTGCCGGGAACCTCGGAGCGGCGTTCACACCCCACTGCGCTCGTATCCACCCGGGGAAGCTGGTTCGTGGTCTGGCGCGCGTCGTGGATGGTCTCGGCGTCGAGATCTACGAGCGGACCGCGGCGGCCGGCATCGAGGAGCGAGTGGTCCGGACCGATCGCGGGACGATCACCGCCGATGTCGTCGTGCAGGCGACCGAGGGCTACACGACCACGCTCCCCGGCCAGAAGCGACGGATGGTCCCGATCTATTCGCTGATGATCGCGACCGAGCCACTACCTCAGTCCTTCTGGGACCGAGCGGGATGGTCGGGGCGGGAGACATTGACCGACGGCCGCCATCTGATCATCTACGCGCAGCGGACCGCCGACGATCGGATCGCGTTCGGGGGCCGGGGTGCGCCGTACCACTTCGGCTCCTCCATCAAGGCGGCCCACGACAGTGAGCCGGAAGTGTTCGACGAACTAGAACGGACCGTGCATCAGCTGTTCCCGGGAACCGTCGGTGCCGCGATCACGCACCGCTGGGGAGGACCGATCGGGGTTCCCCGGGATTGGTACTCGTCGGTCGGCTACGACAGGTCGCGCGGTTTCGCGTGGGCCGGCGGTTACGTCGGCGACGGTGTCTCGACGACCAACCTCGCCGGGCGCACCCTCGCCGATCTGATCCTCGGTGTCGACTCCGACATCACGCGCCTGGCATGGGTCGATCACCACTCGCGCAACTGGGAACCGGAACCGCTTCGATGGATCGGTGCGAACCTCGCGCTGTGGACGATGGGCTCAGCGGATCGCCGGGAGAAGCGCACCGGAAAGCCGTCCAAGCTCGCCGACGCCGTCGCCAAGTACCTGATCCGTTCACCGATCTGAGAGGGGCTAACCGCGCGAGGAAACCTCGGAGCGGAATCTCTTCCATAGCTCGCGACCGTCGGGCACGAACTCCCAGTCGTCGATGATCTTATCGAGCTCGTCGGGTGGGATGAAGGAGCCCCACGCGATCTCGGCTTCCTGGTGAACGATCGGTCCGTCGTACAGGACCTCGTAAAACTGGCAGATGTGCGGGTTGTCCGCACCCGCGTAGTGGTGCTTGAAGACCAGCTCTACGGAGTGACTGTCGATCCCTAGCTCCTCGCGGATCTCCCGCGTGGCTGCGGTGTCGTAGTCCTCGCCCGACGTGACCATGCCGCCGACGAAGCAGTCATAGAGTCCGGGGAAGACGTCCTTGGTGTCCGTGCGCCGGTGCATGTAGATATCGCCTTTGGAGTTGCGGCAGAGGATCGCTACGCCACGGTGGAGGAGCTTGCGCTCGCGCATCTCCGCACGCGTCACGGTTCCGATCACGTTGTCCTGCTCGTCCACGATGTCGACCTGCTCGTCGGCCATCAGCTCTCGCTCCTCGGTGCCCTCTGACTTCGTCATCTCCCCAGGGTAGCCCGAAGCGGGACCTCCATCTCGATTTCGCGGGCTTAGGCTCTGGAGGCCCGGTCAGCCGCAGCGACCCGAGAGGAGCAGGGGATGATCTTCCGAAGCCCGTACGAGGATGTGGCGATCCCGGAGGTTTCCCTTCCGGAGTTCGTCCTGGCGGACGCCCACGGGCGAGGGGACAAGGCGGCCCTGATCGACGGCCCCACGGGCCGCACGGTGACCTATGCGGGGCTCTCCGGGGGTGTTCGGGCCCTCGCCGCCGGGCTCGCTCAGAGGGGCTTCGGCAAGGGCGATGCATTCGCGATCCATTCGCCGAACATCCCCGAGTACGCGCTGGCGTTCCACGGCATCGCGGCCGCCGGAGGCATCATTACGACGATGAATCCGCTCTACACGAAGGACGAGCTGGCCTTCCAGCTCGAGCACTCCAAGGCGCGCTATCTCCTCACGATCCCCCAGTTCCTCGAGACCTCGCAGGCGGCGGCCGAAGCCTCGGGTGTGGAGGAGGTCTTCGTCTTCGGCGAGGCCGATGGGGTCACTCCGTTCGCCAGCTTGCTGGCTCCAGGCGAGGAACCTCCGGTCGTGAATTTCTCTCCGCGGGTGGATCTCGTCGTGCTGCCATACTCCTCGGGTACCACCGGGTTCCCCAAGGGCGTGATGCTGACGCATCACAATCTCGTGTCGAACGTGGTCCAGGCCGGGGTCGTTCAGGGCGTCGATGAGTGGGACGTGGTGATCGGAGTGCTCCCGTTCTTCCACATCTACGGAATGACCGTGATCATGAACCTAGCGATCCATCGTGGCGCGACGATCGTGACGATGCCACGGTTCGATCTTCAGCAGTTCCTCGAGCTGATCCAGGACCACAAGGTGACGCGGGCGTACGTCGTCCCGCCGATCGCTCTGGCGCTGGCCAAGCATCCGATGGTTGCGGACTATGACCTGTCGAGTCTGACGATGATGATGTCCGGGGCGGCTCCACTCGGTGCGAGTCTGTCGAAGGAATGCGCCGAGCGCGTCGGCTGCACCGTGCTCCAGGGCTACGGGCTGACCGAAACGAGCCCGGTAACCCACGTCAATCCGGAAACCGCC
Source organism: Actinomycetota bacterium (assembly GCA_009377815.1). Lineage (GTDB taxonomy): Bacteria > Actinomycetota > CADDZG01 > CADDZG01 > WHSQ01 > WHTI01. The sequence goes on from WHTI01000076.1 coordinate 6,628, forward strand.
GAGGGGAACCGCCCTGGGTCGATCGGCTTCCCGATCCCCAACACCGAGTGCAAGGTCGTTGATCCCGCCTCGGGCAAAGACCTCGGCCCCGGCGAGACCGGTGAGGTCTGGATCCGAGGACCGCAGGTGATGAAGGGCTACCTCGAGAACGACGTGGCCACCCGTGCCACGGTCGACGGTGAGGGGTGGCTGCACTCAGGCGATCTCGGTTACGTGGATGACGACGGGTACTTCTTCCTCGTCGACCGGCTCAAGGAACTCATCAAGTACAAGGGCTTCCAAGTGCCCCCGGCAGAGCTAGAGGCGGTCCTGGTCACTCACCCGGCCGTCACCGACGCCGCGGTCATCCCCTCGCCCGATGAAGAGGCCGGAGAGGTCCCCAAGGCGTTCGTCGTGCTCTCGGAGGAGGTCCCGCTCGAGGACATCCAGGCATTCGTTGCCGAGCGGGTCGCGCCGCACAAGAAGATCCGTCTGATCGAGCAGGTCGACGAGATCCCGAAGTCGGCCTCGGGCAAGATCCTGCGTCGCGTTCTGGTCGAGAAGGAGCGGGCGGGGGCCTGACTAGTCGAGGTGGCGCTGCAGGAACGCGAGGACGTCGTCGAGCACCGCGTCACCGAGCTCGATCGCATGTCGCGATCCCTCGAACACTCTCACCTCGTGGTCGACCTCTAAGGTGTCTAACCTCCGAGCCAGTGCGTCCTCTTGTGAGCGCGGGATGAACTCGCCGGCGGAATAGGCAAGGAACACCGGCGGCATCGACGCGGTGATGCGATCGAGCGGCGACGCGCGCCGGTAGCGTTCCGGGCAGGTTTCAACGTCACAGCCGAGGTAGGTCTCGACGTCCGTGCCCAATGACTCCGCCGCCAGAGCGGTCATGTCCACCGGGGGACTGAGGGCGACCACAGCATCGGGGCGGTGAGCCCGTTCACCGGCGGCCAGCAGAAGTGCCAGGTGACCACCTGCGCTGGAGCCGATCATCGCGACACGTTCGGGATCTCCGCCGTAATCGGCGGCATGTTCCTCAACCCAGGCGAGCGCCGCGGCCAGGTCTCCAACGGGGGCCGGGTGACGGACCTCCCCCGGACCCGACGTGAGCCGGTAGTCGACCGAGAACGCCACGAACCCGGCGTCGGCGATCCGGGGGCCGAGCCTCTGCCAGCTCTTCTTGGACCCGAGCTTCCAAGACCCTCCATGGACGAGAACGGCGACCGGATGCGGGCCTTGGCCATCGGGGCGGTAGACGTCGAGGGAGAGGCGTTCCCCGCCCCTCGTGGCAAAGGGGACGTCGCGCCCGATACTGACCTCGCTCGGGCGGGCGGCGATGGTTCCGGTGGCGGCGAACGCTCCGAGGAGAAGCGAGGCCGCCAGCCGTTTGAACTTCGTCGATCGAAGGATGGGAAGGTCCACGGCTTCCATCTACGCGGACCACCGCGAACTTGGACATACGCAATCGAAGTAACAAAGGAAGCGCGATCAGTCGCTTAGGTGCCCCACTCCTCGGGAGGGTTGTGGACGTCGGCTTGAAAGTGCCAGTAGTCCCGTGACGTCAGGACGAGCCCGTCATCGTCGTAGGTCTGGATCGAACACCCGGCGATCGTCGCGGGGGCCGGAGGGTTCTCGTCGAGATCGGTGAAGGTGCACCACCACTCGACCGCCGCGGTTCCGTCGTCGGCGAAGGGTCGTCCGAACGCTACGGTTCGGTCGTCCTCACTCTCGAACGCCAGGGCCGTGTACTTGCGCACCGCGTCGCGCCCCACCTCGGGATCCCGTAGGACCCCGGTCCGGTAGATGACCTCCTCGGCACAGCGCTCGGCGGCGCCGTTCGGGTCGCCGGCGGTCCAGAAGGTTCGATAGGCCGCGGCCCACCGCGCCGCGGAGTCCCTCGTCGCCTCGGTGTCTCCCGGCGCCTTCTCGCCCCAACCGTCGAAGGCCTCCTGACGCCCGGGCTCAAATGCCCAGTACTCCCGAAGGCTCCGACAGAGACCGTCGGGGTCGAACCAGAGAAGCAGTACGCCGGGGAGGGTGAGGTCCTCGTTCTCGGACGTGTCGAGCATCGTCGTCCACCACTCGACCGCCACGCGATCCCCGTCGATGAATGGATCGCCCATCGTGACGGCCACGTCGCCCTGGTTCGAGGTCGCCCTCGCCCAGTAGGCACGGATCCCGTCCCGCCCTCGGTTCGGCTCATCGAAGATCAGCGAGCGGTAGGTGGCATCCTCCGAGAACAACGCCGCAGCCGCGTCGGCATCCATCTCTTCCCACGCCCGCCTGTAGGCTTCGACCCAGCCCCGCACCGCATCACTCATCTCCGAATCGTAACGGCCGTTCGGGGGCCTACGCTTGGGGGGTGAAGGGATCGCGGGGCTTCGAGGAGCTGCAGGCCAGCCTGGTGGGCCGGCTGGGCACGCGCGGGGTCCCCGAGATGACCAGCGGGTGCGTGGTGGTGCTCCCGTCGATCAGCTTCGCTCCCGTGGAGCTCCGGAAGATCACTGCCATCACCCGGTATGAGGAACGCCTCCTATGCCTGCTCCTGCTCTTGGAGGAGCCGGACCTCAGGATGGTCTATCTCACCGCCCTGCCGATCGACGAGGCGGTGATCGACTACTACCTGTCGTGGTTGACGGACCCGGACGGCGCGAGGGCGAGGCTCACCTTGATCTCGCTCGACGATCCGGAGGCCAGGGGACTGACCGAGAAGCTCCTCGATCGACCCGAGGTCCTCGAGCAGATCTCGCTGGCCGCCGGTGACGACGCCCTGATCCTGCCGTTCAACGTTACCGCGGCGGAGAGGGAGTTCTCGGAATGGACCGGGATACCTCTGTATGGACCGTCTCCCGGTCTGATCGAGTTCGGCACCAAAAGCGGGTCCCGGAGGGTCGCCAAGTTATCGGACGTGCCGGTCCTCGACGGCGACGAGGACCTCTACTCGAGGGCCGCCCTCGAAGACGCGATCGTCGCTCTCAAGGACCGGCGTCCGGACGCTCCGTCCGCGGTGATCAAGCTCAATCACGGGTTCTCGGGACAGGGGAACGCGATCGTGGAGCTCGGCGAGATCGTGAGCCCTATCACAGACACCCCGACGGTGTTCTGCGCCGACGGGGAGACGTGGGAGAGCTACCTGCCGAAGCTCGAGACAGACGGAGCCATCGTCGAGGAACACATCAGGAGTGCCGGGGGAGCGCTGTCTCCGAGCGTGCAGCTCCGCATCTCGCCCGATGGAGGTGTCGAGGTGGTCTCCACGCACGAGCAGATCCTCGGTGGTCCAGATGGGCAGGTGTATCTGGGGTGCCGGTTCCCGGCCCCAGCCTCGTGCCGCACATTGATACAGGGGTATGCCGGATCGATCGCCCAAACCCTGGCTGCGGCGGGCGTGATCGGGTCCTTCGGCATCGACTTCGTCGTCGTTCCGGCCGGAGACACCGAGGGCGCGTTCCTTAGCGAGATCAACCTGCGGCTGGGCGGCACCACCCATCCGTTCCTGATGGCGAAGTACGTCACCGGCGGCGACTACGACGAGGCTACCGGCGAGCTCACGGTGGATGGGATGCCGGTGGCATACATCGCGACCGACAACCTGAAGTCGGAAGGCTTCAAGGCACTAACCCCCGCCCAGATGATCGAGTCTTTGAGGAAGTGGGGGCTCTCGTACGACCGAGCATCGCGGCGCGGGATACTCCTCCACCTTCTCGGAGCCCTCCCGGAGTTCGGGAAGCTTGGAGCTCTGTGCATCGGCGCGTCCCTGGAAGATGCGAGCGGTCTGTTCGAACAGCTACTCGGCTTCCTTGAGGAACTGTCTAACGAGGATCCTCGGGGCGAGGTTCCTGCTCCGCTCGGTTGAGCGCGAGGCCGACGAGCGCCTCCATCACTATTCGGTTTCCGGCGAGCGCGGTGATGTCGGCATGATCGTACGGAGGCGAGACCTCTACGAGATCCATCCCCGCGAGACCACGCTCGGCGGCGAGACGTCTAACTGCGGGGAGTAATTCGCGCGTCGTCATCCCTCCGGGTTCGGGCGTCCCGGTGCCCGGTGCGAAGGCCGGATCGAGCACGTCGATGTCGACCGACAGGAACAGGTTGGGTGCGTCTGAGATCTCCTCCATCACGGTGTCGATGACAGCGCCGATCCCACGGCGGTCGACCTCTTCCATCCGGTGCCACCTCATGCCCTTGGCACGTGCCCACTCGAATTCCTCGTGCCACGGCCAGTAGCCGCGCAGGCCGACCTGGATGAGGCGGTCGCCCGGAATGATGTTCTCCTCGACGAGGTAATGGAAGGGCGTTCCGTGAGCGCGCTCGACCCCCCAGTTCTCGGTGCCCGTGTCGGCGTGCGTATCGAACTGGACGACCGCCAGATCGCCGAACTCGAACCGCTCTGCGACGGTCTTGATGTTGGGATACGCGATCGAGTGATCGCCACCGAGGATCATCGGGACCGCGCCCGCGTCGAAGACTCGACCAACCATCTCGGAGATGGCCCGGTGGCTTGCCAATGGGTTCCCCGGAACGACCTCGGCGTCTCCGTGATCGACGATCGCCAGGACCTCGAAGGGATCGATCCCCGCATCGATGTGCCGGAGCCGCGGATCCCCACCGGAGTCGTCGGCGAGCCGGATGGCACGGGGGCCGAATCTCGCCCCCGGCCGGTTCGTCACGAACTCGTCCATCGGGGCGCCCATGACGACGACGTCTGCACCCGACAACTGCTCGGGATCGAGCACCAAAGGAACCTTCTGGAACGTCGCCCCACCGCCGGCGAACGCCGGTTCCCACGCCCGGTTCACCTTCATAGGTTCTCGTCCTCTCCCTCGGGCCCCGGTGCCTCGTCTATGGATTATCCTGTGCCATCGCCGCCCCCTTAGCTCAGACGGCAGAGCGTCTCCATGGTAAGGAGAAGGTCCACGGTTCGATTCCGTGAGGGGGCTCGAAGGATCAAGTCGCCTTCGGGCTCGCCCTTGGGCGCCTCGACCCTTCGAGTGGATCCATCGGGGCGGCGTAGCTCAGGGGCAGAGCAAGCGGCTCATAATCGCTGTGTCGGTGGTTCGAGTCCACCCGCCGCTACTCCCCGGGAGCCGATCGTCACGGTCGGCTCCCTTCTTATGCCAGTCGTTCTGTCGGGTAAGTCCGTATTTCTACGAGGACCCAAGCCTCACCGGTAAGGGTGTTCCCTCTCAACTTTTTCCAGGGCATGCCGACAACAAGAGGGTGATGAAGGACAACATCTGCCCGGACGATCTAACGCAGCAGGTCGAGGCCGCCTTCGAGGAGGCTCGTATGGACGTGTCCACCCTCTGGGCCGGCTTGGAACCGTCGCAGGACACCGTGGCCCCGCCCCCGCCCGCCCGCCCCGCATCCCCTGCCCCCCCGCCGGCTGCCCCGAAGGCGCCGACCAAGTTCGTGCCGCCTCCGCCTCCTCCGGCCACGCCTCAGGAGAGCCACGACGAGGTGCGTCCGGTGGACAGCCCGAACAGCCTCTGGGACAACTTCAGCGATCAGCTCGAGGACGGCGACGACTCCATCTCATCGTCCGATCCGATCGCGGCTTTCTCTCCGGCGCCCCGGATGGATTGGGGACCGAACAAGAACGTCTCCGACCGGCTTACCTTCAAGAAGCGTGGACGGAAGCCCGGCGACCCGTCGGCTCAACCGGCCTAGCCCCACCTCCCAGCCGGCCTAGCGCCTCAGCCACAGGCCCCTCTGGGCCCCGCTATACTCTCAGCTTCGATCAACGAATCCCTTGAGTTATCTCTCTGGATATCCCGTAGAAGAGGTGAACCAGCATGGCCAGCGATCGGCGCGTCCACGTGACGCTCGAATGCACTGATTGCAAGCGCCGCAACTACATCACCGAGAAGAACCGGCACAACAACCGGGACCGTATGGAGTTCCGGAAGTACTGCCGGTGGTGTAGCGGCCACAC
>WHTI01000125.1 GCA_009377815.1 Actinomycetota bacterium
GGCTTCAGGACGCGGAAGGTCTCGGCGAAGACCGCGTTCTTATCGGCGGCGAGGTTGATCACGCAGTTGGAGATCACGACGTCGACGACCCCGGCGGGCAGCGGGATGGATTCGATGTAGCCCTTGAGGAATTCGACGTTGTCGATCCCGGCCTCGGCCTTGTTGGCGAGGGCCAGTTCGAGCATCTCGTCGGTCATGTCTACGCCGTAGACCTTGCCGGCGGGGCCTACCCGCTTGGCGGACAGGAGGACGTCGATCCCGCCTCCGGAGCCCAGATCGAGGACGGTTTCGCCCTCGTTCAGATCTGCCACCGCCGTGGGGTTGCCGCAGCCCAGGCTGGCCAGAAGTGCCGCCTCGGGTACGAGCTCCTGCTCGAGAGCGTCATACAGCCCGCTTGAGATGGAGGTGTCGCCGCAGCAGGAAGCACTCGCATCGGGGCCGCAGCAGCCGGCCAGCGCCCCCTCGGCGACCTCGCTCCGCTCGCTGACGGCCCGGGCCGCGTCGGCGTACCGGTCCCTGACCTCTTCTCTGATGTCCGCCATCGGATGCTCCTCTCCTGTGCTGTCGCCTTATATCGACCGCTGTCTATATATGCAGGATGCCATCTATATCGATGCCTGTCAATATCCACCTCCGGGAGGCTACACGAGAAAGGGCCGCCCTTCCGGACGGCCCTCTCTGATGTTCGGTTCCGGCTACTCGTTCGCGGCCGTGACCTCTTCGCCGGTCTCGACGACCTCGTCGTCGGCGTCGGGAACTGCCGTGAGAGGCGCTCCACCCAGCAGTTCGCGGGCAGCCGCGGCGGCCTCCTCGTCGGAGACCTCCCTCGGAGGCAGACCCCACATCGCCCGGGCCTCTTCGTCGGAGATGTTCTCGCCGGTGGCGTTGACCCTGATCGAGCGGTAGCGGGTCATGCCCGTGCCGGCCGGGATCAGCTTCCCGATGATGACGTTCTCCTTGAGACCCAGGAGTGGGTCGGACTTGCCGTTGATCGCAGCCTCGGTCAGCACCCTCGTCGTCTCCTGGAAGGAGGCGGCTGAGAGCCACGACTCGGTGGCCAGCGAGGCCTTGGTGATACCCATCAGCACCGGGCGAGCCGTAGCGGCCTCTCCCCCCTCGGCAACGATCCTCTCGTTGGACTCCGAGAACTGACGAGCGTCGACCATCTGACCCGGGAGGAATTCGGAATCCCCCGGCTCGATGACCGTCACCTTGCGGAGCATCTGCCGCACGATGAGCTCGATGTGCTTGTCGTGGATCGGCACACCCTGGCTCCGATAGACGCTCTGGACCTCGTTCACGAGGTAGACCTGCACCTCACGGGTACCGAGCACCTCGAGGATCTCGTCCGGGTCCTTCGAACCCTCGGTCAGCGACTCACCAGCCGCGACCTCCTGTCCGTTCTTGACGCTGAGGCGAGCACGACGTGACACCTTGTACTCGATCGGCTCGGCGCCATCGTCGGGAACGAGCGTGATCTTGCGAGTGCGCTCGTCCTCTTCGATCTCGATGCGCCCGGTCGCCTGAGCGATCTCGCCCTTCCCCTTCGGGGTGCGGGCCTCGAACAGCTCGACGACACGAGGTAGACCGTGCGTGATGTCCTCACCGGCAACTCCACCGGTGTGGAACGTACGCATCGTCAGCTGCGTGCCGGGCTCGCCGATGGACTGGGCGGCGACGATACCGACCGCCTCACCCAACTCGACAAGCTGACCGGTGCCGAGCGAAACGCCGTAGCAGCTCTGGCACACGCCGTAACGAGCCTCGCAGGTGAGGACCGAACGGACGACGACCTCGTCGACGTCACCCGTCTCGATCGCATCCCGCACGTCGCCGTCCACCGGGGTTCCGGCCGCGGCCACGACGGTCTTGCCGTTCTTGGCAACCGCGTCCTCGAGGAGGACACGGCCGAGGAGCTTCTGCTTGAGGTGCTGACGCTCGGTCTTGATGTCGATACGGATGCCGCGGTCGGTGCCGCAGTCCTCCGCCCGCACGATGACCTCCTGGCTGACGTCCACCAGACGACGGGTCAGGTACCCCGAGTCGGCCGTCCTCAGCGCGGTGTCGGCCAGACCCTTACGAGCACCGTGCGTGGAGATGAAGTACTCGAGGACCGTGAGGCCCTCACGGAAGTTCGCACGGATCGGCCGCGGGATGATCTCACCCTTCGGGTTGGCGACCAGCCCTCGCATACCGGCGATCTGACGGATCTGCTGGAGGTTCCCTCGGGCACCCGAGTTGGCCATCATCCAGATCGGGTTGAGCTCGTCGAAGTTGGACTTCATCGCTTCCGTGACCTGCTCGGTCGCGTTCGTCCAGATCTCGATGAGCTCCTGCCGGCGCTCGTCCTCGGTGATGACACCCTTGGCGAACTGCGACTCGACCTTCTCGGCCTTGCGCTCGTGCTCGGCGATGATCTTCGGCTTGTCCGGAGGTGTAATGACGTCCTCGAGACCGATGGTGACACCGGCCTTGGTCGCGTACTGGAACCCGGTGGCCTTGAGCGCGTCGAGGAACCTCGCCACGACCGCCTTGTCGTACGAGCGGATGCAACGATCGACGAGGGTCCGGAGCTCACTCTTCTTCACCAGTGCGTTCTGGAACGGGAAGTCCTCCGGGAACGCCTCGTTGAAGATCACGCGCCCTGGTGTCGTCTCCATGAGACGACCCGGCTTGGCCTCGTAATCCTCGACCGACTCGTCCTCGAAGCGCTTGAGGCCGCGCACCTTGATGGTGGCGTGGATCCCGACGACCTTGGCGTCGTATGCCTTCAGCACCTCGTTGGCGTTGGCGAAGATCTTGCCCTCGCCCGGCTCGCCCTCGTGGCCGACCGTCAGGTAGTACGCCCCGATAACGAGGTCCTGGGTCGGCGTGACGATGGGGTCACCCGACGCCGGCGACAGCACGTTGTGTGCCGACAGCATGAGCAACCTAGCCTCGGCCTGAGCCTCGGAGCTAAGCGGAACGTGAACCGCCATCTGGTCCCCGTCGAAGTCGGCGTTGAACGCCACACAGACGAGGGGGTGGATCTGGATGGCCTTGCCCTCGATGAGGATCGGCTCGAACGCCTGGATCCCCAATCGGTGAAGCGTGGGGGCACGGTTCAGCAGCACGGGGTGCTCGTGGATGATCTCCTCGAGGACATCCCATACGTGGCTGCGCGACCGCTCAACCATCCGCTTGGCGGACTTGATGTTCTGAGCATGGCCGAGGTCGACCAGTCGCTTCATGACGAATGGCTTGAACAGCTCGAGCGCCATAGCCTTCGGCAGGCCGCACTGGTGCAGCTTGAGCTTCGGTCCGGACACGATGACGCTTCGTCCGGAGTAGTCGACTCGCTTGCCCAGCAGGTTCTGACGGAACCGGCCCTGCTTACCCTTCAGCATGTCCGACAGTGACTTCAGCGGACGGTTGCCCGGTCCTGTGACGGGACGGCCGCGCCGGCCGTTGTCGAAGAGTGCGTCGACGGCCTCCTGGAGCATGCGCTTCTCGTTGTTGACGATGATCTCGGGAGCCCCGAGGTCGAGAAGCCTCTTGAGGCGGTTGTTCCGGTTGATCACTCGACGGTAGAGGTCGTTCAGGTCGCTGGTCGCGAACCGCCCACCGTCGAGCTGGACCATCGGGCGAAGGTCCGGTGGGATGACCGGCACCGCGTCGAGGACCATACCCATCGGCGAGTTCTTCTTGGTGGTGTCGTTGAACGGAGCGACGACCTTGAGGCGCTTGATCGCGCGCTGACGCTTCTGACCCTTACCGGTCTTGATGATCTCGCGCAGGTCGGCTTCCTCGGTCTTGAGGTCGAGGTTGGCCAGCAGCTCGCGGATCGCCTCGGCCCCCATGCCGCCGCGGAAGTAATCGCCGAAACGATCCTTCAGCTCGCGCCACAGAACCTCGTCGTCGACGATCTGCTTCGGACCGATGTCCTTGAAGATGTCGAGCGTGTCCTGGACCAGCGCGATGTTGCGATCCGCGCGCTCGCGGACCTCCTTCTGCTGGCGCTCGGACTGGTTCTTCGCCGCCGTCTTCTCCGATGAACGCGCCTTGCGGCCCTCCATCTCAGACAGACGATCCTCGGTCTCCTTCAGGATCTCGTCGATCCTGCGGTCCCGATCGGCCTCGATCTGAGCGACCTCCTTGGAGATCTCTTCCTCGAGCTTGGGGAGGTCCTTGTGACGCTTCGGCTCATCGATCGAGGTGCAGATCGACGCTGCGAAGTAGATGACCTTCTCGAGCTCCTTGGGAGCGATGTCGAGGAGGTACCCCAGACGGGAAGGAACGCCCTTGAAGTACCAGATGTGCGTGACGGGAGCGGCCAGCTCGATGTGGCCCATCCGCTCGCGGCGGACCTTGGCGCGAGTTACCTCGACGCCGCAGCGCTCGCAGATGATGCCCTTGAACCGGACGCGCTTGTACTTACCGCAGTAGCACTCCCAGTCCTTCGTCGGGCCGAAGATCTTCTCGCAGAAGAGGCCGTCCTTCTCGGGCTTAAGCGTGCGGTAGTTGATGGTTTCGGGCTTGCGCACCTCGCCGTTGGACCAGGCACGGATCTGGTCACCGGTGGCGAGGCCGATGCGAAGCTCGTCGAAGTGGTTAACGTCGAGCACTAGCTAGACCTCCTCAACGCTGGATGGCTCGCGGCGGGACAGATCGATACCGAGTTCCTCCGCAGTGCGGAAGATGTCCTCGTCGATCTCCTTCATCTCGATCTCCTCACCCTCAGCCGAGAGAACCTCGACGTTCAGGCAGAGGGACTGCATCTCTTTGATCAGCACCTTGAAGCTCTCCGGGATACCCGGTGTGGGGATGTTCTCGCCCTTGACGATGGCCTCGTAGACCTTCACGCGGCCGAGAACGTCGTCGGACTTGATCGTCAAGAGCTCCTGCAGGCAGTACGAGGCGCCGTAGGCCTCGAGGGCCCACACCTCCATCTCGCCGAAGCGCTGCCCACCGAACTGCGCCTTACCACCCAGCGGCTGCTGCGTGATCATCGAGTACGGACCGGTGGAGCGAGCGTGGATCTTGTCGTCCACCATGTGGCTCAGCTTCAGGATGTACATGTAGCCAACGGTGATCTCGTTGTCGTACGGCTCGCCGGAGCGACCGTCGTACAGCTGGGCCTTGCCCACCGAGTTGACGAGCTTGTACTCACCGGGCAGCTTGGACGCCTTGTCGAGCGCGTCCAGCAACTCCTCTTCCTTGGCACCGTCAAACACCGGGGTCGAGACCCAGGTCGGCTCCTGCCGGGCCCACTTGCCCGGAGCCAGATCGCCGTCGGTGTCTTCCCAACGCATCTTGGCCGCCCAACCGAGGTGCGTTTCGAGCACCTGGCCGAGGTTCATACGCGATGGCACACCAAGCGGGTTGAGGATGATGTCGACCGGCGTTCCGTCGGCCAGGAACGGCATGTCCTGCTCCGGAAGGATCTTCGAGATGACACCCTTGTTGCCGTGGCGTCCGGCGAGCTTGTCGCCCTCGGAGATCTTCCGCTTCTGAGCGACGAACACGCGCACCAACTCGTTGACGCCCGGGGGAAGCTCGTCCCCAGCGTCGCGACTGAACTCGCGCACCCCGATGACCTTGCCCTCTTCACCGTGCGGCATCTTCAGCGAGGTATCTCGCACCTCGCGGGCCTTCTCGCCGAAGATCGCCCTCAGCAGACGCTCTTCGGGGGTTAGCTCGGTTTCTCCCTTGGGAGTTACCTTTCCGACCAGCACGTCACCGGTGGAGACATCGGCGCCGATCCGGATGATGCCTCGCTCGTCGAGATCCGCGAGGACCTCCTCGGAGACGTTGGGGATGTCACGCGTGATCTCTTCGGCACCGAGCTTGGTGTCGCGGGCATCGACCTCGTACTCCTCGATGTGGATCGAGGTAAGGACGTCCTCCTTCACCAAACGCTCGGACAGGATGATCGCGTCCTCGAAGTTGTAGCCCTCCCACGACATGAAAGCGACCATGAGGTTGGCACCCAAGGACAACTCGCCCTTGTCGGTCGAAGGTCCGTCGGCGAGCACGTCGCCTTCCTTGACCTTCTGACCTTCGGTGACCACAGGACGCTGGTTGATGCAGGTGGACTGGTTCGAGCGGCGGAACTTGTCGAGCTTGTAGGTGCGGGTTCCCTTGCTGCCCTTGACGATGATGCGCGCAGCCGAGACCTCTTCGACGGTCCCGCCCTCGAGGGCGATGATCACGTCACCAGCGTCGACCGCGATACGGAACTCCAGTCCCGTGCCGACGTAGGGAGCCTCGGGACGGACCAGAGGCACCGCTTGGCGCTGCATGTTGGCACCCATCAGGGCACGGTTGGCGTCGTCGTGCTCGAGGAACGGGATCGATGCCGTGGAGACCGAGATGATCTGCTTCGGGCTCACGTCCATGTAGTCGACCCCGGACGGGTCGGTGTACTCGATCTCGTTCTGGCGTCCACGCACGAGCACCCGCTCGTCAAGGAAGTTGCCCTTGTCGTCGAGCGTCGCGTTGGCCTGGGCGATGACCGCACGGGACTCGAGGTCGGCCGTGAGGTACTCGATGTCCTTGGTGACCCTCTGGTTCTTGACCTTCCGGTACGGCGTCTCGATGAAGCCGTAACGGTTGAGGCGCGCGTAGGTCGACAGCGACCCCATCAGACCGATGTTCGGGCCCTCAGGCGTCTCGATCGGGCACATACGTCCGTAGTGGGACGGGTGCACGTCTCGGACCTCGAACCCGGCACGCTCGCGCGACAGTCCACCCGGGCCCAGCGCCGAAAGACGGCGCTTGTGGGTCAGGCCGGTCAGTGGGTTGGTCTGGTCCATGAACTGGCTCAGCTGTGAAGACCCGTAGAACTCCTTGATCGCCGCCACCACCGGCCGGATGTTGATCAGGGTCTGAGGCGTGATGGCCTCGACGTCCTGGGTCGTCATGCGCTCGCGCACGACCCGCTCCATGCGGGACAGGCCGACACGGATCTGGTTCTGGATCAGCTCTCCGACCGGACGGATGCGCCGGTTGGCGAAGTTGTCGATGTCGTCGGTCTCGGCGTTGGGGTCGTTGGCGTGGAGACGGACGAGGTACTGGATCGTGGTGAGGATGTCCTCCTTGCGGAGCACCGTCCCCATCTCGTCGATGTCCTTCTCCTCGTACCGCATGCCGAGCTTCTTGTTGACCTTGTAGCGGCCGACCCTCGCGAGGTCGTAGCGCTTGTGGTTAAAGAAGAGGTTCTCGATCAGCGACCGCGCCGATTCGACCGTCGGGGGCTCACCCGGACGGAGCTTGCGGTAGATGTCGATGAGAGCGTCTTCCTCGGTCTCGATCGCGTCCTTCTCGAGCGTCGCAGCGATCGACTCGGCCCCATCGAAGAGGTCGAGGATCTCCTGGTCGCCGCCGAAGCCGAGCGCCTTGAGAAGCACGGTGACGTTCTGCTTACGCTTGCGGTCCACGCGGACACCGACCATGTCCTTCTTGTCGGTCTCGAACTCAAGCCAGGCACCGCGGGCCGGGATGATCTTGCAGGTGTAGATGTCCTTGTCGGTCGTCTTGTCGATGTCCTTGTCGAAGTAGACGCCCGGGGACCGGACCAGCTGGGAGACGACGACACGCTCGGTGCCGTTGATGATGAAGGTCCCCGTTTCGGTCATCATCGGGAAGTCCCCCATGAAGACCGTCTGCTCCTTGATCTCACCCGTTTCCTTGTTGATGAAGGCGCAGGTGACGAAGAGGGGACGGGAGAAGGTCATGTCCTTCTCTTTGCACTCGTCCTCGTCGAACTTCGGATCCTTGAATTCGTGACTGAGGAACTGGAGAGCCAGGTTCCCGGTGAAGTCCTCGACCGGCGAGATCTCCTTGAGGGTCTCGCCCAGGCCGGTTCGGATGAACCAGTCGAACGATTCCTTCTGTACGGAGATCAGATTCGGCGGCTGGAGAACCTCGTCGAGCTTGGCGAAGGTGCGGCGTTCGCGCAGAGCATTAGACGACGACAAGCGAGCCTCCTGTATGGCTTGGTCAAACGGCGGTAACAACGCCGAGGAGGGAATCCGACCCGTAGGTCTCGTTCACACCCCAGCCGATCCCATCCGATACGCCTTGGGCGGTTCTTAACCGCGCGACATGGCGTTTGGGACGAACAGGATTGTGCACAGCGAAGAGCCAGTGTAGGCGACAGCCTTCACTGGCGTCAAGCGAGATGCTTGATCCGATCGAAGCCTCTATTAGTACTCCTCTAGATGGACCGGGATGAGCGTAATCCCGCTGATCCCGGCGGTCAACTGTCCATTAGTAGTAACGCCACGGGGGGCGGGAACCTTCCCGGAACCTTGGGGCCGCGGCGGCCCGTCGGGGGAGCCCACTCCGCTCACCCGAAACCGTTTTGAGGGTTCGCTCCGGGGCACC
>WHTI01000262.1 GCA_009377815.1 Actinomycetota bacterium
GACCACGCCCATCACCGCGAACGGGGGCAGGGCGCGATCGAAGAGATCGCCCGCGACGATCACGAGATCGACCGCATTGTCCTCGGCCACGGTCACGACCTCGTCGAGCGCCGCTTTCGCTTCGTCGAGCCGGTCGAACCGCCCCAGTTTCTTGCCGACGTGCCAGTCGGCGGTGTGAAGGATCCTCATCCGGGGCCATGGTAGCCCTCGGCTGCGACGAATCACACCGTCGTAATACGTTCAGCCATCATTAGACAACAGGTTTAGCCACGGCTAAACTTTGCTCCATGACCACGAGGATGATGCGGTCTCTGGGGCTTACTGCTGCCGTGACCCTCGTGGCAACCGGGTGCGGGAGGGCCGAGAGCCTCACCCGCCCCGACGTCTCCGGCCGGACCGTGAAGATCGTCGCCACCACCGGGATGATCGGCGATGCGGCCGTGAACATCGGCGGCGATCGCGTCGAGGTCGAGACACTGATGGGCTCGGGCACCGACCCCCACCTCTACAAGGCGACCGAGAACGACGTCGTGGCCATCGGCGAGGCCGACATCGTCCTGTTCAACGGCCTCCACCTCGAGGCCGCCATGGGCGAGGTCCTCGAACGCACCACGACGACGATCACGGTCCCGGTGGGGAGCAACATCCCGGAGGAACTTCTCGACCGGCCGGCCGCGTTCGAGGGCCAGTACGACCCGCACGTGTGGTTCGACGTCGAGATGTGGAGCCATGCGGTCGCCGCGGTCCGAGACGCCCTCATCGATCTGGACCCGGATCACGCATCGACCTACGAGGACAATGCCGAGGAGTATCTCGCCGACCTCGACGACCTCGACACCTACATCAGCGAGCAGGCCGCCCGGGTGCCGCCGGACAAACGTGTGCTGGTCACCGCACACGATGCCTTCAACTACTTCGGAAGCGCATACGGGTTCGAGGTCCGCGGGCTTCAGGGCATCAGCACCGCATCGGAGGCCGGCACCGCGGACGTCAGCGACCTGGCCGCGTTCATCGCCGAACGCCGCATCCCCGCCATCTTCATCGAGTCGTCTGTGCCGGTCCGAACGATCGAGGCCGTGCAGGCTGCGGTCCGATCGCGCGGCTTCGACGTCGTGATCGGAGGCGAGTTGTTCTCCGACGCGATGGGCGATGAAGGGACCGAAGAAGGCACGTACCTCGGAATGGTCACCCACAACGTCGACGTGATCGTGTCGGCGCTGCTCCAACAACCCGGCGAAGGAGAATGATGGACGGATCGAGGGACGCTCGCTACGCGATCGATGTCGAGGATTTGACGGTTGCCTACGGGGAGATCCCCGTGTTGTGGGACGTCGACCTCCAGGTACCCGAGGGGGCCCTCTGCGCGATCGTGGGCCCGAACGGCGCCGGCAAGTCGACGATGATCAAGTCGATCCTCGGCCTCGTAGAGCCGGCCGCCGGCCGCGTCCTGATCGAGGGACGGCCCTACGGTGAGGTCCGGCGCAAGGTCGGCTACGTCCCACAGCGCGGAAGCGTGGACTGGGACTTCCCCACCACCGTCTTCGACGTCGTGATGATGGGCCGCTACGGGGCCCTCGGCTGGTTCAAGCGTCCGGGGCGGACCGAGCGCCGGCTGTCGGTGGAGGCACTCGAACAGGTGGGGATGGACCACCTCGCGTCCCGGCACATCAGCGAGTTGTCCGGTGGACAACAGCAGCGGGTGTTCATCGCCCGGGCCCTGGTTCAAGATGCGCAGGTCTATCTGATGGACGAGCCCCTACAGGGCGTCGACGCGCAGACCGAGAAAGCGATCATCGAACTCCTGCGCGACTTCAGAGCCAGGGGCAAGACCGTCGTGTGCGTCCACCACGATCTCCAGACCGTTCCCGAGTACTTCGAGTGGGTGATGCTGCTCAACGTGAGGCGGATCGCGTCGGGCCCGGTCGACGAGGTGTTCACCGACGAGAACCTGAGGTTGACCTACGGCGGTGGCCTGGCGGTAGCCGCCCCGGCGCGGCCCGGGAACGGAGCAAGTATCTGATGTTCGACTTCGGCGACTACACGCTGCGGGTAGTCGCGGCCGGCTCCGCGATCCTCGGGATCACCAGTGGGGTCCTGGGGTCGTTCGCGGTGCTCAGGAAACAGAGTCTCCTCGGGGATGCGATCTCGCACGCCGCGCTCCCCGGTGTCGCACTGGCGTTCCTGATTACCGGCAGCAAGTCACCGATCGTTCTCGTTACCGGAGCGGCCATCGCCGGATGGCTGGGCACGCTCGCGATGCGTTCGATCGTCAAGCGGTCGCGGATCAAACAGGACGCCGCGCTCGGGCTCGTGCTGTCGGTCTTCTTCGGGATCGGCCTGGTCCTCCTTACCTACATCCAGCGCCTGCCCGACGCGAGCAAGGCCGGACTCAACACGTTCCTGTTCGGCCAAGCCGCCGCGATGCTGGGCCGGGACGTCGCGACGATGGGAGTGCTCGGTGCGCTCGCGATCCTCCTGGTCGTCGCGTTCTGGAAAGAGTTCAAACTGTTGTCGTTCGATCCCGCGTTCGCCGCATCGATGGGCTTCCCGGTCCGAGCGATCGAGGTCCTCCTCACGACC
>WHTI01000250.1 GCA_009377815.1 Actinomycetota bacterium
CGTTTCATCTGGTTGTGCGACGCGTTCAACATCCCTTTGGTGTTCCTCTCCGATGTTCCCGGCTTCATGATCGGAACCTCGGTCGAACGACAGGGCATCATCCGCCACGGCGCCAAGATGATCACCGCGGTGAGCGAAGCGACGGTCCCGAAGTTCTGCGTTGTCGTGCGCAAGGCTTACGGCGCCGGTCTTTACGCCATGGCCGGACCGGGGTTCGAGCCCGATGCAACGATCGCATTGCCGACCGCGCGCATCGCGGTCATGGGACCCGAGCCAGCGGTCAACGCGGTCTACTTCAACAAGATCCAGGCGATCACCGACGAAACCGAACGCGCCGAGTTCATCGCAAGCAAGCGTGCGGAGTACGAAGAGGACATCGAGCTCCTGCATCTCGCCTCGGAGAACGTCATTGACGCGGTCGTGCAACCGGATGATCTCCGGGACGATCTGATCCGCCGCCTCGACCTCGCTGCGGATAAGGATCGCCACTTTTCAACCCGGCGCCACGGGGTACCTCCCGTGTAGGGAGGGCGTTATGACGCAGACCTCCCAGGTAACCGGAAGGCGATGGTCCGCAGGCTCGATCGCGGGAGCGATCGTGTGGGTGCTGATCTCCGGCGCGGTGGCCGCGTGGCTCTTTCTCCTCGCCTTCTGGGACGGGTCGAGATCTTCTCGGCGCCCGACTCCGAGCAGGTGAGATCGGCGTGGTTCACGGCGTTTGGCTCGGGCCTATGCCTCGCGGCGGGCCCGTTCGGTATCTGGTGCATCTTCAGAGGGTCACTATGGTTGGCCCTGTCGGGGATCGCTCTCGCGCTCCCTCTGGTAGCGCTGGCCATCTACGTCTAGGAGGTTCGCATGCCGATCCCCGCACGTCTCGGTCTCGTGACTCTTGGAGTGGGTGACCTCGAGCGGTCGGTCGCGTTTTACTCCGCGCTCGGGTGGGAGCGCTGTGAGTCGTCGATCGAGGGCGAGATCGTCTGGTTCCGTACCGCCGATACGAACCTCGGACTCTTCCCCTTCGAAGAACTGGCCGCCGATGCCACGGTCGCGGATCCAAAGAGAGGCTCGTTCGACGGATTCACCCTCGCGATGTGTGTGGAAGCGGCCGAGGACGTCGGTCGCTATCTGAGCGAGGCCGAGGCGGCCGGTGCCTCGATCGTCAAGCCGGCCACGCTGGCCGAATGGGGCGGGACCTCCGGCTATTTCGCCGATCCCGACGGCTACCTGTGGGAGATCGCCCACAACCCCGGTTTCCCGATCGGTGACGACGGACGCCTCACGATCCCCTAGAGAGCAGGCCCGATAGTCTCTGGAGATGGCAATGGTGAAGCTGGAGACCGAAGATCAGGTCGGGATCGTTTCGATCGACCGCCCGGAGGCCCTCAACGCGTTGTCCGGAGCGCTGGCCGATGAACTGACCGAAGCTTTCCGCGAGGTGGGCTCCCGGCCCGATATCTGGGTCATGATCCTGCGGGCCGAGGGCGAGAAGGCGTTCTGCGTCGGCGCCGATCTCAAGGAACGTGGAACCTTCGAGCTCGAAGACTTCTACTCGAATCGCAGGCAGATCCGCGGCCTCTTCCAACAACTCCGGACCGTGCCCCAGCCCACGATCTGTTCGGTCTTCGGGTTCGCACTCGGTGGGGGTTTCGAACTCGCCTTGAACTGCGACATCATCACCGCCGCCGAAGGCACCATCCTCGGTCTCCCAGAGGTCCGGGTTGGACTGTTGCCCGCGGGCGGCGGTACGCAACTGCTTCCACGCAAGGTGGGCGAGGCCAAGGCGAAGGAGCTCATCTTCCAGGGTCGCCGCTTCGATGCGGTCGAGGGCCAGCAGATGGGCCTCATCGCTCAAGTCGTGCCGCGCGAGGAACTCGACACGGCCTCGCTCGCCATGGCCCGGGACATCTGCAAGTCGTCGCCGGTGGCGGTGCGCGAGGCGAAGCGGGCGATCGAATCGGCGTTCGGATACAACATCGAGGACGGCATCGAGGCCGAGCACGAGTCGTGGGAGCGCGTGATCGTCACCCAGGATCGCAAAGAGGGGATCGACGCCTTCAACGACAAGCGCGAACCGGAGTGGGGCAACCGCTAGATATCAGCACGAAGAAAAGAGCCCCGGGGATCCCGGGGCTCTTTTCGTTGCAGGTAGGTGGTGGCTCAGCCGTTCGAGTCTCCGTGGCCACTGTTGCTGTTGTCATCGTTGCTGTCGTCGCCCGAGCCCGGACCACTGTTGTCGTCATCGCCGTCACGACTATCGTTCGTGCCGGTGTCGTCGATCCCGTTCGTGCCGGTGTTGGTCCCGCTGGTGTCGAAGTCTCCGGTGTTGTCTCCACCGCTGGTGCCGTCGTCACCACGGGTGTCGTCGCCATCCCCGCCACGTCCTCTGTTGCGGTCATCGTCGTCGTCCACGCCGACGAGATCGTTGTCCGCATCGTCCCGGCGTTTGATGGCCATGTCGTCGTCATCGTCGCTGACGTTCACTGCATCGATCCGCTGTGGGGCCGGATCTCCGGCGAACGCGGCTACTCCGAGTCCCAGCGCGAGTGAGAAGGCCAGGAGCCCAATAGCGATCCTTCCTGTGCTCATCCGTTTCTCCTTCCTTGTGCCTGTGTTCCATCTGACTTGTTCATCGTTGCCGTCTCAGGTGATTCCTCGATGAGATGGGTGTGAGAGCTCTCTCACTCACCGGGGCCGAAGCCGGTTGAGTACGTAGCGGCGGGGAAGCATCGCCGACATCTCTTCGAGGTCGGCCGCTACGCCATGCATGCCGGGTCGTTCGTTCGGACGCTTAGCGAGCGTGCTCATGATCAGGTCGACCAGACGGTCCGGCGTC
>WHTI01000043.1 GCA_009377815.1 Actinomycetota bacterium
CACGACATCGTGCATATCGAGAACCTCGGGGGTCAGATCGACGAGGTCCTCGACCAGAAGGTCTGGTTCGGCTGCTTCCCGTGGCGCTTCCAGGGAGGCGAGGCGGCGTTCTGCCGGGCAGTCGCCTGGATCGACTGAACCCGATCGGATCGTGGCGTGGCACGATTGATCCGTGAGCGACGTCGAATACGCAACGAGCGGCGGGGCGAACATCGCGTATCGGGCGGTAGGGACCGGTCCACCCAACGTGATGCTGGTGCCCTTGTGGTTCTCCAATCTCGACCTGCTGCCCGAGTTCCCTTCGATCGCCAGCGGGCTTCAGGGGTTCAGCTCCTTCGGGCGCGTCATCACCTGGGATCGGCGCGGCGCAGGGCTCTCCGATAGGGGACGTGGCCCCGGGACCATGGATCAGGGCGTCGAGGATCTCATCGCCGTCCTCGACGCCGCCGGGGTCGAGCAGACCGCTCTGTTCGCCTTCAACGAGTCGTCGATGCTGGCCGTTCTCGTCGCGGTGAAGCATCCCGAACGCATCTCCAGGCTGATCCTCTACGGGAGCTACGCGACGACAGTGCGGAAGGACGATTACCCGTGGGCTCCGACGGAAGAGGAGCGCGACGAGCAGGTCGATTTCCTGATCCAAGGGTGGGGGAGCTACCAGATGGCGCAGATCCTTGTCGCGGGCGGCGACGACCGAGCCGTTGAGTGGGGGATGCGCTGGATGCGGAACTCGGTGAGCCGGGACATGCTCGTGGAGGCTTACGAGATCCTTGCCGAAGCCGATGTCCGCGACCGTCTTCCGGAGATCGTGGTCCCGACGTTGGTGATGCACCGGACCGGTGATCTGAACGTTCCGGTTCAGAACGGTCGCTACATCGCCTCCAAGATCCCCGGCGCGCGCTACGTAGAGTTCGGGGGCTCGGAGCACGTGCCGTTCCTCGGCGATTGGGACACGATCGCGGGTGAGATCGAGGAGTTCGTCACCGGTAGCAGGAAACCGCGGGGGCACGAACGCGTACTGGCTACGATCGTGTTCACCGACATCGTGTCGTCGACCGAGCGCGCCACCGAACTGGGAGATGCCCGCTGGCGTTCGTTGCTCGACGAGTACGATCAGGAGACGAGGGAGCAGACCGAGGGACATGGAGGTCGCCTTGTGAAATTCACCGGCGACGGGTCGCTGGCCTGCTTCGACTCTCCGGGGAACGCCATCCGCAGTGCCAAGGCGATGATCGCGGCGGTGAGGCGCTTGGGGATCGAGATCAGGGTCGGGGTCCACACCGGCGAGGTCGAGGCCAGGGGCGACGACGTCGGTGGCATCGCCGTCCACATCGGTGCCCGTGTGATGGCCGCGGCCGGTCCGAGCGAGGTGTTCGTGTCTCCCGCGGTGCCTCCTTTGGTGACCGGCTCGCAGATCGTGTTCGAGGACCGTGGGCCGCACGCGCTCAAAGGTGTTGAAGGCGAGTGGAAGCTGTACTCAGTGGGCTAGGGGACCCGTCTGTCGCCCCGCGGACAGGAGGTGACTTGGCAAACGGCTCCCTCTGTCGCATGATTCGAGCACGTCTGCAACCATCGGGAGGATGGCAATGGCCAGCAAAGACAAAGGCGGCAAGGCCGCCAAGAAGGCGCCCCAGAAGAGCATGAAAGAGAAGCGCCAGGCCAAGAAGGCGAAGAAAGAGAAGTAGTTTCTTCGCAAAACTCTCCAATCGGTCTTTTCCAAGTTCGACCAGGGGTTGGTTCCCGGGAGAGAGGGAAACTAGAGGGGGACATGTTCGCCGGTGTGGGACCGGCGGATCCCATCTCGTCTCGAAAGGCCGATCCGGTGGAAGCGCTCCACGGGGGGCGGCGCCTGGACCATTCGGTGCTGCTCTACAAGGACCTCAAGCATTTCCTTGACGTCATGGTCCCGTTCGTCGAAAGCGGTGTCGACGGAGGCGACGTGACGTTCGTTGCTGCGCGCGGCGACTACCTGCCGGCCCTGAGGGACGGCTTGGGCTCTCGGGCGAACGGCGCCCACCTGGTGGACACCAACGTATGGTGCCCGCACCCGGCGACCAGGTTGCGAGGGTTCAGCGAGTTGATCCGTGACGAGATCGCCGGGGGCGCCATCGGGTGCCGCTTCGCGGGTGAGCCTCTGTGGCCACTCGAATCCCCCGCCCACACGAGGGAATGGCAGCGGTATGAGTCCGTCCTTAACGCGGTGCTCGCTCCCTATCCGGTGAGCCTTATGTGCCTGTACGACGCGACCGGGCTCGAGCCCTCGATCCTCGAAACCGCTCGGAGGACGCACCCGACCAGTTGCCTCAACGGGGAGTGGATCCGGAATCCCGACTTCCTCCGGCCCGACGAGTTCCTCATGCAGTGGACGCACGATCTGCCGTCCGCTCCGCCGAACGCGCTGACCATCCCTCAGGTACCCGACGTTTCCGTCGCTCGTCGATTCCTCATGGAACGTGCCGTCGAGGCCGGGGTTGGGATCGAGGATGCACTAGACCTGACGGTCGCGGCAAACGAGATCATCACGAACTCGTTCCTGTACGCGACGCGGCCAACATTGTCTTGCTGGACGCAAAACGGTCAGTTCGTCTGCCAGATCGAAGATCGCGGTTCGGGCTTGACCGATCCGATCGCCAGCTACCGGCCTCCCTCGGACACGGGCCAGCACGGCCGGGGATTATGGATGGCCCGGCAACTCGTGGACCTGCTCCAGATCCACGGGGGCCCAACGGGAACCACGGTCCGACTCCACGTCAGGAGAGCCTGAGCCGAGGGTCCTTGGTTTTCGTGCCCCTTACCCATAGCCTCGGGCGGTGCGACCTCGCTCCCTGATACCCATCGTCGTCTTGATCCTATCGATGCTTCCTTCCAGTGCCCTGGCGGCTCCCACGATCGCGGAGACGATCGAGGCGATGACGCTGCGGGAGAAGGTCGGTCAGCTTGTGATGTTCTCGGTGGCCGGTAAGGGGCTATCCGAGGCTGAAGCCAAGGCGATCACCCGGAACCATCTCGGCGGCGTCATCCTGTTCGCCAAGAACTACAACGACCGCTCCCAGCTGGAGCAACTCAACCGTCGCATCCAGAAGGCGGTTCGCCGTGGGAACGACTTCAAGATCGGCGCCTTGATCTCCGCCGATCAGGAGGGCGGAGTCGTCAAACGCTTCCCCGACATGCCTCCCGCTTACTCGGCGCCGCGCATGCGCGAGATCGGGAAGACCTCGGTTGCTCTCGCTCAAGGGAGGAAAACGGGCAAAGCGCTGAAGGGGGCCGGGGTCAATGTCAACCTGGCCCCAGTGGGCGATCTCGATATCGGACCCAACCACGTGATGGCCGAGCGCAGCTTCGGAGAGAACCGTTACGTGGTGGCGCGCCTCTCGTCCGCCTTCGGCGAGGGACTGCAGGACAAGAGGGTGGCCGCCGCGGCCAAGCACTTCCCGGGATTCGGTGGCGCGTCGATGAACTCGGACGACGGCGCCGCGTACATCCGAAGGACGAAGAAGCAACTTCATCAGATCGACGCACTGCCGTTCCACCGGATGATCGCCCGCGGCATCCGCATGATGATGGTGTCCCACGGTATGTACGTAAAGGACGGCGGCAAGAAGCCTGCCTCGCTCAGTCACTACATCACCACCGAGCGCCTCCGCGAGGAGTTCGGATTCACCGGGGTTGCCATCAGCGACGACCTCGTCGCGGTCGCATGGCGCTTCGACGGTGATACGCCCAGGGCCTGTAAGGCGACCGTCCGCGCCGGGATGGACGTTGCCCTCATCACCGGCGGCACAGACATGGCGAAAGCGTGCGCCGGGAGGATCTACGGAGCCGTCCGCGACGGCGATATCCCTAAGGCCCGCATCGACGAAGCGGTAGAAAGAGTCCTGAAGCTGAAGAAGTGGCTGAAGGTCTACGCCTCGGGCTAAAAAAGGAGGATCCGTGCCGCGTCACGACGCAACCACCTGGAAGCTCCCGGTGGGCTACGAGGGGGCCGTCGGGAACTCGAACATCGAGATCGAGGTGCGCCAGAGCCGGCGTCCGGTCAAGGCTCACGGGGTCCAGCAGCGGAAACGCAAGAGCGAGCTGCTCGGGCATCTATTGATCTCGAAGGGCGGGATCGAATGGCGCCCCCGGGCCGGCAAGAAGCTGGTCAAGATGAGCTGGGAGAAGTTCGCCGCCCAGATGGACGAGGCCAGATAGTCGGACCGCCGACAGTACGGCTTCGATCGCTGCCATAGGGTCTCTCGGTGCTCCGGTCGAGGTCCGGCCCGCCATGACATCCCACCCCGACGTCCCAGCCGAACAAGCTCACATCGATCACGCCTATCGTTGCCTCGAGGCGATGCGGGAACGAGCCCGCTACCTCCTCGAGAGCAACCTCGAAGGTAGCTCGATAGACCAGCAGGCGCTGCGTTGGGAGCTACGCGCGCGCCTGGCCTCGCTCGATGAGTCGCGATCCCCGCTGACCTTCGGGCGGATCGACCACGATGCCGGGCCCACCTACTACGTCGGGCGGCGCCACGTGCGGGGGGAGGACGAGGGCGAGGTTGTCATCGACTGGCGAGCTCCGGCGGCGACGCCGTTCTACCGGGCGACGATCCAGGACCCGCTCGATCTGATCCGCAGGCGACGGTTCGTGATTGAAGGCAGATCCCTGGTCGACCTGTTCGATGAGAACTTCGACGATCCCGATCAGGCCATCGGCGGGCATGGTGGAGTCCCCGATCCTCTTCTCGCGGAACTCGGCCGCGCTCGCACCGGGCAGATGCGGGACATCGTCGCCACGATCCAGGCAGAACAGGACGAGATCATCAGGTGCCCACTCGACAGCGTGATCGTGGTTCAGGGGGGACCGGGAACCGGCAAGACCGCGGTCGGTCTCCACCGCGCCGCGTTCCTCCTCTACGAGTACCGCGAGGTCCTGCAGCGGGACCCCGTGCTGATCGTCGGTCCCAACCGGTTGTTCCTTGAGTACATCTCACACGTCCTGCCGTCCCTCGGCGAGACGGCGGCGTACCAGACCACGGTCGAGACCTTGGCGGCGCTGGAGTTCCGGGGCCGGCGATCGGACCCGCCCGATGTCGCTCGCATCAAAGGGGACGAGCGCATGGCGGAGATCCTCCGCCGGGCGTGCTGGGGCTACGTCAGCCCGGCATCGGAGCCGATCGAGGCGAGGATCGCCGGCATCAGGGTGCTCATCTCACCCGCCGAGATCGACCACGCGGTCGCCGGCGCGATGGAGGGGGCCGGCCCCCGGGCTCCTTACCGGATCGCTCGTGACACCTTCCTCGAGAGACTGGGCAACACCTGGCTCAAGCGGCACGAGGCGGAGGCTTACTCGGCGGGCCACGACGCTCTCGGCTTCATCGCCACCCTCAGCAAGAGCCCCGCGGTCAAGCGGGTACTCAACTCGGTCTGGCCGTCGAACGGCCCCGCGGCCTTGGTCCGGGACCTCCTGACCAGCGGAGCGCGCGCCGAGGCCGCGGCAGCCGAGCTGATGACACCGGCGGAGGTGAGCCTCCTGCGCACGCGTGCCCGGGTGCTCAAGGATGAGGGCTGGAGCCACTCGGATGTGGCATTGCTCGACGAAGCCGACTGGTTGATCAACGGATCCCGCCGCCGGTTCGGACACGCGATCGTGGATGAGGCTCAGGATCTGTCCGCGATGCAGTTCCGCATGATCGCCCGCCGAACCCGTGAGGGCTCCATGACCGTCCTGGGAGACCTCGCTCAGGCGACGTCGCCCTCATCGCAGTCGAACTGGTCCGACGTGCTTCGCCACCTCGGGCACGGTCCGGACGGCGAGATCAAGGAGCTGTCTATCGGCTACCGCGTGCCTCTCGGTCTCCTGAGGTTCGCGAACCAACTCCTGCCGGTGGCGGCACCGGGGGTGCTGGCCGCGACCTCGGTGCGGGAGACCAACGATCCTCCGAAGTTCAAGCGAGTCACAGCCGATGAGATGGTCACCGAACTCGTGGCCGAGATCCGCGCCCTCGAGGAGTTGTGGACCTCGGTCGGAGTCATCTGTCCCGAAGCGGTGGTGAGCGGGATGAGGGACCTGCTCGTGAAGGAGGATCTAAGGATCGCCTACTGGGCCGAGGGCTTGCTCGATGAATCGATAACGCTGCTGACGGCTGCCGCGGCCAAGGGCCTCGAGTTCGATGCCGTGATCGTCGTGGAGCCGGGAGTCATCTATCGGGAATCCAACGGCCCTCGGCGTCTCTACGTTGCGTTGACCCGTGCGGTGCAACATCTTTCGATGCTCTACACCGAGGACCTACCCGACCCCCTTCGCCACTCAGGCGGTTAGCCTTGCCGGGATGATCTACACGCTGTCCGAGGAACCGGTTCTCAACCACCCCGTGATGCTCTCCGCGCTGTCCGGCTGGGTCGATGCGGGCGCGGTCGGGACCAGTGCCGCGGCCCACCTCGCCGGAGAGGGTCAGATCGTCGCCACCTTCGATCCGGATGCTCTGTTCGACTACCGGTCGCAGCGGCCGGTGCTCGACATCGTCGACGGAGCCATGACGCAGGTCGTGTGGCCGGAGGTGGTACTTCGTCATGCGACGGTCGGGAACAAGGACCTCCTGCTCCTCACCGGCCAGGAGCCGGACCTCGGCTGGAAGCGTTTCGCGGCCGCGGTCGCGGAGATAGCGAGCCGTTTCGAGATCGAGCAGCTGATCACACTGGGGTCGGTCCCGGCCGCGGTCCCTCACACCCTTCCGTCTCCGATCCTCACCACCGCATCGGACCCCGACCTCCTAGCGGGAGACGTTCGGCCGCCCTCCGGTCTGCTCCGGGTTCCGGCCGCGGCGGTGAGCATGGTCGACAAGGAGGTCTCGGAGGCCGACGTCC
Source organism: Actinomycetota bacterium (assembly GCA_009377815.1). Classification (GTDB taxonomy): domain Bacteria; phylum Actinomycetota; class CADDZG01; order CADDZG01; family WHSQ01; genus WHTI01. Next base: position 6,844 of record WHTI01000043.1, read on the forward strand.
CGACGGTCGGCTTCTTCGTGCAGGTGCCTCACTACGCGCCGGGAACGTATCCACCCGGAGTCGTCGCGCTACTTCAGCGGGTCGGTGTGCACCTCGGGATCGATGTCCCGTTGGATTCTCTGGAGGAGGATGCGAGGACCCATCGCATCCAGTTAGATGAACTCATCGCGGGGCAGCCCGAGGCGCAGGAACACGTGCGATCGCTCGAATCCATGCAGGCGGATCAGCCGATCGTCTCCGGCGAGCAGCTGGCGTCCGAGATCGAGAGGTACCTCCGCAATACTCCGCCGGGCGAGGGAAACCAGCCATGAGGACACGCTACGGCGCTCCAGTGGCAGGGGACGAGAAGCAGGTGCTCGCGGGGTTCCTCGATCACTACCGGAAGGTCTTACTCGGCATCTGCGACGGCCTCTCGGATGAGGATCTGAGACGGTCATTCGTTCCCTCGGGCACGTCGATCCTTGGGATGATCAAGCATCTGGCCTATGTGGAGCGAGGCTGGTTCCAAGAGGGCATCGCTGGGAGGAAGGTCGATTTTCCGTTCGGTGACGACGATCTAGACGGCGACTTCCGCATCGAACCAGAGGAGACTACGGAGCAGATCCTCGATCTTTACCGGGCCGAGTGCGCCAAGTCCCGGGCGATCCTCGAAGAGGCGTCCCTCGATGCGCTCTCGGAAGACCCCACCCGGACGGCCGATTACAACGTCCGGTGGATCGTCGTGCACATGATCGAGGAAACCGCTCGGCACGCGGGCCATGCCGACATCATCAGAGAACTGATCGACGGGAGGACCGAAACCGGCTACGTGTAGAGGGCTACCTGGTCGTTCTCTTCGATCGCTTCCGAGGCCGCGGGAGCCACCACCGGGAACGAAAGCACGAACGAGACGTCTTCTTCGCTTTCGACGTCGACGCGACCTTCCAGCGCCTCGGCGAGCTGGCGGGCGATGTAGAGGCCGAGGCCAACCCCGGAGGAGGTGGCGTCTGAACCCCGATGGAACGGCTTGAAGAGTTCCTCAAGGTCTGTGCCGGGAGCGAACCGCCCCTCGTTCCGGACCGAGATCGAGACCCGGTTTTCTTCGATCCACGATGTGACGGTGATCGGGGTGCCTTCCGGGCTATGTGCGATCGCGTTGTCGAGGAAGACGCCGAGGATCTGGGCAACCGCCGCATCGTCGACGAAAATCGAGAGATCCGAATGGGTTTCGATAGTGATCGGCCGAACGGCATCGAATCCCTTGAGAGCCGACCCGATCAGATCTGACAGCCGGACATTGCGCCCGGCCTCCGCCAACTCCGCACGGGCTCCCTTAAGCAGCATCTCGATGAGACGTTGAAGATCGTGCCCTCTCTTGAGGGCGGAATGCAGTAGTTCGTCGCGGAGTTTCTTGTCGATCGCGTCCCCCCGGCGCTCAACAGTGTGGAGCGCTCCCATCATCACCGTGAGGGGAGTCTTGAGCTCGTGGGACACCATCGCGAGGAACATCTCCTTCGCCTGACGCGCCTCCTTCATCGCCGCCACGGTCTTCGCGTCGTTGACCGCGATGCTTGCGTAGGCAGCCATCGCGAGGAGGACCTCCTTCTCGCTCTCGGAGTAAGTGCGACCGACCTCGTAGCTCGCGGTGACGAGACTTCCGACGATCTCGCCTTCTTGATACACGGGGGCTGCCATGGCGCTCTGTAGTCCCTGCTCCGCGAGCTGGCCGACCGTGTTGGTCGCGGTCGTGTAGTTCTCGATGATGACCAACCTGCCCTCCGTTACGGCGCGGCCACCTGCGCCCTCGCGTATGGGCCCACGTCGGATCTGCTCGAGCATTGGTTCATCGACGCCATGGGAGGAGGCGAGGTAGAGGAACCCGCGATCGTTCGGGTCGATGAATCTGAGTCCTACGGTGTCACCCCTGATCAGCGCACGGGTTCCTTCGGTGATCGCGTCGAGCACTTCCTGCAACGGGGCGCGGTGCGAGATCGACCTCTGGATCTTGGAAAGGCGTTCGAAGAGTTGCTGTCGTTCCAGCAGGAGGGCCGAGGCTGCTCGCTCCGCCTCCAAGGTCCGGAGCATCTTCACTACCAGGCAGAGAGACCTCGCCATGTTCCCGAGGAGAGCGGCCTCATCCCGGCCGAACCCAACCGGGCCGGAGCGGGCCAAGACCAGATGAGTATCGAGACCTTCCTCGAGGCCCGCATAGATGAGGCCACAGACTCCGATGTCGGGGAGGGTTACGACGCTCCGGCCCCCACGATGGGCGTCGATGATGGCGGCGCCGCGAGCATCCTCCTCGGCAAGTCCTGCGGAAGCGATCACATGCCCACGATCCACGATCATCCCGATCTCGGCCCCGAGGGCCTCACCGGCCCATCGGACGGCCGCCTGGAAGGCAGAGTGCTCGTCCTGGAATGCGGTAACTCCGGCCAGGAACTCCGAGAGATGCTGACTGCTCCAATGGCCCTTCTCGCGCGGCATCAGTCGGTCACCGGGCTCCTCGGCCGGACGTCGGATCCGACGGTTGGTAGGAGCAGGGTTCCTCCATCTGTGGTCATCCATTAGGCATCGACCCAAAGTAACCCTTCACTGAATAGCCTGAATGGACCATATATGGGGGTGAGGCCAGGATCAGGGTTCCCATTAGGCCCTAGATACCGTCGGTCAGACCCCTCAGCCCGGGGGAGCGAGGAAGATCGGCATCCCCAGGGTGGTGAGACCTTGTGGTGTTCGGGTCTCGATCCGGAAGTAGCTCCCCAGGGGATTGTCGGTGTCGGCGGCCGTCCCCTCGAACTCAAACGTGAAATCGTCCGTCGTGATCGGGATCGCGGCCGCGGTCGGGAACGGGACCCCGTCCCGGTAGATGCGGAGCAGTTGGCCTATCCCGTTGGTGACCCGAACCGTGAAGTCGGCAGCATCGGCTTCTAAGGTGTCGCCGAACATCACTTCGGCATCTCCGGCCGAAGCGGTGAAATCGATGGTGGGGCTTGCAGCCACGCCTAAGGCGGCGACCCATACATGTCCGGCCCGGATGCCTTCGATCAGCGCGGGGCGAGACAGGTCTTCGGCGTACACCGCAGTGGCCGGGACACCGTAGTCCGGGCCGAGCTTGTCGTCCGAGCCACCGGTCGGAGCGATGAAGTGGCCGGTGAGCAGCTTTTCTTCCCAGAAGTCGATCGCATCTTCGGTGAAGTACTCGGCGCCGTCACTGCCGTTCACGACTTCGATCGTGTCGACCATCGAATAGTCGATGACGTCGTCGAGTTCCCAGTAGCACCCTCGGCAAAGGTGGTCGATGGGAGGAGGTGTGATCGTCGGGTGATTGATCTGGAACAGCGCCCCCTTGGCGACTGACCTCTCCTGGATCTCGGCCATCGAGATGTCCTTGTAACCATGCCGGTATTCCACCATCCCGGGGGTCTCGCCGATGATTCCCACATGTCCGAAGTAGGTGATGACTTCACGCCCCGGCCAGAAGATCAGGTCCGGGTTCTCTTCGGCCGTTGTTCCCCATTCGTTCCAGTGCCGGTTGATCTGGTACTCGGTGATCGGCATGAAGTCGAGCCCTGCGTCCTTCGCGTAGGTGACGAACTCAGCTTGTGTTGGAGCGTTCAGATTGGAGTGATGGGCGTGCATGTGAAAGTCCCCGAAGTACCACCCAGCATCGGGCCGCGCGACGTGATTCGGGTCGACCGGGTCGGGCCTCGGCGGCTTGCGAAGCGGCACCTTGCCGCACTTGATGGTGACCTTGTAGCTGGTCTTTGTATCGATGTGTCCGACGCCGAGTTCGATGTGCCACTTTCCGGGCTCGATGGGAGCCGGGTTGTAGTTACGGGACGCCTTGTTGGCTTGGATCACGACCGGGGGTTGATCGGGGAGCCGTCCCTGGCGGCTACCGGACCACCCGCGAAAACCCTTGTACCCGAAGCCGTCTGCGTCCCAGATGCCGAGGTCGAGAACCGTGTTCCCTTCTGGATAGCCGTAGGTGACGATCAGCTTGGAGACCCCCTTGGCGACCTTGAAGGGGAGCTCGACGTACTTGTTGATCTGCTTGGGCCCGATGTCTCCCTTCAGGGTGACCGCTTTCCCAGCCTTGCAGACGGGAACGGCCTTCGCGGCGTGTACGAACGGCTCTCCCGGTAGCCCGAGCAGCGCGATCGTGGCCGCGATCGCCGCGGCTATCCACCACCGCCGGCTCGGCACGGTCGGTCTCGGGGTCTTCATCGGGCGTCATCATGCCACGGGCTCCGACTAAGGTCGGGGGATGAAGGCAGGGGATGTGCGGGCCGCGCTGGAATCCAAGCGAGCGCGTCTGCTGGCCGACATGGACCGGATGACGGCGCCGCCTGCGGACGCGAGCAACATCTCCTTCGGGAAGCGCGTCGGCGAGGGCACGAGCTACGCGGTCGAACGCTTGGTCCAGGTCGAACTCCACGACCAGATGCAGGTCGTGCTCGCCGACGTCACCCGAGCCCTGGTCAAACTGGACGAAGGCACCTACGGGACCTGCGACGCCTGCGGCGGTGACATCGCCCCGGCGCGCGTGGAAGGGCTCCCGTGGGCGACCCTGTGCGTTTCGTGTGCCGCTCAGCGCTGATCAGATGTAGCGGCCCATGCCCCCGGCGACGTCGATGCTGGCTCCGGTGATGTAGCTGGACCGGGCGCTCGCCAGGAACGCGACGATGCCGGAGACCTCTCCCGGATCCCCCATGCGACCGAGCGGGACCTCGGCCTCACCCAGATTGGTGAAGAACTCCTCCTCGGAGAGTTCGGGGGCCCGCAGCTGGTGGATGTTCTTCCACTGGGGGGTGACGACGAAGCCGATGTTCACCGAGTTCACGAGCACGTTGTCCGGCGCCAGCTCGAGCGCAAGCGCCTTGGTGAACGCGAGACACGCGGCCCGGTCGGTCGTCGTGGCGAAGAACTTGGGATCGGGGGATTTCCCCTGCACCGCGTTGATGTTGATGATGCGACCCCCGCCGGATTTCTTCAGGTAAGGGAGGGCCTCGCGCGAACAGCGGATCATCGAGAAGAGCTTGACGTCGAGGTCTTCCTTCCAGTTCTCATCGGTGAGGGTCTGGAAGGTGCCGGGGTGGGCGCGCCCGGCGTTGTTCACGAGGATGTCGACCCCACCGAGGGCGTCGGCCGAAGCGGCGACGAACTCCTTCACCTGTTCGGGATCGGTGACGTCGGCTGCCTGAGCGAAGACCTTCCCTCCGTGCTCTTCGAGCTCTTTGCCGGCGCTGGTGACTTCCTCGTGATCGCGAGAGCAGATCGCCACGTGCGCGCCCTCACGCGCCAGTTCGTCTGCGATGGCGCGGCCTAGTCCCTTGGAGCCACCCGTCACGATCGCTTTGCGGCCGTCGAGTTGTAGATCCATGGCTATCGATCGGTCCTTTCCCCGTCCGCCCCGATCAGACCCATCAGTTCTAACAGTCCCTTGCGCGGCGGATTGAAAACGTCCACCTGGACACAGCTTTTGTCGTAGGTACGGGCGCCGTGGGGGACGTTGGGCGGGATGTGTACGGCTCCGCCCTTCGTGACGGTCTGCTTCTGGCCCCCGACCTCGAACTCGAATTCGCCCTCGATGACGAAGCTGATCTGCTCTTCGTCGTGCCAGTGCACCGGGGCAACCGTGTTCGGGGCGAACGAAACGATGTTCACCATCAAGCGGTCGCCCAAGACGGGTTGGAATCGGAGGCCGGGAACGACCTCGATCGGGTCGAGGCCACCCCAATTGACGAAAGTGCCCTCTCCTTCAGGACGTGCGCCACTTTGCTGCGCGAAGTAACGGTCTGCGTCGGCCATCAGTTGGATCCTTTCGTCGGAGTGATGAGTGAAGCGAGTCGTTCGATCCCCTCATCGATGGATGCGTCGGGAACCCTGCTGAACGACAGACGTACGTTCTGCGCTCCGCCACTTTCGGGGAAGAAGGGAGCCCCCGGAACGATGGCAACGCCCTCGGCGACAGATCTACGGGCCAGTTCGATCCCGTCGTTGCCTTCGGGCAACGACAACCACGAGAAGAACCCGCCGGCCGGTCGCGTCCAGGTCACCGACTCGGGCATGTGCGCGTCGAGTGCGTCCATCAAGAGTCCACAGCGGCGTCCATAGAGAGTGCGGGAGCGGATCGCCTGCTGGTCGAGCCCGCCGGCGCGGCCGTACTCCTCGAGCAGCCGCTGCCCCAGAGCGCCCGAGCATTGATCGGTGTTCTGCTTCGCCCACACCATCTTGGCGACGATCTCCTTGGGTCCGGCGCCCCAGCCGAGCCGGACCCCGGGGACGAACGTCTTGGAGAACGTCCCTGCCTGGAGTACGACATCGGGGGCCAAGGTCCACAGGCTGGTTAGGCGTTCGCCGGCGAAACCGAGCTCGCGATAGGCGACGTCTTCGACGATCAGGAAGCCATGCTTGCGCGCGACATCGACCAAGGCCCGACGACGCTCTTCGCTGAGGGTGATTCCCGCCGGGTTCTGATAGTCCGGGATCGAGTAGAAGAGTTTAGGCGGTCCGAGTCGCGCGACGACCTCGTCGAGCCGCTCGACATTGACCCCGTGCTCGTCCATAGGTACGGCAACCACGTTGGCCTCGTAACTCTCGAACGCCATGATGGCGCCGAGGTATGTCGGCCCCTCGACGAGGACGAGGTCGCCCGGATCGATGAGGCTCTTGCTCACGAGCTCGATCGCCTCGATAGTTCCGCTGGTGATGATCAGTTCGTCCTCGGCAGGTCGAGCGCCTTCCAGCTGCTCGAGCCGGCCGGCCATGAAGTCACGCGGACCGGGCAAACCCGCGACCGGCGCGTACTGGAGCACCGAAGGGTCGCCCGAAGTCATCAGGCGCTCGAAGATGTCGCTCAGGTCCCGGCCCGGGAAGGTTTCGGGATCCGGGAAGCCACCGGCGAACGAGATGATGTCGGTCGCCCCGGCAAGGGCCAGGATCGCCGCCAGGCTGCCCTCCTCGTTACTCCCGGCACGGGTCGCGAACGCTCGCTCCCATATCGTCCCGGTGTCGGGAACGATCGCCATAACCCCCCTCCCATTAAGTGACCTCTCGATATGGTTCTACCAGTGATCGAGAGGAGAGGTATCGGTGAGTGAGCGAGCGCAGCACGTCGTCCTGTTCAAGTTCCCCAAGGAACTGACGGATGCAGAGGAACGTGAGATGGCCGAACAGGTTCAGAAGTGGCCCGAAACCATCCCCGGATTCACGGGACTCCGCTTCGGCAAAGACACGAGCGGACGCAATGGAGGCTATGCGTATCTTCTATTGACCGACTTCGAGAGCCAGGAGGCCCTCGATGCGTACTACTCGCAGCCGGCCCACGTGGCATTCAGTGAATGGGTCTTCGCTCGCGACTGCGAGGTCATCCGAGTCGACTATCCCCTGGACGAAGGCTCCTTGATCGTCTAAGCGACAGGGTTCGTCAGGGTTCCGATCCCCGATATCTCGATCGCGACCTCGTCTCCGGGCTTGAGGAACACGGCCGGATCCCGCACGAAGCCGACCCCGGCAGGGGTTCCCGATGCGATGAGGTCTCCGGGCTCCAGTGTGAGCGTCTGAGAGATGAACGAGATCAGTTCGGCGACTCCGAAGACCATCTCGGAGGTATTCGAATCCTGCATAACGCTTCCGTTCAACAGACAGCGGATCGACAGGGATTGCGGATCGCTGATCTGGTCCGCCGTCACCATCCAGGGACCTGAAGGGAGGAATGTATCGACGGCCTTGCCCCGCAGCCACTGGCCGCCGTTGGAGAACTGGAGATCGCGCGCGCTGACGTCGTTGATGCAGGTGTAGCCGGCCACATACCCGAGAGCTTCGGTCGGAGACACGCGTGAAGCGCGTTTCCCGATAACCACTCCGAGCTCGGCCTCGTAGTCGACCTGTTCGGTGGCATCGGGGATCACCACCGGTTCCCCCGGACCCACCACGGAGTTCCCGAACTTGGGGAAGAGCACCGGTTGGACGGGGGCCTCCTGCCCGGTTTCCTTCACGTGATCGCGGTAGTTAAGTCCGATGCAGACGATCTTGCCCGGAGCGGGGACGGGGGGGAGTCGAACAACGGAGGTCGAGCGGAGGGGGGCGCCATCCTCGGATGCCCCCGAGCGGAGGTAGTCGAGGATGTCTGTGCCCATGGGGATGACCTCGTCACCTTCGACGCGACCGAATCCGCCACGATAGGAGATGAGTTTCATCTCACCGTTGTACCAGGTCGTTTCCTACGGTTCGGCCGGTGTGTCGAAGAAGTCACAACCCGGGGGGTCTCTGAACGTCGCATCGTTGCGATCGTAGGTCGCGCACGCGGCGATCAGCGCGCTCTTGATCGGGTTGATGGGGAGCAGGAGCGACCCGCCGCTGTCACAGTCCGGCAGGCCCAGCGGATACAGGGTGTTCGACGTCACGCCACCTTCGGGAGCGTCGTTCTCCTGCCAGCAGTTCCCTTCGCCCTGGTCGTCCCACCAGAAGTCGAGGCCGTTCAGGTCGGTCTCACCACCGGGCGTGAGGCTCATGAAGTTGCCGAAGTACTTATTGAAGTGCGAGGTGTCGAAGGCCTTCTCGGGGTCGGTCTCCTCGCGGATCGCCGCAGGTACCGTGAAGAGCATGAACCCGGCCCGCCAGTTATCCCACACCTTATTGGTCTCGATGAGATTCCAGTTGCCTCCGGCGATGACCATTCCGGCCCCCACGGGCGCGGGGACGACCGGGCAAACGATGCCCGACGTCCGCGGCTCACCCTTGGCGGGCTTGTAGCCGCGCTCGGCCGGGGGCACGTCGCATTTGCCGGACTGGACGTTGTCTTCGGTGTAGTTGGTGTTGTTCGAGTAGATGAGGTTGTCCGTGTACCACCCGTGGTTCTGGGGGAGCCCGGGGTGGCCGGGGAAGATCGAGTCGGTCACCATGCCGGACTGGTTGGCGAAGAACTCGTTGTCGTGCACGTAGACCGAGTCACCTGCGGTGCCTGAGTAACCGAGCGCGTTGTGGTGGCTCTTGCACCCGTAGATCTCGATCGCCCATCGCTCCGTCTGCGTGTAGTCCTCGTTCCCGTTGTTCACGTCGGAGGCGGAGCCCGGGTAGATCAGGGAGTCACCGTTGTTGTAGCCGTTGCAGTTCTTGTAGACGCCGTGGTCGACCGCAAAGGTGAGGAAACCGTACTCGTCGTTGTAGCGAGCGGTCACGTCGTCGATCACGAAGCCATCGGTTTCGAGGATATAGAGCGCGTTGAACTCGAATAGCTCGATCGTGAAGTTCTTGAAGTAAGCGCCGTCGGCGCGATCCGCCCGGATCCCGTTCAACTTGGCGAAGTTGCCTTTCTTGTTGAATCCACCCGTGATGAGGACGTCGCCGGTGTCCTCGCCGGTGCCTTCGAGCTGAAGCCCACACACGACCGCGTTGCACTCCCGGACATCGTCGTTGGGGTTGTCGTTGCCGAAGATCCCGATGAGGTTCTGATGGTGCTTGCAACGGAGCTGCTGCTTGTAGCTGAGGATGGGAGCCCCCTCATCAGGCCCGCTTTCCTCGAGCTTGTCACCACATTTGGGCTGCTTCCGGTTGAGCTTCTCGCGGTAGACGCCGGGGAGCATGTAGATCGTCGTGTTCTTGTGCTTAACCGCGTTGACGGCGTCTTGCACGTTGTGGAAACGACATTCCTTCAGCAGCTCCTGGTTGTCGTTGCGGAGGCGGTCGTTCTCGATCTTCTCGATCTTGCGTGCGCTCTCGGGGCGGCAGACCACGAGATGGCGATCGGCGATCATGGGGCGGTACTTGGGGACGGTCCCCGTGCCGTCCGGGAAGAACGCTTCTCGCTCGGCATGCGCCCGGGCGATCCCTGGCGCAGCCACGAGTCCCAGCAGCACGACGATCGCGAGAAGTCGGGTCGTGGAAGAACGTGTCACTCGGGGCCCCCTGGTCGAAAGGTCTGGGTACGGTCGTGCCCAGTTATTTCGTCGCAGAAGCCCGGATTCCTCCCCGTACCTAGAGCGACAGGCGGTTACTAGAAGCCTTGATCCCGGACGACCCAGGGGTTAGTCGGGCATCGTTCGCCCTCGCCACGCCTCTGGACGTGCGCTCGAGGATCCAGGCTTCGAGCTCCGGCATCGGGAGGGCCTCGGCGAAGAGGAAACCCTGTCCGTTGCGGCACCCGAGGGCTTCCAGAGCGACCAGCTGTTCGGGGGTCTCGATACCCTCGGCGACGGTCCGCAGATCCAATGCGGTCGCCAGTTTTACGACGGCTTGGGCGAGGGCCGTCTTCTCGGGACTCTCGGCCACGCCTGCAACGAATGCTCTGTCGATCTTGAGGACGTCGATCGGGAACCGGTGGAGGTAACTGAGCGACGAGTACCCGGTCCCGAAGTCGTCGACCGCGATCCTCACCCCGAGGTCTCGCAGGCCGTTGAGGGTGCGGATGCTCGATTCCGGACTCCCCATCAGGAACGTCTCGGTGATCTCGAGGACGAGATTCTCGGCGTTGAGTCCGGTGCTTTGGAGCGCAGAGTGGACGGTATCGAGAAGGTCGACCTCATGGAGCTGGCGGGCCGACAGGTTCACGCTGATCGAGTACGAACGCTCCATCAGCTCCTGCAGTGCCTTGGCTTCCCGAGCCGCCTCATGGAGGACCCATGAACCGAGGGGCACGATCGCTCCGGACTCCTCGGCCAGAGGGATGAAATCGATGGGAGGAATCAGCCCCCGCTGGGGGTGATTCCAGCGGACCAGAGCCTCGAGACCGACCATCTCTTGGGTGAGGAGCGACACGATCGGCTGGTAGTGGACGACGAACTCGTCGTTCTCGAGAGCGCGCTTCAGTTCGGTCTTCAGTTCGAGGCGCTTTATCGCAGTCGAACGCATCTCGGCGCTGCAGACGGCGAAGCCGCTCTCCCCGCTGGCCTTCACCGTGTACATCGCGATGTCGGCATCACGAAGCAGTTCGTCCGCGGTGTGCGTCCCCTCGGCTGTGGCGACCCCCATGCTCACGCCGGTTACGACCTCGACCGAGTTCAGGATCATGGGGGCCTCAAGAGCGAGGTAGATGCGTTCGGCAACATCGACCGCCGAGCTCCCGTCGTCGATGAGGATGGCGAATTCATCGCCTCCGAAGCGAGCGACAAGGTCGTCGGGTCGGACGAGGGATTCGAGGGTCCTCGCAACCTTCACCAGCAACTCGTCTCCAACGATGTGTCCCAACGTGTCGTTGACCGTTTTGAAGTCGTCGAGATCCATGAAGACGACTGACACGGGATGCGGTCGTTGCAGAGCATCTACCAGACGATCGCGGAACAATCCCCGATTGGCAAGATCGGTGAGGGGGTCGTGGAACGCCTTGTACTCGATCTCTTGTTCCAGTTGTTTCTGCTCGGTGATGTCCTGACTCGTGCCGACGACTCGCCCCTTGCCCGGTGTTTCCAGGGACGCCGAACCGATGATGCGGACCACACGGATCTCTCCGTCGGGGCGGACGATGCGGCACTCCGTCTCGAGTCGGGAGACCGCGCCGCTCTTGATCCGTTCGACCTCGGCCGCGAAGCCGGCGACATCCTCGGGATGAAGCAGTTCGAGGAACGACGCCCGTCCTGCGATCGTTGGGGTCGGAGGTGTTCCGAAGATCCGATGGAGTTCCTCCGACCACCAGAGCGACCCGGATTCGAGATCCCATTCCCAGCTCCCGACGCGCGCTATCTCTTGCGCTTCGGCGAGGTCATTGTTGGCCTTCTCGAGCGCACCGCGCGCCGACCTCTCACGCTCCAATGCGTCTTCGTTCAGTCGCCACGCGGCGAGGCAGGCGATGCTTTCGCCGGCGATGAACAGTGCGTGGATCGAAGCCCATTTCCATGGATGCAGGATCGCGTCGGGGTGGTTGTAGACGCCGCCCGGTTCGATCGCACCTGCGACCCCGTGATGGATGAGAACGAACCCGATCGCGAAGGCGAACGGAAGCCACGACTGGTAGAGCGTGACGATCGCGACCATCACGAAGAAGTGGAAATGCATCTCGATGAGGCCACCGGAGAAGTGAGTTAGGAGTGCCGACGACGTGGTCAACCCAAGCGTTGCCAGAACGGACCGGGCGGTACGGGAGACGCTGCTCATGCTGGCCCCGATCGCGAAACCGGCCACGACCAAGCTTTCCAGCGTGGAATGTAAGAGGCCCCGTCCGTTGGCGGCTCCGAACAGAGGAAGGATCCCGACATGGATCCACAGGAGCCCAACGATCACCGCATGGCGGCTGCGCCAGCTCTTTTCGGTGAGGTAGTTGCCCTCCGGGAGAACGCGCCGGAACCAGGCGAGTGCCCGTGTCGACGCCGTGGAGGCAGGCAGTGCGGTCTTCAGATCCGGTCCTCCGTCTCAGGCCCAAGGTGCCAAGGGCGTGTTCGTAACGATTTCGGCACTTTGGGGCTCCCCCTTAAACTCCCGTTCCGGCCTCGGATCGGGGCCCTCAAGGCGCTCTTATGCTTCCCTCATGACTACGCAGCCCTCCCACGGTGCGTTCGACGACTCGGCGGGGTCCTACGACGCGGTTCTCTACCTCTCTTTCGGCGGTCCCGAGGGGCCCGAGGACGTGATGCCGTTCCTCGAGAACGTGACCCGGGGCCGGGGCGTCTCTGAGAAACAGCTCGCGGAGGTCGCTGAGCACTACCTGGCCTTCGGGGGGGTCAGTCCGATCAATTCGCAGAACCGCGCCGTCATCGCGGCCTTGGAAGAAGCTCTCGCAGCGGCCGGGCTCGATCTTCCGGTCTACTGGGGCAACCGCAACTGGAAGCCCTATGTGGCCGAAGCGCTACAGCTCATGGCCGACGACGGGGTCCGGCACGCGATCTGCTTCGTGTCGTCCGCCTTCTCGTCCTACTCCGGCTGCCGGCAGTACCGCGAAGACCTCGCGGCGGCAAGCGCGGAGGTCCCCGGTGCTCCGGCGATCGACAAGCTACGGGTCTTCTTCAACCACCCGGGCTTCGTGGCACCCGTTACCGAGAAGGTCGCCGCGGCCCTGATGGAGATCCCTGCGGCCCGGCGCGGCGACGCCCATCTCGCCTTCACGGCTCACTCGATCCCCGCGTCGATGGCCGAGACTTCGAGCTACGTCACCCAACTCCGGGAGACCTGCAGATTGGTGGATGAAGCCACCGGTGGGAACGCCTGGGAGTTGATCTTTCAATCGCGCTCCGGCCCCCCTCACATCCCCTGGCTTGAGCCGGATATCTCAGAGCACCTCGAGAAACTGGCCGCCGATGGGGTGGCTGACGTTGTTGTGGTTCCGGTCGGATTCGTGTCCGATCACCTCGAGGTCCTCTTCGACCTGGACGTCGAGGCCGCGGACACCGCAGCGACCGCGGGGATCAACATGGTGCGCGCCGGAACCGTCGGCATCCATCCGGTTTACATCGAGATGATCGTCGGGCTGATCCGCGAGCGGATGAGCGATCGCCCCGAGCGAGCGTGTCTCGGGACGCTTCCCCCGAGCCACGACATCTGTGCCCGGGATTGTTGTCCCGGACCGATGCTCAAGCCGGCCCTGGCGGAACTCTAGGACTCCTTCCTGTCGGGGCTCACCGTAACGGTCGTCCATCCGGCGTCGGCAAGTCGTTGCGTTCGCTCGGCCCGGATCTCCTCGTTGTACGGCGTCTCGCGCGTGTAGCCCATCTCTTCGATCCCTTCGAAGGCGACATCAAGCGCGTCGCTGAGGGATTGGGGGATGTAGCGATGGTCCTTC
>WHTI01000453.1 GCA_009377815.1 Actinomycetota bacterium
ATGACGAGGAGGAAGGGGATGACGAGGTCGCGGAGGACGACGAGGTCGCGATCCTGCCCGCGAGCCGAAGGGGTCCCAAGTTGTTGTTCCAGAAGGTCCCCGACGACAAAGTCGTGAAGAACCGGTTCCATTTCGATCTGAGGCCGGAGGAGGTCGACGCCGGCGACGAGGTCGCACGTCTCGAAGGGCTCGGTGCAACGAAGGTGGACATCGGACAAGGCGATGACGTGAGTTGGACCGTCATGGCGGACCCGGAAGGCAACGAGTTCTGCGTCCTGCGGCGCCTCACGGACGAGGAGAAGGTTAAACACGCCGGTTGGGCCTGGTAGAAGCGACTTGCTTAAACCTCCTCCTGGCCTCCCATAATCGTGCTTATGTCAACTTGCCCCTAAGGAGGGATCGATGTCTGACAACGACACCCCCTGGGAACCTCCCCTCTCCGGCACCGAGGCCGAGCACCTCGTGGGCGCGCTCGATCGGATGCGCTGGACGTTCCGCTGGAAGGCCGACGAACTCGATGCCGCCGGGCTGCAGGTCCGTATCGGTGCCTCGGCGCTGACCCTCGGCGGTCTGCTCAAGCATCTCGCCCTCCAGGAGGACTACGCCTTCGGGACCAAGCTCAGCGGAGAGCCGCTCGGCGCTCCCTGGGACGCCGCCGATTGGGAGGCAGATGAAGACTGGGAGTTCACCACCGCACCCCAGGACTCCCCCGAGGAGCTCTATGGCCTTTACGACGCCGCCGTGGAGCGAGCGCGGGCGAAACTCACCGCCGCCCTGGCCGATGGAGGGCTCGACCAGCCCATCCACCTCTCCTGGGACGACGGTCGCCATCCCAGCCTCCGACGGCTCGTATGCGACCTGATCGAGGAATACGGCCGCCACACCGGCCACGCCGACCTCCTCCGTGAAGCAGTCGATGGCCGTGTCGGCGAGGACCCGCCGCCCGGCTGGCGCCCCTGAACGCCTCTAAGTGCGGGATGCGTGCCACTGGGCCAGAAGGGCCGCCTCCTGGTCCCGTGACGGGCCGGCCTTAAGGGCGTCTACTCCCCGCTTACCGCTCCATTCGTAGGTATCCGCGATCGTCTCGGCGAGCGAG
>WHTI01000007.1 GCA_009377815.1 Actinomycetota bacterium
CGAGCCAGAAGCCACCGACGAGAGTGCCTCCGATGGTTGGGACCGACGCACTCACGAAACCGGGCCAGGCCCCCTCACGCTCGACGATCTCTTCGGGGGACGGTCGTTTGAAGCCGGGAACGAAGTCCGGTGTGTCCACGGACGAACCGGCGATGGCGCCACTAGGATCGACGTAGAAAACGAAGTCAAGCCCTTCCTCGTCCATCAGTTCGTCCTGCAGGTAGTCATCCAGCGCGGAGACCGAGCCAGCCACAGCGGAGAGTTCCTCGTCGGTGAACGTCGCCCTCAGGCGATCATCGACCGTCCCCCAGCGCTCCTCGAAGGCAACCACCACGCCGCCGATGGCCGCCGGAAGTGCCATCTCGGAACGCTTATCGATCTCTCCGGCCACGATCCGTTGGACGACGAACCCGACGATCGCGAGGGGAAAAATCACGATCGCCACGAAGAAGATGGTTAAGCGGCGCTGCAGAGACAACGATGGCTCCTCAAGAACACTGGACGATCCCGACAGCAACCGGGACTCCGTGTGATTGTTCTCCGTGGGCGGTCCGAGCCCTGTAAGCCACCGGATCGGCGATCGTCTTGGCGAGTAGCCTACGCCCCGTCCACTAGAATCCTGAAATGCCGGTATACGAATACGCCTGCACCGCGTGCGGAGAACGCACGGAGGCAAGGCAAAGCTTCGACGACCCTCCCCTGGAGGAATGTCCGGTATGTGGAGGACAACTCCGGAAACTCTTCTCGCCGGTGGGCATCGTGTTCAAAGGCTCCGGCTTCTATGCCACCGACGGCAAGAAGTCATCGTCCACGTCCTCGACCTCCAAGACCGGGTCGTCGAACTCGGGTGAGAGCTCGAAACCGGCGGAGACGAAGTCCTCAACCGAATCATCGACCCCGAAGGACTCCAAGCCTTCGGGCGGCAAGGAGAGATCTGCATGAGCGATCCGGTACGCGTTGGCATCTTCGGCGGCTCGGGCTTCTACTCGCTGCTCGACGACGTCGAGGAGGTCAACGTCGAGACCCCCTATGGGGACCCCTCGAGCCCTCTGCACGTCGGCTCGATCGAGGGCGTCAAGGTGGCCTTCCTGCCGCGTCACGGCGTCAACCACCAGTTCCCGCCTCACGTCCTGAACTACCGGGCCAACGTCTGGGCGATGAAAGAGGTGGGGGTCGAGCGGATCATCGGTCCGTGCGCGGCCGGATCTCTGAAGATGGAGGTCAAGCCGGGCGAATTCGTCATCTCCGACCAGCTGGTCGACCGCACGACGGGACGTAAGGACACCTTCTACGACGGTCCCGTAACCACGCACGTCTCGTACGCGGATCCTTATTGCCCGGAACTGCGAGGTCTGGCGCTTAAGACGGCCCGAGCGCAGGGCATCACCGCTCACGACGGGGGCACCGTCGTGACGATCCAAGGGCCACGCTTCTCGACCCGGGCAGAGTCCAAATGGTTCCAACAGGCAGGGTGGGAGGTCATCAACATGACCCAGTACCCCGAGGCTTACCTCGCCCGTGAACTCGAGATCTGCTACGCCAACATCGCCCTCATCACCGATTACGACGTCGGCGTCGAGGGTGAGTCGGCGGCCGTCAGCCACGAGGCCGTGCTCGAGGTATTCAATGCCAACAACGGGAAGCTCAAGGATCTCCTGTTCGCGCTCGTCCCCAAGATCCCAGGCGATAGAACCTGCATCTGCAGCACCGCTCTGAAGGGCGCCCGTCTCGAGGCTTAAGTTGGTGCCGTATCCTCCGCAACCGTGTCCATCCTCGAAGCGATAGTCCTCGGGCTCGTCCAGGGCCTCTCCGAATTCATCCCGATCTCGTCGTCGGGCCACCTCGTGATCGTCCCCGCCCTGTTCGGGTGGGATCAACCCGGCCTTGCCTTCGACGTACTCCTCCATGCCGCATCCCTGGTCGCGCTGCTCGTGTACTTCTCGGGCGATCTACTCGAACTCGTCCGCGGGACCATCAGGGGCGCCCGGGACTCCCGACGCCTACTGATGCTGCTGGTGATCGGCACCATCCCCGCCGGGCTCGCCGGCCTACTGCTCGGCGACTTCTTCGAGGAGCAGTTCGAGGACGCTAAGGGTGCCGCCCTCCAACTGCTCATCACTGCGGTCATCCTGGTCGGGGCCGAGTTGTTGACCGAGCGCAATCGGCGACGCTCGACGATGACGGGGGAACGGATGAAGACCCAGGAGCAGCTGACCCCTGCAGGGGCCGGCGCGATCGGATTGGCCCAGGCCCTCGCGATCATCCCGGGGATATCTCGCTCGGGCTCGACGATCGGCGCAGGTCTGTGGCTCGGGATGGACCGGGAGTCGGCCGCCCGCTTCGCCTTCCTCCTGGCGATCCCAGCCCTCGCGGGCGCCGCCCTCGTGCAACTACCGGAACTCGGTTCGAGCACGATCGGATTGGGGGCCGGCGTCGCCGGGTTCATCGCCTCGCTCGTCTCGTCCTACGTCGCGGTCGCCGGCTTGATCCGCTACCTGAAGTCCCGAACCCTCTATCCCTTCGCGGTTTATGTCACCATCGCCGCCGTGGTCTTTTGGATCTTGCTCTGAAGTATGCGCGCTTGTGAGAAAGGGCTCCCGGCGGTACGCTTGGGACACCTGGGGATCTCCCGGAGCACACCATCAGGCGGTCCCAGCCGAGCGTCTACGAGCGTAAGGAGTCCGACCTGACCGCACATGGGTCCGGCTACACCCCTGAGCAAAGCGAACGCCTGCGGAAGATCCACGACCGGTTGATCGAAGCTCGTCGGGAACTCGATGCCCTTATCGGAGATGCCTATCTGAGGCCGCGCGCCTCGATCGTCCCGGTACATTTCCTCGACCTCGCGGCGGCGGCCGAGAAGCTCCGGTGGGCCGAGAAGGAATGGCGTGAACTCGATCAGGAGATCGATGCCTCGCAACCCTCCGCCGAAGACCGTGAGACCTCAGATACGGCCGAGGCCGGCGGGGATGACCCGGACGAGGTTCACGCGGACATCCTCGAAAGCTCCGGAGCGCGCAGCTCCTAGCTTTCGGCTCCGGTCAGCGCGGCGGCATCCTCAACGCTCCGTCGAGGCGGATGGTTTCGCCGTTCAACATCGGGTTCTCCACGATGTGCTTCACGAGTGCGCCAAACTCGACCGGGTTTCCCAACCGGTGTGGATGCGGGATCCCCTCGGCGAGCTTCGCCTTGGCCTCTTCCGGGAGTCCGGCAAGCATCGGGGTATCGAACGTCCCCGGGGCGATCGCCACGCATCTGATCTGCTTCGAAGCCAGGTCTCGGGCGATCGGAAGGGTCATTCCCACGATCCCGCCCTTGGATGCCGAGTACGCCGCTTGACCGATCTGCCCGTCGAACGCCGCGATGCTGGCGGTGTTGATGATCACCCCGCGCTCCTCGCCGTCCGGTTCCTGAGCCGCCATCTGGGCGGCGGCGATCCGGACGACGTTGAACGTCCCGATCAGATTGACCTTGACCACGAACTCGAACCGTTCGAGGTCGATCGGCGATCCGTCGCGCGTCAGCACCCTGCCGGGGAACCCGACGCCGGCGCAGTTGACGACGATATGGAGTGCGCCGAAGGCCTCCGTCGCGGACGCAACGGCCCCCTCGACGTCTTCGGGGACGGTCACATCGACCGGAGCGAAGCGGCAGTTGTCGCCGAGTTCCTTGGCTACGGTCTCGCCGTCGGAGCTCGGGAGGTCGACGATCATCACCGAGCCCCCTGCTTCGAGGATGGCGTTGGTGGTTGCGAGACCGAGACCCGAGGCGCCGCCGGTGACCAGCGCGACCTTGCCGGAGATGTTCACGAAGGCTCCTTACTAAAGGGGGCATGGTCTCCGACTCAGTCGCTCTCGCGAACGACCTCACCAGAGGACAGGACGAGCCCATCTTCGCATCTCGTCTCTACCCGTCCATCGGAGAACTGCTCGTGGTACAGCGACGCGTACGCCCCGTCCTTGGCGAGCAGTTCGGCGTGGGTTCCTCGCTCAATGACCCGGCCGCGATCGAGATAGATGATCTTGTCGGCGGCCAGGATGGTGGACAAGCGATGTGCGATCGCGACCGTGGTGCGACCCGACATGAGGGGCGTGAGGGCGTCCTGGACCAAACGCTCCGAGTGCGTGTCCAGCGCGCTCGTAGCCTCGTCGAGGATCAATACCTTCGGGTCCTTGAGGATCACCCGGGCGATGGCAAGCCGCTGCTTCTCCCCACCGGACATCTTGTAGCCCCGTTCGCCGACGACCGTATCGAACCCATCGGGGAACTCCATGATCCGGCCGTAGATGTGCGCCGCTCGCGCCGCGGCTTCGAGCTGTTCGTCGGTCGCCTCGGGGTTGCCGTACTTCAGGTTGTTCCGGATCGATGTGTTGAAGAGATAGGTCTCCTGCGTGACGACCCCGATCGCGTCGCCGAGCGACTCGAGTCGCAGGTCCCTCACGTCGATGCCGTCGAGTTCCACGGAGCCGCGGTCGATGTCGTAGAGCCGCGGGATCAGATAGGTGAGGGTCGTCTTCCCGGCCCCCGACGGTCCGACTAGAGCCACGAGTTCGCCCGGCTTGGCTTCGATGTCCACCCCCTGGAGGGTCCAGAGTCGCTGATCGCCGGTGCCGTCGGGCCTCGGTCGTTCGTATCGGAACCACGCGTCCTTGAAGCTGACCTCTCCCAGGACATCCTTGGCATCGAGTTCGATCGCGCCGTCCTTGTCGACGATCTCGCGCTCGAGATCGAGGTATTCGAAGATCCGGTCGAACAGCGCGAGCGCGCTCTGGATCTCGACCTGGACGTTGAGCAACTGACCCATCGGGAAGAACAGGCGGCTCTGAAGGGTCGTGAAAGCCACGATCGTTCCCACGATCTGGTTCGGGTTCTCGCCCAAGCCACCGTTGAGGAACAGCCACCCGCCGACGAGGTAGACGAACGCCGGCATGATCGAGAAGAAGACCTGAACCAAGGCGAAGAACCCGCGCCCTACCATCGTGCGTTTGATCTCGAGCTTCGAGAGCCGCCGGTTCTCCTGACGGAACCGATCGATCTCGTATGCCTGCCGGCCGAACGACTTGGACAACAGGATGCCGGAAACGGAAAGGGTTTCCTGCATGATCGCGGTCAGGTCGGCAAGCGATTCCTGCGTCTGTCCCGAGACTTCACGCCGCACCTTCCCGACCTTGCGGGACAGGATCAGGAAGAACGGCAGGATCCCGAGCGAGAGCAGCGTCAGCTGCCACGACAGCAAGAGCATCGCGACGACGGTCGACAGCACGACGGTCACGTTCGAGACGATGCTCGACGCGGTGTCGGTCAACACGCTCTGGACCCCACCGACGTCGTTCGACAAACGCGACTGGATCTCCCCGGTTCGGGTCGAGGTGAAGAACTTCAGCGACATGTGCTGCAGATGCGAGTACAGCGAGTTGCGCAGGTCCTGCATCACATTCTGGCCGACGACGTTGTTGGTATAGGTCTGCCACAGCCCGAGCGCTCCGGACACGATCGGCGAGGCGACCATGATCGCCGAGACCAGGAACAGCAATCGCAGCCGGTCGCCTTCGGGTGCGCTGCTGAGGATCACGTCGTCGAAGACGACCTTGATGAGCAACGGGTTGATCAGCCCGATCGCCGACGTGAACAGGATCAGGATCGCAACGAGCCCCACCCTCCGGCGGTAGGGCCCGAAGATATTGACGATGCGGCGGAACGTGCCGGCCCGAGCGGGCCTCTCGGGCCGCTCGGGCGGAGCAAGGTGATGCGATCGTGGCACTGACTACCCCTTAGGACGTTCGGTAATGACCTAACTAACAACGCGGGAACCGCTCTGGTTATTGCACCCTCAGGGCCACGATGACTCCGTCTCGCAAGGGCACGATGAGGGAGCGGAAGTTCGGATCGGCCGTGATCGTGCGATTGACCCCATCGATTATCTTCCCCCAGGCATCGCGTCGGTCGTTCGGAGGTTCACTCACGCCGGCGACCCGCCCGTCCCACAACATGTTGTCGCAGATGAACATCCCACCCACTCGGATCCGCTCCTTGGCCCTGGCCCACGCTTCGGGATAGCCGTCCTTGTCGATGTCGCAGTAGACGACGTCGAACTCCCCGGTGGTCGCATCGAACGCTTCGACGGCGCTCGCCACGTGATAGTTGATCGGTCCGTCGAGTCCCGCACGTCCGAGGTATCCGAGAGCGAGCCTCTCGTTCTCCGGGTCCATGTCGGTCAGGTGGATCTCCCCATCCGGGCCGACCGCCCTGGAGAACCAATAGGCCGAGTACCCGTAACCGGAACCCATCTCGAAGATCCGCGACGCACCAATCGAACGCGCCAGCAGCTCGAGCACCTGACCGCACAGGCGCCCGACGATCGGGAAGCCGTTCTGCGCGGCGCGCTCCTCCATCTCGGCCAGCACGGGTTCGTCGTCGACCGACGCAAGATCCGCCAGGTAGTCGTTGATACGAGGATCGAGGATGTCCATCCGTCTCCCTTCTCAGTTTTCGGTCACCAATGCCATCAGTTGTCCATGGAGAGATGGGTTCGCCGCCACCACACCGATCGAATCGCCGATCGGAGGCTTCAGATCGGTGACGAGGGCGCCTGCTTCGGTCGCCAGGAGCTCGCCCGCGGCGCGATCCCACCGTTCCAGATGGGCTTCATAGAAACCATCGACCCGGCCGCACGCGATCGAGGTCAGGTCGAGGGCCGCCGACCCACTACGTCTGATGTCCCGCGCCCCGTCTAGAACCCTAGTGACCACGCGCGCCTGGTGGCTGCGGATCGCCGGGTCGTAGGAGAATCCCGTGGCGATCAGAGCCTGGGATACGTCACCTTCATCGGAAACGTGGATCGCGTGATCGTTCATGCTCGCTCCCCCTCCCCTGATCGCGGTGAAGGTCTCGTCGCGATTGGGGTCATACACGACCGCCAGCAGCGGTCCGCCGGCGTCTTCGAGCGCGATGCTGACCGCCCAGACCGGGATCCGGTAGAGGTAATTGACCGTCCCGTCGAGCGGATCGATGACCCAGCGGAGGCCCGTCTCCGAGGCTCGACCGGCCCCCTCCTCCCCGAGCATCCCGTCGTTCGGCCGGTGGGCTTTCAGGTGCTCGACCAGGAGAGCCTCGGCGTCTCGGTCCGCGTCCGAGACCAGATCGGTGGGCGACGATTTCGTCGACACCCCGGTGGCGGGGGCCTGGAAACGCTCGAGGAGGAGCCGACCCGCATCCTTGGCCCCGGCGACGGCGATGTTCAAGAGTTCTTCGTTCGTCACGGCGGTCAGTCTAGGGCGGCCCTCGGGGCGTTCGGGCCTCGGTTCGTCTTTCGGTGAATCAGAAACCGACCTTTGGGACCCCGGCTTGAGACTCTCCGCCGATGTGCCGATGTAGAGGGGTAACTACCGTAGTTCGTAAAGCCACAAGGGGGAACCACAGAGAATGGCACCAGGCAACGAACGCGACGACGCGAGCCCTAAGGGCCTCAGCCGTCGCCACTTCATAACGGTCGGCTCTGCCGGCGTCGGAGCGACGCTGCTGTCCGCGTGTGTCTCCAATCCGATCGTGATGTCGGACAACGGTCAGGCGCAGGACGAACAGAAGATCATCACCGACCGCGAAACCCGAAGCTTCAATCCCATCCCCGAGGAGAACGCCAAGCCCGGTACGACGGACTGGGAGCTCGAGGGACGCGTCGACGGACGCATCCAGGGCTTCGCCGGCAACATCTCGGTCAAACAAGGCGAGAAGGTAACCCTTTACGTCACCGCCCCGGCCGGAACGGCCTGGAAGGGCGAGGTCTACCGGATCGGGTGGTACCGCGGAGCCGGGGGTCGACTGGTCACCACCATCGCCGACAAGTCCGGGGTCGGTCAGAAGCACTTCAAGTACATGAAGGGTGGCAACGACAACCTCATCGAGTGTCCGTGGAAGCCGTCGGTCGACGTCAAGACCGACAAGTCTTGGACCACCGGCGTCTATCTCGTGAAATTGATCACCAACGACGGCTCGATGAGCTACATACCGTTCATCGTCCGGGACGATCGCCCCAGCACTTACTTCAACCAGACCAGTGTCACAACATGGCTCGCCTACAACACCTACGGTGGGCGGAGCATCTACGGCGACATCAAGACCGACCACTACAAGAAGGCTTTCACGGGCCGCTCGCGGCTCACGTCGTTCGACAGGCCGTTCTCGATGGAGGAGCGATTCCTACTGAACGGCGCCGAGCGCTTCCTTGAGTTCGAGATCCAGATGGTTCGTTTCATGGAGAGTCGCGGATACGACGTGACCTACGGAACCAACCTCGAGACCCACCGGAACCCCGAACTCATCGCTCAGCACGACACGTTCCTGTCGGTGGGCCACGACGAGTACTGGACCAAAGAGATGCGCGACAACCTCGAGCTGATCCGGGACTCCGGTGTGAACCTCTGCTTCCTCGGGGCGAACGCAGGCTACCGAGCGGTCCGCCTCGAGGATTCACCGATCGGTCCCTTACGCAGGATGCGTCACTACAAGGAGTACACCGAGGATCCCTTGCTCGGCAAAGACGACCCTCGAGTGGCGGCGCAGTGGCGCTATGGACCGACCGACCGGCCCGAGAACGCCTTGATCGGGATCATGTACGCCGCCGACCCGGTGGACTTCCCCTGGGTCGCCGCCGCCACGGACCACTGGCTCTACCGTAAGACCGGCTTCACCAAGGGAGAGAGCGTCCCCCACCTCGTGGGCCACGAGTACGACAAGGCCTGGACCGAGGGTGCGTTCGCGAAGACGACCCCTCAGAACCTGCAGATCGTGGCGCGCTCACCGGTACGCACCGAACAGGGCGGCAAGGACGTTGCGCACAGCGCGTATCACACGGCCCCCTCGGGAGCCGGCGTGTTCGCAACCGGAACCATCCGCTGGACCTGGGGTCTGGACGGCTACGGGACCGGGTCCAATGTGACCACGCACTATCACAACCCCGGCATCGTCAGCCCGAAGATCCAGAAGATGACCGAGAACCTCCTCCATGTCTTCTCCCAGGGCCCGGCGGGCAACTACCTCGAGATCAAGGGACTCGCCTAGCGAGAACCCAAGTCGTGCGCTCGTGGCCCGGACGCTATTCCCCCACTGTGGCTCCGATGCCCGAGCGCATGTACCCGAGAAGAGGCGGTCTTCGGACCGCCTCTTTCTTGTTTCCTAGCGTGGTCGGCGGAAACGTTCGCGATCACGCTCGACCTCGTCATGGAACTCGCACCCGGTCACATGGTCGTTGACCACGCCCATGGACTCCATGAAGGCGTAAGCCGTAGTGGGACCGACGAAGGCCCAACCCCGCTTCCTCAGATCCTTGCTCAGGGCGATCGATTCGGGGGTCTTGGCCATCTGCATCAGGTCGTCCCAGGTCAATCTCCGTGGGCGGGACTTCGGATCCGGCTCGAACCGCCAGACGTAGGCCGCCAGACTGCCGAACTCCTCAACTAGCTTGGGATATCTGCGTGCGTTGTTGATCGTCGCTTCGATCTTGGCGCGGTTCCTCACGATCCCGGCATCCGCCATCAGGCGAGCCACGCTCCTGCTGTTGAAGCGCGCGATCGTCTCGATTTCGAACGATGCGAACGCACGCCGGAAGTTCTCGCGCTTGCGGAGGATGGTCAGCCAGCTGAGCCCGGATTGGAACCCCTCGAGGCACAGTTTCTCGAACAGACGACGGTCGTCATTCACCGGTCGGCCCCATTCGGTGTCGTGATAGTTCTCGTACAGGGGGTCACCGATGCACCAACCACACCGAGCGACACCATCGGCACCGATGTCGAGTCCCTTCACACCAACACCGCCTCCAACCCGAGGAACTTCCCGTAGGCATCGGCCGCGGTAAGGAGCGCCTTGCTCTGCGCGGCGTTGAACGCGGAGTAGAGCGCGGTCTCGATCTCGACCGATGCCTTCTTGATCGTGCGCTTCCAGTGACCGGCGATCTGTCCGTCGAGGAACACCAGCATGTTGAACGATGAAGGTTCGGTCTGCGCGCCGACCGCACCCGAGACGTCGAGGAAGTGTCTGCTCTCGCTGTAGCCCATGACGTACTCGTCGTACGCCTGCATAAGGTGCACCGTCGGCGATGGCGGCATGCGACCCGCCACATCCGTCGACGACCAGTACGTCACTCCATCGATCTCGTGGCTTTCGAGTCGGTCGGCAACCATCTCGAGCCCCTTCTTGATGTCGGCCATGGTCAGGCTCGACCACGCCTTCAGGTCCTTCGCGGTCGCGGGACCGTGTCCGGTGAAGTAGCGGATGAGCAACTCGGCCAACGCGTCGTCGCGGCTGAGGCCGCGCGCTCCGGGAGCGCGCTCATCGAGAAGCGCATAGGTGTGCTGTTTGCCGTCCAGCGGCCCGCTGCAGATGACCTGGTTCAGCTCTGCATTCATGAGGATGTACGCAGTCCGGAAGCCCTCCGTCGCGATCCCCGCCTTCTCGAGGAGCGCTTTGATCTCCTTGCGGGTGAGGTGATTGCCTCCCGTCAGCGCCTTGGTGAGCAACTTGGTGCAACGCGTCAACTCCGCGTCGTCGAGACCGACCTGGCGGTACATATGTGAGTTCGCCACCTGCACGCGCGGCCCGGTGACTTCGAGCAGCCAACGGATGTCGGCGGCATGGACGAAATGCCAGGTGGGACGAAGCACGTGGGTCCGAAGGATGGCTCCACCGTTGAAGGCTTGGTCGAGATCCGCATCGGTGGCTCCCGCGGTGCGTTGTCCGACGGACCACTTCGCCGGTCCGTAGTCCTGTGACTGCACCGCGCCCAACCACGAGACGGCCTCCTCCGGCGCCTCGAATCGGGGGCCGGCCAGCCGCTGCGTATGCAGTCGCCTGGTAGCCAGATCCGCGATCTTCATTGTGAGACGTTAGTAGCATCTCTGAGATATGGAGCGTCAGATCACAAGTGTCTGTGTCTATTGCGGCTCCTCGTCAGGCTCCAATCCCGCGTTTGCCGAAGCTGCCGAGGCACTGGGCCGCAATCTTGCGGAAGGCGGAATCAAGATCGTCTTTGGCGGGAGCCGCTCGGGGCTCATGGGTCTTGTCGCGGATGCCGCACTCGCCGCAGGTGGCACGGTCACTGGAGTCATTCCGAAGGGTCTGTTCCAGGGTCCAGCCATTCGTGAGGCTGCTCACCCAGCGCTCTCCTTCCTGCACGAGGTGGACTCGATGCACGAGCGCAAACAGATGATGGCTGAGTTGTCCGATGGCTTCGTCGCTTTACCAGGTGGTCTGGGAACCCTCGAGGAACTAGCTGAGATCGCAACATGGGCACAGCTCGGTATCCACAGCAAGCCGATCGTGGTCTTAGACACAGCGTCCTACTGGCGTCCCCTCGCCGATTTCCTGGACCAAGCGGTAGAGAACGGCTTGCTGAATGCAGAGAGTCGGCAACTGTTCGCCTTCATTTCCGAAGTTGCTGAGGTTCTACCGACACTGCAGACGCACGCCGTGGAGTACGAACCCAAATGGCTGTCGATCGAAGAGACCTAGTCCGTTCCCATGGACCGATGAGTTCCGCTCCGCTGGACAGTCGATATAGGTGACATCGAGGTTTCTTACCGAGCGAGAGAGGAACGGAAGCATGGCAACGATCGTGGAAACGAAGAACCTTGCCGATCTGTACAACCTCCCGCCGGTCGACTGGGCCGCGGTGACGGCCCCTCTCGAACGAGGGGTGACCCAGGCGCCCGAGACCGGCGGACCGGATCGCCACACGACCTGGCTCACTACGATCAACGCCGACGGATCTCCCCACGTCACGGGGGTCGGCGCGCTGTGGGTCGACGGCACATTCTGGTTCGTGACGGGCGAGCACACCCGCAAGGGGCGCAACGTCGCTCGCGATCCGCGCTGCTCGATCGCCGTCTCGATGCACGAGTCCGATCTCGTCCTCGAGGGAGATGCGCAACAGGTCACCGATCCTCAGACCGTTGCCGCCATGGCCGAACGTTGGGCATCGGGGGGCTGGCCATGCCGGGTGGACGAAACCGGTCGAGCTCTCACCGCCGAATACAGCGCTCCCTCAGCCGGTCCACCACCGTGGTTCATCTACCGGATCACCCCGCGGTCGGCAACAGGACTCTCGACCGTGGAACCCGGCGGCGCAACCCGGTGGCGATTCCTCTGAGCGGTCTTGCCCGGGCAGACACATAGCCGATTCCCGGCCTCGGACTAGGTTCGAGGAGGGGCTGACTCAACAACACAACCCCTCCCTCGCCGATCTCAGACTTGCCCGTTGTTGTATGGGCGGACCCAGCGGTTGGTGCCGGCGAAGAGACCAGCGGGATTCGGGTCGTCCCTGCTCTTGGTTCCCGAGAAGGACAAGACACCGACCGATATTCGAGGAGGTCCGTCGGATTCTCGGGCGGGGATGACCTTCGCTCCCAACCCGGCCCCGACCGAAGGGCGGGGGAACGAGGCTGCCCGGGCCAGGGTGGATCCGGTACGGCGGAATAATCTCATCGCTTTCATAAGTGCTCTCTTCGGTGAGTTTCCGGTATCGAACGAGCGAGATCCCATAGGCGACGTTACGAAAGGGCGGGAAGGCTCGGAGTGAAATCGAGCCTCACTGATGGTTCGTTCCCTTTGATCTCGTCCCTGGGCCACAGAGCATTGGCAACATAGGGCCTGCCATCGAGCATTAGCTCTACGTGGTACGTGAACGGGCCATCACCCAGCTCTGCGGCCGCGAGGCCTTTGTCATCGGGCCCGTCCCAGTAGACGGTTCCCTCGGGAGAACACCCTGTGTGCGCCTGCTTGGCTCTGAAAGTGAGAGCTTCGCCATCTCGCGCCTCAACGGTGATCCTCGCAATGGCTTTGCGTGGGGTCTGCTCAAGATTGGTCAACTGCAACTCAACACCGTAGCTGTCGACCGCGCCGTCGTGGCCGGCGAGTACCGCTAGGCGAGCCTTGGGCTCGGGCAAGGGGCCATCGTTGGGCGTGGTCCACCGGAACGTCGTGAATATGTCTCCGTCGCCTCTGCCGAACAAGGTGATGTCGTAGGTCCCTGCGAACCCTGCCGGATGGAGAACAAACCCTCCTTCATCTGCCTCTTCGAGCGGGACCGTCTGGATGCGCCCACACTTCTCGCCGGCCGGGGAAAACGATGCGCGGAAAGACCATCCCGATAGGGAAAATTCCACGCCGACCTCGTCAGGGCTTCCGACGTCATGCGGATGAGCGGGCGGAGCTCCATCGGCGCAGCCATTGAGGTAGCAATAGGTCCACGCTTGCAACTCGATCGACTCATCGAAATACGTCACAATGACCGGCGGGGGAGCCTTCAAGTCGCCCGGTTCGAGGGGTTCATCCGAGGGAGTGGCCGGGGCCACGGAAGGTGCGTCGGTCGACTTCTTCGGACCCGCTCTCGGTTCGACCCGATCAGCTTGGGTGCAGGCCGCGAATATGACCGAAGCGGCGAGTGCCACGATCCAGAGGCTGTGCCCCTTTTTGTTCGTCACAACTGTTTTGACGGTCGGCATCCCGAAACTGTTCCATGAATGTCGCACCTATCTGTTAGCTGGCAGAGGACCCGGAGAGTGCCTCAAGCAGCAGGGTGCGTCTGAAGAATCCGCTTTAGCTTGTCGTCGCTAATCCCCAACTCTTCTGCGGTTTTCGAACGAGGCCTTCCTTCATTCATCAAACCTCTCGCTTTGTCGGCAACCCCTTGTTCCTGCATCGGCAGAATGTCTACTTCGTAGATCGCCTGAGCCTCACGAGCGAGTCTGCCAAATGTCCAATCGAATCCATCTTGATCCGCCGATCCGAGTTCAGGGAACAGCTTCCTGGCGATGTACTCACGTTGATCGGGCGTACGGGCCTTCTGAAACGCCGGGTCAGTCGCAATCTCCTTCGCCTGTTTGTTTACATCTCGATCACGCCGAACATCGGCCTCTTCCTCGATACTTTCGAGCACGACTTCAAGACTCTCCTGGTAGTCCAAAAACCAATCGGCGTCTGCGGACCACTCATGAACAACTCCACCATGGACCCACCAGACCGCTACAAAAATCAGGTCACCGAGATGGTCACGACCCACTTCATAAAGTATGTCAAGCCCATCTCGGCCTTCATGGTCATCCTCAATGACCGGGAGATGTCCCTCATCGAAAGTGTCCTCGGTGATGTACAGGAGAGAGACGCCCGATTCCTGAGCAAGAGCGAGGAACTCCTGCGGCTTCGAAGCGTCGGGCCAATGCGCGACGGGGATTCCCTCGATCTCTAGATGACTTGGGAAGACGCGGAAGGAAAACTGCCCTATGGCGTCTTTCACCTCTTCCCAGTCTTCTTCAAGCACGGTCATGTTCCCAACTGTAGTGGTGCCCCCGGCGGGAACCGAACGAAAGGGGCGACACGACTGAGCAGGGCTTCCGCTAATCGCTGTCTATCAGATGGCATGAGTTCGGGGCTTGCACGAACACCCGGCCGTCTCTCTATGAGGGTGTCCGAACCTCTCGTCCGTTCGGATCGTCTAACAGGCGTGAGCGGAGACGCCCGGCCTCCATACCTGTTCCACTTCGCGGCGGCGGCCGCGCTATTGGTGGCCGCCTGCGGATCCCCTGAGGCCCTGCGAGGGAAGGCTCGGGCGCTTGAAGCCATGGACGAACTGAAGACGAACGGCCGGATCGCGTTCGTGAGGATCATCGACGACAGCGTGAATCCGCCCACCACCGACATCTACGCTATGGACGGGGATGGGGGTAACGAGGTCAGGCTCACCGACGATCCAGCCACCGACGTGGAGCCTTCGTGGTCCCCAGACGGCCGGTTCATCGCATTCTCTAGTGATCGCCACGGCAAGTCCGGTTACGAACAAGTCTACACGATGAGCGCGGACGGAGACCGCACCACTCCGGTCACTTCAGGTTCTCCTTCGGGTTTCACCCGCGCCAACAGCCCTTCGTGGTCTCCGGACGGGATGAGGATCGCATTTGGCGCCTGCTGCGAACCTTCAGACGAGGTTTACTCAATTGATCGAGACGGTTCCGCCCTGATGCAGGTCAGCGACGAAGCCGACGACGGGGCGAGCGGCGCCTACTGGCCGGCGTGGTCGCCCGACGGGTCCAGGATCGTTCACAAGCGCATCCGCTACGACCCAGAGACGCAGACGGACTCAGAGGCCCTCTATGCGATGAGTCCCGACGGCGCCGATGTCGAGCGGCTCACGCCCGAGTTCTTCTTCAGTGAGGCGCCGACATGGTCTCCCGACGTGTCCAAGATCGCCTTCGCCGCTCGACGGAACGGAGAGGAGACCCTCTCGATCTACGTGATGAACGCCGACGGCTCCGGGCTGAGTGTCGTGATGGAGGACGGCGGGGATCCTGCGTGGTCGCCGGACGGAGCAAAGATCGCGTTCGCCAGTGCCAGAGACGGTGATTCTGAGATCTACGTGATGAGCCCTGACGGCAGCGGGGTGACGCAGCTGACCGATAACAAATTCCAGGACTCTGACCCAGCCTGGCAGCCAATAACGGCCGGCGCCAAGACGAATGACATATCTCCACCCTCGGCTCAGCCAACCAATAAAGACGGCACCGATGCCTCAGACGGCTTCCATCCTTTGACTTACACGGAGGGAGACCGCGTCATCATGCCCCTGACATTCGTGGACGGCAGCACCGCCGAAGTCGTGTTTCCCGAGACTCTGGGCGTTCCCATCGCTTGTAGTCGTCGCGGCGCTGTCTCCTCGTTTGGGCTCGATGAGGCGCTGTCGCACCAGGCAGCGGTAGATCGCCGAGCGAGACGGGACGTCATCACGCTCCCTTCGCAGGATGTTGAGGATCGTGCGGGGTCCCCAGCCGGGGTGGGCTCTTCTCAGCGAGACGATCAGCGCCTCGGTCTCAGCCGAGATCTGGTGGGGACAGCGATCCGGCTTGGAGCTGCGATCGGCGAGTGCCGGGAGGCCGTCGTTGGCGTAGCGCAACAGCCACCGGTGAAGGGTTCTGCGGTCGACCCCGTAGCGGGTCGCGCCGTCGGTGACGCTGGCCCCGGTGTCGAGCACCTCTCTGACCGCCAGATAGCGCTGCTCAACCACGGGTAGCTCCACCAGCATGACGACGTCCTCCTTGGGTCGAGAGGACCCAAGTCAAGACGAATCGAACGACGACGGCCATGGAGCGAGTGAGACACAGGTGCCGAAGCCACTGTCGCCCAGGAGCCGGAGCCGGGACAGACAGTGAGACAGAGGTGCCGGAGCCGATGTGGGACAGAGGTACCGGACTTTCACACGCCCCGCGACATCACAATGGTGCCCCCGGCAGGATTCGAACCTGCGACACCAGGTTTAGGAAACCTGTGCTCTATCCCCTGAGCTACGAGGGCGGGGCATGTAGAAAACCCGGTAGAAAACCGTTTGTCCAGGTCAGCGACATGCACTACCAGGGACAATCTTACTGAGGGAACGGTCTGGATCGGCCTACAGAGCCTGGTTTGGTCCCGCTTACTGAATCGAGGCGCGCTTGCGCTACTAGAGGTGAGCGGGGGTGAGGTTCTTAGGCGGCCGGCGTCAGACCGGCGGGTTGTCGTTTTCGATGCTCGTGCAAGGCCACTGAATTGACCATCAGCGCATAGCCGAGCAGATTTACGTGTTGGCGAGAATGACCCACGCTGTGCGCCCGGCCGAGCCACATCGAGTCATCTAAGGCGCGGTTGATCGACTCGCAATCGTTGCGCCGTGAATAGAGTTCTGAGAAATCGGGGTCGGTTGATGGGATGGGCCGCACGTTCTCGGTACGGTTGAAGCGTCGAATCGAGTCCTCGTCGTTGCCGTGCAGACGTACCGTGATCGTTCCACCACCGTAGCTGGCTGGCAGACGGTAGTCGTTGTACCAACGGTAGAGCCCGTTCTTATCCGCGTTGCGATGAGTCCGGACCCGCTCGAGTTCCACGAACTCGACCTCGCCCGTGTCGGTCAATTCACCAAGACCGATGGCACCACCGCTCGCATAGAGCCGGTAGGTCCTTGCCGATCCATCTTCAAGCCGAATCTGTTTGTCCTCGACGTGAACGCTCTTCTCAACCCGCTGACCTTCCTTCCGCCGAGGCTTCCTAGATCCCTTGACTGCGGCGGTGACCTTGTTGATCGGCAACCACCCGAACTCGCGCAACAGCTTCTGGTGATGGACGCCACGAAGTGCGGTGTCGTAGATGACGCCCTGCGCACCGGGCACGAGAGGAGCGACGCGTTCGAAGGAGTTCATCGCGTGGCCTGCTTCGCCGCCAGGCTCAGGAACCCACTCGACGTCGATGATGATGCGCCCTCGCTCATCCCCACTGCGAGCCGCGACCAAAACGAACTTCGTACCCCACGCTGCCTCACCGGTGCCTTCGAAATGAAGGCGGCCATCAGGCTCGCACCTACGAGACTTGATCTCACCTGTGGCCTTGTCGACCCACTCGTCTCCAGGCTTAGCTCTGAAGAGCGGAGCGATGACCTTGCCATCGGCATGGAGCAGACGCGAGGGATGCGGATGGGTCCATGATCCCGGACCGGCAGGATTCATCAGTCCCAGTTCCCGGGCCTGCTCTGCTGCTATCTCTCGGTGCAGTTCTGCGAGTGCGCTCAGCACGTCGGGATCGCTGAGATGGCGACCGCGTCCGTATAGGTAGTGGTGCCGGCGCATCGGTCGGCGCGGAAGGTGCATGGAGGGATCGTCGGGGAAAATCGTCTTGATGGTGCGGCGCATGAGCTTCCAGACCAAGGGATGGCTGAGTTCTGCCTCGACCTGACGGGCACTTAGATACACGCTGATCAAGGCTTCGTAGACGATCAGCATGAAGTCCGGATACTGCCGGCGACGGCCGCCGGAGTCGGGCGGAGGCTTGGGGATCAAGCGCCCGAGGCGATAGACGGCAGGATTACGAAGGATCGCCTCTACGCGCTCGAGACAGGACAGACCCACGGAGGACTTGGCCACTTGTTAGCAGTTGCCGCCCTTCTCCCCGCAACTGCTCCCCGCCCAATCCCATCCGATGACTCCAGCGGCCCGATCAAGGCTACGAACTCCAAGTCGACGCGCCACAGCATCGATGGAACCTGTCTCTTCGAAGATCTTGTTCCCAGCCCATGCCACTACCGACCCAGGCCGCACGTCCTGCTCCCGATCGAGGCCCGAGTCCATCAACGTCTGGCTGATGGCGATGCACGACGATGCCTGACGGCTCTGCTCCGAGCCGTTACCTTCGTATACGAGGAGATCGTCCTTCCTCAATCCCTCCATCCGTCGGAGGACCTGCTGTAGTCCCCACTCACTGAGTTGCCCCCAACGAGGCTCCACCTTGGTCGAACCTGAAACCCAGACCCGACTGGCCGCCGCATCGACGTCTTGGACCCGCACATGGGGAATCTCAGAGGTCCGCGCCGTTGCCTCAGCCAGCGCCCACGCCGCCGGACGGCGTGTGGCATTGAGCGTGTTGAGCGAGAAGCTGCGTCCCAGGGTGATCTCGTCGTCCGTGAGGGGCCGGGTGGCGAGGCTTGAGCGAGCCGGGAGCAACAGGTCCAAGGTGGGGTCGCCGATCGACATTCCGAGTTCGCGGGCGATGCGGAAGTAGAGGCGGAGAGCTGACCGCCGGAGATGCATGGTTGCAGGCGTTGGACGCCCGCGACCGCTGATCCCCGTGCTGGCGAAGATGAAGCCTTCAGCGTGCTCCTCAGCCACGTCAGCGATCGAGCGGATTCCATGACCCTTCTCGAGGTAGGTCACGAAGCGGGTCATGATCTCGGCCATCCGCTGCACGGTCTGGTCCGTGAACCGAGCCCCGTTCAGTTGCCGGAGCACCTTGCCGAGCAGCAGGCTGAGGGCCACGGTTGAGCCGAGGGGGGCCGAATCGATGGTCGACGAGGGCGGGTTCGGAACCGGGGCAAGGTTGCGTCCGCCGCTAATCTTGGGCATGTCAGGATCTCCCAATAGGTCTTGGCCAGGCCTCGGGGTGTTCACGCACCGCCGGGGCCACTCAATGTGCGTGAGTAGACTAACCTTCCCGGAGAACCCTTGTCAACCTCCGTACACTAAGGAGCGTGAGCCCACGAATCCGTACCGAGGATCTGATCGATGTATACGAAGTCGCTGCCATGCTGGGCTTGGCCCACCGCAACAGCGTGACGACATACCTTGAGCGCTACGAAGACATGCCGCGACCGATAATCGACTTCGGTGGCGGCAAGTGCCGTTTGTGGCTTCGGTCAGAGATCCGAGAGTGGCTCAAGTCACACCCCCAGAGGACACCGAGGGCCAAACATGACGACTGACTGGATCACCAACTGGGGTCGCCTGAGCGATGGGGGGCTGTTGCCTTCATCCGAAATCTCCTTGACTGGTGTACTTGCACATGGTTTGTCGCACCCGATGGTCAGAATGACGACCGACACCTCCCCTTCACAGAATTGGTGTTTGAGGAAACCAGATGGACAAGTTGCAACAATCGCAGCGACCACGCCGCACGCGGTTCGTGAAGAATGCCGTGAACGCTAACGAAATCATCGAGAGCCTCGTAGCTCTCCCCGCCGCGAGAGGAGTTCCGGCTAGTTCCCCGCTAACCGCCATCTGTGTTGTCGCCGGTGTTGAGGTTGCTGCAACTGGCGCGACGACTGAGAGCAGGCTCCGGAAGACTTGGCGCGAGCGGCAGTCGGGAGGAGCCCACCCCTCTTCTGTTGCTGGCTGATGACCCTTCGCGCTCAGGCTCGGTCCTTGCGCTTGGAGTCGTCGACGCCAACGGCCCCGTTCGATCGATCGAAGCGGCCGCTTTGTCCGAAGCGGTCGGTCGCATCTCCTCGAAGCCGCGCCCAGAGGCAACGAGAGAGCTCGCGGCCGAACTCGAGCGCCTGGATCATGCAGGAGTCCCAGGGCTCAAACTTAGGGACCTTCTCACGGTGCATACCCTGGATGTCAGGTTGCGCACGACACCTTCCGCTGGCAACAGGCCGCAGACGCGGTGAAAGGCGTCGACCGCGGCACCGACTGGCAGACGGTCCTGACCAAACTTGGTTACGAACTCGAGCCTCTCGAGCACAGGGGTCGCCTCGCACGATTCGAGGGCAGACCGATCGCCGTGGTTCATCCCAAAGGCTGACCCGGCCGACTTCTCGCGCCTCGACCCACAGTCAAGGCCCCCTTAAACCCTAGCTTCGGTGATTGTCGAAATCGGCCGGGAAGTCCGATCCCCGAGCTTCTTCAGTTCCAGGAGCCGCCAAATGGCGTTGTTACTAATGAAGGCGCTCTCCGTGATCTCAAGGATCAGGTCTTCGGGCAGGATACCCGTCTCGGTCAAAGTTCTGGCTACGTCATCGATCATCTCATCGCTCTGCAAAGACATGCCGAACAGGTTTACGCTGATGCTAAAGTGCTCGGTTCCAAACCTGCGCCACACCACCGATCGGCGGAACGCCTCTTTCAGCATCCATCGGTCCAGTTCGCACATGAGACCATGTTCTTCCGCCGCGGGGAGGAACTGTCCCGGCCCGAGGCGGCCCTCGGTTGGGTGATTCCATCTGATCAATGCCTCGGCACCAACGACCAACCCCGAAGTGAGGCTGATGATCGCTGCAAGAAGTTCGTCTCTTCAGAGATCATGATCAGCGAACGCCCCGCCGAAGCGGATGACCGCGCGGTCCCGGGTCATTGGGAGGGTGATCTCATACTCGGGCTCAAGAGCTCCGCGATCGGCACGCTCGTCGAACGGACCACACGGTTCACGCTGCTGTTGTACTTGCCTAGCATGGAAGGTCATGGCGACAAAGCGCGAACCAAGAATGGGCCTGCCCTGACCGGGCACGGGGCCGAGGCCGTTCGCGACGCGATCGCCAAGGCGATCAGTGACCTTCCCGAGCACCTCCGGCGATCGCTGACGCGGGACCAGGGAGCCGAGATGGCTCAGCACACACAGCTGCGCGTCCAATCAGGACTCGACGTCTACTTCTGCGATCCGCACAGTCCCTGGCAGCGGGGAACCAACGAGAATACAAACGGACTGCTACGCCAGTACTTCCCCAAGGGCACCGACCTCGCCCGGCACTCCCCTGACGAGCTCGATGCTGTCGCCCTCGCTCTTAACACCCGACCCCGAAAGACCCTTGGCTGGAAGTCTCCTGGCGAGGCTCTTGCTGAACTCTTACCATCGGACTAACACGACAGTGTTGCAACGACCCCTTGAACCCAATCAGTTCACCTCGATCACCTACACGGAGCGTCTCGCTGACGCCGGCATCGAACCGTCGGTCGGATCCCGTGGTGATAGCTATGACAATGCTCTGGCCGAGAGCGAGATCGGGCTGTTCAAGACCGAACTGGTCCGTCGACGTGGGCCGTGGAGAACACCGGAGCAGGTCGAGTTGGCGACGTTGGAATGGGTCGACTGGTTCAACAACCGGAGACTGCACAGCTCGATCGGAGATATCCCGCCTGTCGAGTTGGAAGAGAACTACTACGCTGCACTGGAAGGACAGGGACCATTGACGGAGTCTCTATGAAACCCGGGGCGGTTCACAACTTCACATGCCCTAGATATTGCATCAGACAGTTGGCCCCACAAGGATCCTCCCTTTCTCCACGATTTTCGTGTCACCAACCCACAGGTCGGGTTTCGCCACGATTCCGTCGAGATGTAGGGTGCTCTGCCGGGGATGCTCGACCGCAGGGTTCGGTACGTCGGTGCCCATCGCGATGTGGATAGAGCCGTATACTTGCTTGTCCTCCAGCGCACTACCTATGAAGCGGGCCCACGGATTTGTCCCTATCGCAAACTCCCCGAGGTAGCGTGAGTTCTCATCTCCTTCTTTTTCGAGAAGTTCTTGGAGTGCACTCGCTTCGGATCCTCCCGAAATATCTACCACCTGTCCTTCGTCAACCTCCCAGATGATCGGCTGGCTCAGCGTGCCTACCTCCATCATGAATGTGTCGACGACGACTCTTCCCTTCATCCCTGCCTTTATCGGGCAGTTGTTAACCTCACCGGCCGGGAAGATCTCGATGTTTCTCGGAGGTCTCAACTCTGAGTAGTAAGGAAGCCACGGGCGACCTTCGACACTGAATGTTAAGTCAGTCCCTCCCTCGCTCGTCATGCGAACCTCGTGAGACGACGCCTTGTTGGCGGCATCGACAATAGCTACTCCGATTTCCTTGACCACTGAGAAATCGGCCATGGCCGCCCCTTTGATCATCATGTCCTCCGTCATCGCCGGCATGACCAGATACCGCTTCCTGGCCTCTCCATAAGCCTTATGGGCTGCCTTCGTATGAGTGATGCTCCGGCTGCACAGATTGATAATGGTGTCCGACGCCAACATTGCGGCAGCCACGCTGTCGGGTGGCTCGGCCCCCGGCGTGGACAGAGGGTCCATCACCATAGTTGTAGGGTCGCCGCCACAGGCCTTCACCGCCCCAGCTATCACCTCGTAAATGACCGGGCTAGTAGGAGTGTCGGACACGAGAAGAACCCGCTCCCCGTCTGCAACTGCCAGACAGTCGTGCGCGATCTTCATTCCAGTCTGAACCATTGCTCGCAGCCGAGGCAGCTTACCGAACGAATCGACCCTCTCGTGCCAGTACTGACCATCCTGTCGTGTCACGCTTCACCTCCGAGTTGGGGAATCTCGACCATGGACACGTAAACGTCCACGATTTGCTCTCTCAACTGCAGTCCGACGCCAGGGCCCACCCTCTCCCCCAAAGAACTCTCAAATTGCTCTCTTCTCCTATATCCTATACGATAACGACGTGACGATAACGACGTGACGATAACGACGTGACGATAACGACGTGACGATAACGATAAGGTGACAAAATCTTCGCTAATATATCCTACACGATAGGTTATCTGTGGAGAAGGAGCTTAAGAGCCGATCAAGGGAGAACGGGTGTCGTGACAGATCGGATAGGACAGACTCAAGAGAAGATTACGAGTAGATCAGCTGGAATTAGCCCTGTGCGACCCGTACGCGAACGGACTCAGCTCAGCCAAGAGATCTCAGGGCATGTTCGGGAACTCATCATGTCCGGGCAACTTCGAAGCGGGGAGCCGTTGAACATAGACGCCCTGGCTCGAGACCTTCAGACGAGCGCTACCCCGGTCCGGGAAGGTCTGCTAGTTCTACAAGGTCAGGGGTTCGTGCAAATGGAACCGCGGCACGGCTTCCGGATCACCCCTCTTACTCGCCAGGACATCGCCGACATGTTCCTTGTCCAGAGCCTCATCGCTGGAGAGTTAGCAGCTCGCGCCGCTCGTGAGGCTTCCGAGTCCCTCTTGGGGGAACTTACCAGTTGTCAGGAAAGCATGCGTCAGGCCGATGCTCGTTCGGATGGTGAAGAAATGGAGGCTCTCAACTTTCAGTTCCATCGGCTCATTAATCGGGCGGTCCCCTCTCCGAAACTTACATGGCTTATAAGTGTGACGGCGCGGTATGTACCTCGTCTCTTTTACGCGAGCATCTCCGGGTGGCGCGATGCTTCTCTGCACGACCATGAAACGATCATCGAGTCGCTCCGTACACAAGACCCTGAGGGTGCTCGTCAGGCCATGATTTCCCACATCTTGCATGCCGGGGAACTACTTGTGTCCCACCTCGAGAATGAGGGTTTCTGGTCAACGCCCACCGAGGTATAGGCCACTGTGATGGGAACTCAAGGCCATGGCTACGTTGGCGGTCCCTTATTCGAGGACTTCTCTGTGGGTCAACGCATACTTCATTCGGGTCGAACTATTACTCAAGCCGATAACATCTGGTTCACGCTATTGACCTGCAACAACAACCCTCTTCACATCGACGAGAGATACGCTGCGGGGACAGAATTTGGCCGACTAGTAATTAACAGCGCGTTGACAATTGCGCTTGCTACAGGACTCACGGTGAATGAGTTTAGTCGCAACGGGATCAACCTGGGGTGGGAGAATGTCCGGCTCCCCAATCCTCTCTTCCCGGGAGACACACTTTGGTGCGAGACATTCATTCTTGAATGTCGCACATCACGTTCTAAACCGGAGATGGGAATCGTTACCGGTCGAACAATAGGACGGAACCAAGCTGATCTAGTTGTGATTTCGTTTGAGCGATCCATCCTTGTTTACAGAAAGCCAGGAGTGCCAGACATCGCATCAAGAGTCAGCGAGGAGGACAGTGATCAGTTCGGATCTGAATGATGACGGTATGTATATGGAGATACAGACAGCGATTAGAGATCTCTGCTCTCGGTTCCCGTCTTCGTACTGGAGAGAACTTGACGAAAGTCGCATGTATCCCGAGAGGTTCGTCGAAGCGCTAACAGATGCTGGCTGGTTATCTATTCTGATTCCCGAACGATACGGTGGTGGTGGTCGCTCCCTCTCCGAGGCAAGTATCGTGTTGGAAGAAATCAACGCTTCCGGAGGCAACGCTGCAGCATGTCATGGCCAAATGTACACAATGG
Source organism: Actinomycetota bacterium (assembly GCA_009377815.1). Taxonomy (GTDB): domain Bacteria; phylum Actinomycetota; class CADDZG01; order CADDZG01; family WHSQ01; genus WHTI01. Next base: position 24,408 of record WHTI01000007.1, read on the forward strand.
CGCCAATCCTCCGTCACGGTAGCGAAGAGCAAAGGGAACGATACCTTCCGGAAATCGCCAAGGGACAACTGCGGCTTCAGGCATTTGCAATGACAGAGCAGGACTCAGGCTCGGATATTACAAGGATAAGGACTAGCGCGGTCCGCGAGGGGGATTCTTACATCATCAACGGGCAGAAGGTGTTCACGTCGCGTGTCCAACACTCCGATTTGATGCTTCTTTTGGCGCGCACGACCAAGCGCGAGAACCAAAGTCGGAGCACTGATGGACTCAGTTTGTTCATTATCGATCTCAGACAAGCCGGAGATACTATTGAAGTCAATCCCATCAAGACAATGTTCAATCACGAAACTAACGAAGTGCTCATAAGGAATCTTAAGACCAACTCGAGTCAACTCATTGGTGAAGAGGGCAAAGGTTTTTCTTATGTACTCGATGGCTTCAACGCGGAGCGCATCCTCTTGGCTGCCGAATGCGTGGGAGACGGACGATGGTTCTGTGCGAAAGGTGCTGAGTACGCAACACACCGCGAGGTCTTTGACCGACCTATCGGAAGGAATCAGGGCGTTCAGTTTCCCTTGGCCCGCGCATATGCGTCCGTAACTGCTGCTGGCTTGATGCGTCGGAGCGCCGCAGGGCTGTTCGACGCAGGTCATCCTTGTGGCCCGGAAGCAAACATGGCCAAGCTCCTTGCGTCGGAGGCCGCTTGGCAGGCCGCAAATGCCTGCTTAGACACCCACGGCGGGTATGGGTTCGCGGCTGAATACGACGTGGAACGGAAGTTCAGGGAAACCCGCCTCTACCAGACGGCTCCGATCGCGAACAACCTAGTACTTGCCTATATAGGGCACCACGTGATGGGCATGCCCAGGTCCTATTGATGGTGCGCTTACCGCTGTCTGGTCATCGGGTCATCGACGCAACCCAGAATGTCGCGGGTCCCTTCTGCACCCAAATCCTCGCCGATCTAGGGGCTGAGGTCATCAAGGTAGAGCCAATTCGCGGCGATAGCACGAGACAGTGGGGACCGCCATTCTGGCAGGGGCACAGCACCATGTTCATGTCATTCAACAGAAACAAGCGGAGCATCGCGCTTGACCTGAAAGCAGAGGAGGGACGTTCCATTCTAAATGGCCTACTCGAAGAGGCCGATGTGTTTGTTGAGTCACTCAGGCCAGTGACCGCAAGAAAACTCAAGTTAGATTCGGCGGCGCTAAGGATCAGTCATCCGCACGTCCTCGTTTGCGAGCTCACGGCCTTTGGCGTAACAGGACCGCTTGCCCAGCAGCCCGGCTACGATCCATTGGTCCAGGGCTTCGGCGGCTTGGTTAGCATCACCGGCCACGAGGGATCACCTCCCATTCGAGTGGGTACTTCCATTATGGATATGGGGACCGGGATGTGGGCGGCCATCGGAATCATCAGTGCTTTGCTCGACCGTGCTACACATAAGGAATCGACGCAGGTTGTGCGCACCTCTCTCTTTGAAACATCATTGGCCTGGCTCCCCTATCAGATACTCGGTTTCCTCGCGAGCGGTGAGGAGCCTAGACGTTGGGGAAGTGAGCTAGCGATGCTCATGCCGTACGGTGCATACCGAACGGCAGACCGACCAATTATGATTGCAGTAGGCAGCGAGAAGCTATGGCTTGCTTTCTGCGAGGGTATGGGCATGCTTGAACTTGCGTGTGACGAGCGATTCACATCGAACCCGCTTAGGGTCGAACATCGAGGTGCGCTCCGCGCTGTCATTGAGGACACGCTATTGGGGGACACAGCTGACGGGTGGATTGAGAAGCTGACGAGTCGAGGTGTGCCGGTGGCGCCCTTGAACACCATTCCAGAGGTCTTAGAACATCCCCAGACAGGGGCGAGCGGAATGCTGCAACCTGGTCTCCTTGAAGATGAATATCAACAGGTAGGGATTCCAATCTCAATCAATGGGCATAGACCGGAGCCTAGAATGGCGCCGCCGAGATGCGGAGAACACACAAGAGAAATTCTTTCAGAAGAGCTAGGGCTCTCTCTTGAGGAGATAGCCAACCTAGAGTCGAAGGGAACTGTCGGGACCTGGCTCGCTGAACCAACCTGAACTCAAGCGGGAGCAGGGGTAGTGGGCTCCTTGAACCGCGCCTGGTTTGGTAGGGGCTATGGGAATTGGAAAGGAGGCCCGTGGCCAGACCTCGGCAGTACTCACAGGAGTTCCGGGAGCGGGCGATCCGCTTGTCGCAGAGAGTGGTCCCAAATCAACCAGGCGCATCGCGGACCAACTAGGCATCAGCTTTGAGACCTTGCGCAAGTGGGTCAGGCAGGCTGAGATCGACGGTGGCCTGAAGCTCGGGACGACCTCAGAGCAGTTCGAGGAGCTCCGCCGCCTCAGAAGGGAGACCGCGGAGCTCCGCGGTGCCAACGAGATCCGAAGTCGGCGTCGGCCTTTTTCGCACGAGAGCTCGACCCACGTCCGCCGAGATGACCGCTTACATCGGAAGCGAAGAGGGCAACCGTTTCGGGGTCGAGCCGATCTGCCGGACGCTGGGCTGAAACCCGTCGACGTTCTACGCGGCGATCAAGAGGCTGCCGTCCAAGCGCGCAGTTGACGATGAGGCACTGACCAGAGATCGAACGCGTCTCTATGACTCCAACTTTGTTGTTCGTGCCCTCGAGGCGGCGCCGCGATCGATGCCCACCTTGGACGAGCCACCCATGTGATCGACCGCTTCCACGTCGTCAGGTGGTTCGCCGCCGGCCTCAACGAGGGTCAGAAGGCGGATCCAACGGACCGGGGAGCCCGGGGAGTCACCGGTGTTCCCCCGGTGATCTTCAAGACACCTATCTGCAGCTGGCCAAGGCCGGTCACCTCGATGGATCGCAGTTCGCCCGCCTGTCGCGGGCGCTCACCGAAGACCCGGAGCTGTGGCACGCATGGAAGCTCCTGCAGCAGCTCTACGGGATCTACGACGCGGACGATGAAGCGGAAGCAGCGAGACGGATCGAGGACTTCGTGCACGCGTGGCAGGAGACCGCGATCCGGGAGTTCTGCTCGATCCTGAAAACGCTCGCCGAGCGGCTCCCGGAGATCCTCGCGTTCCACCGCTGCGGGCGTATCACCAACGGTCGCCTCGAGGGCACGAACAAAAAGCTCGGAGTGCTGAAGCGGATCGCTTACGGTTCGACAACGCGGACAACTTCGGAGCAAGAGCTTTGCCGTGGTGCCCACCGGTGGCATCATGACCATGCGAGCGAGGTGAGTTCATCCCACGAAATCGCGGAGAGCCGACTAATTGATTGCGAGACCCGTGTCGAGATCGAAGAAGTGAAGGTTGGCCGTCGTAACGCCTATCTCAACAACGGAGCCGGTTTTCGCGGGAGCGACATGATCAGACCGCTCAACAACGGCGATGGTTTGTGTTTGTCCGTTCGTCAACGCTTCGAGAGTGAAAGCCTCGTTCTCCCTGGCTGCCTCTATAACCTCGTCAATCAAAACCGGATGTCCGGGCAAAGTGATGTATACAAGCCGCTCCCTTCCGAGCGCCTCAACATGGATGACTTCCCCACGCAACCGTGCTCGTGGACCCCCAGAATCCTCGGAGATTGCGAGCAGTTCAGGCCGCATGCCAACGACAATTTCCCGATCTAGATATTTCGCGATGGAAGCCGTTCGCGCGACGGTCTCAGGCTCAAGAATGAGTCGCTGCTTGTCGAGGATGCAGGCCAAATCACCGCCCTTGTCCACCTCGATCCTGCTTCGTAGGAGGTTCATTGCTGGCGCACCCATGAAGGCGGCCACGAACAGATTCGCCGGATGGTCGTACAACACTTGTGGAGGGCCTACCTGTTGTAGGTTACCGTTACGCAAGATTACAATTTGATCACCCATCGTCATTGCCTCTACCTGATCGTGCGTGACATAGATCGTCGTGGCATTGAGTTCATGTTGAAGCCCCGATATCTCGCGACGCATCTGCACACGCAACCTAGCATCCAGATTTGAGAGCGGTTCATCCATCAAGAAAACCTGTGGTTCCTGAACGATGGCCCGCCCCATCGCAACTCTTTGACGCTGTCCACCTGAAAGCGTCCGCGGCTTTCGCTCAAGCAAGTCTTTCAGTCCGAGCATCTCGGCCACGCTCATCACTCGCGCACGCACCTCTGAGTTCGGCAGACGCTGAGCGCGAAGAGGAAACGCGATGTTCTCGAATATCCGCATATGTGGATAGAGTGCATAATTCTGGAAAATCATCGCAATGCCCCGCTTACTGGGGTCCAGTGTGTTGACAATCTTGTCGCCGATCCAGATTGAGCCGTGGCTGACCTCTTCCAACCCCGCGACCATCCGTAATGTTGTTGATTTTCCGCATCCCGATGGCCCAACGAGCACAGTCAGGCTCCCGTCGGGAATCTCGAGATCAAGGTCTTCCACCGCGCAGGCACCGTTCGGATAGACCTTGCTGACCCCTTCGATCCTGACCCGAGCCAAACTATCCTCGAATCCCGCCAGCGAATCCGTGAATTAATTGACGCTGAGCAAACAAGAAGAACGCCAGCACAGGCACTATGGATATCGTCACCGCTGCAAAGATTAGAGTCCACTGCGCCGAGAACTCCCCGACGAACGCATAGACCCCGAGAGGCAAAGTCTGGGTGTCGCTACCCGCGAGAAAAATGAGGGGAAGAAAGAACTCGTTCCAAGTAATCAGGCCGATCACGACGGCAACGCTACCGTGCACCGGACGAAGCATCGGAAATACCACCCGGACGAACGTGCGGAAAAGACTTGCGCCATCCACCCTTGCCGCTTCCTCATATTCCTTCGGCAGCGCCCGCACGAAGCTGGCATAGAAGAACACGCTTAACGGCATATAGTGACCCACGTTGAGCAGAATCATGCCATGAGCGGTTCCAACTAGACCTAGGTGGCGCATCGCAGCGTAGAGCGGAATAATCCCAAGCTCCAGCGGCATGATGATGCCGATAACGAACAACATATACAAGCCAGTACTCAGGCGAGAGCCACTCCGGGCGAGCGTCCACGCTCCGAGAGAACCCAGAGTGACAACGCCCATAACGCTTCCGATAGTAATCGTCAAGCTATCTATTGACGAATCTCCAAGAGAGACCCCTGCGGTAGCTCCCTGCCAAGCCGTCGGATAATTCTCGAACTCCGGAGATGTCGGAAACGAAAATGGGGCTTCGCGTAAGTCCGATGGCGACTTCAACGACATCACCACAAGCAAGTAGATTGGCATCAACATAACCACTGCGCCAATCAAGAGACAGAGTTCCCGAGCGAACGTACGCCACGTATACCGGAAAATTGGGCATCTCTCCTTAAGCCGCTGCTGCTTCTCGGCGTCCAAGGACGACAAGCTGGGTAACCGCGACGACGACAATCAAACCGGTCAACATAAGTGCAAGCGCAGAGCCGAGCCCAAAGTTTCCGTTTACGAACGATTGCTTCCACACCTGCGTGGCCAGCGTCTCGCTCGCATAGACGGGTCCGCCGCCAGTCAGCGCAATTATCTGATCAAAGAGACGGAACCCAGTGATCGTCGTGAAGACCAGGCTGACCGTGAATGCTGGCGCGAGGAGCGGCACTGTGATGCGCCGGAATCTCATCCATGTGGAGGCGCCATCGATGGCCGCCGCCTCCCACAGTTCGTCTGAAACTCCTTGCAGTCCAGCCAAGTAGAACACCATTGCTAAGCCAGAGTATTGCCAGATGAGTACCACCACAATGGTCCAAAGCACGGTCGAAGGGTCTGCAAACCAAGGACGGACCCACTCCTCCAAACCCACAACTTGGAGGAATCTGTTCAGCACACCCGTATAATCGAAGATGTATCGCCAAATGTAGCCGCTGGCAAGCGGCATCAGGACGAATGGCAAGAAAAACAGCGAGCGCAACACATGCCGCGATTTCACCGACCGGTTCAAGGCAACCGCCAGAGCCAGTCCGGCCACATTGACCGCAACGACAAAAACGCCTGTGATGAGAAGCGTGTTCCACAACGCAGAACGGGTCGCCGGATGTGCAAAAATAGTGCGGAAGTTGGCCAATCCAATCCAGTTGGCGTTCGGACTCAGACCGTCCCAGTCCGTGAACGCATACCAGAGGCCCACGACAACCGGCAAGAAATGTATAGCGATGGTGAACGCTAGACTTGGGAAAGCCACAATCCATGGAACCCGCAACGGGTTGCCCCTGGTACCTCCCCGACGCAGCTTACGTCCACTCAGGAACGGCATCGGAACGGGCAGTCGTTCGTTTCCCAAACCCTCAAGCGGGGTCTCACCCGAGGCAGAACGTTACCGCGTTCCCCGACAGATTCGCGTGCACGAGGAGACTTACACGACCTGCATCGTCCCGCTCGGGGGATGAAAACGTCCAGACCCGAGCGGGCAGGTTGACGCGCGCCCGAGCAGGACGAGCCAGTCGAGATCATTGGGGAGGCGGCTCAGGCGGGTTCGCATCCCAGGCCTGGTCCATTTCGGTGAGGACGTCATCCACTGTTTTCTGTCCGGAGATTAGACCTTGGATCAACGTTTCCATAGTCTGCGTCAAATCCGGGTTCCAACCCCACTGGAGGCCAAGGATGACCTTGTCAGGATCTTCGAAGACATTGGCGTAACCTGACGCAATAGTCGGGGGCAGGCCCTTCCCACTCAATTGCTCCGCGGACAGGACAAGAATATCTTCGGCAAGTTGGTCGGCCACCTCTTCGCTGGCGGTGTAATCAAGGAACTCCAGTGCAGCTTCCTTCACGTTGGAGTCGGCGTTCACGCTTATGGCAGTGTTAGGGGCGAAATAAGCAACTGTATCTTCCTCGGTTGTTCCCGGCACCGGCATCTGCCCAAGCTTAATGTCGGGGTTGAGTCCCTCGATAACCGACCAGGCGCTCGTTGGCAGCCAGGTCATAACCGCTTCGCCATCAGCGACGAGACTGAACGCCTCTTCCGAGCTCGCTCCCGCCGCACCCTGCTGGAAGCACCCCGCGTTCTGCATATCCAAGACACGTTGGACGGCAACGCGCCAACCGGGAGTACTCGCGAAACTTACCTCGCCGGCCAACCGCTGCTCCTGCCAGCGAGGCTCCCCGTAGAACACCGTGGACAGGGCAGTTCCGTTGATGGGGAGCATGTTGTATGCCAGTGCTCCGGCCTGGTAAGCAATCGGAATCTTCCCCTCAGAGGCGATCGTCTCGCACATTGACAGCAGATCGTCGAATGTTCTCGGTATCTGTAGACCGAGTTCACTGGAGAGCAGCTCGGTGTTGTAGCCGAGGCCCGCCACGATTGCTCCCGGTACCCATCCATACACCCTGCCATCAAACGTAACTTGCGGCTTCGCGGACTCCATAATCCGCGGCTCCCATTCTCGCCCGGTCAAGTCCTCAAGGTAGCCCGCGTCCGCGAGGAGCCGCACCCCGTGCGGATCACTGGAGCTGGGGTAGGTGAAGAAAACGTCCGGACCGCTCCCACCTTGCAGCTGGGTTCGCAGGACCGACGGATAGGTTTCGTTGGGAGAATATGACGATTCGATCTCAATACCCGGATTGGCCTCCTCAAATTGCTCGATTACAGCGTCGTAGCCAGCCTGGAGCGAACTCTGGGCTTGGAATCTAACGACAGTGGTCTCCCCCGAGCCGTCGCTCTCGTTCCCACTACACGCGGCCACGACCAACACAGCCGCAAGCAGTCCAAGAAAGAAGTGCTTCTTCAGCATCAGCCTACCCCCTCCTGTGGTCCAATATGCTATAGCATATAGCATATCCAGGAGATGTGGAGACCTCAGGGAACCGCGGGATGACGGTCTGATCTAGGCTGATAATCCGGTTCGAAAGACCGGAGCCCGTTAGGGTGGTCTCGGTCGCCGCGGTGATCGCCGTCGGGGTCAACTCAGGTGGCCACCGGAAGGTGCTAGCCACACCCACGTCATCACCGTAGAGGACGGCGTCGGCTGGGTCGCCTTCCTGGAGAAGCCTCACTGCCCGGGGACTGTCGGGGGTCGAGTTCGAGATCTCTGATGATCACCGCGCCCTCGTCGAGGGAGGTGAGGAAGGAACTCGGGGCCGCGGGTCTAGAGCATTGATTCAGAGGATGATTCGCTGCTTCTCATACACCACGTGCGTGGACTTGGCCTCACCTCGCAACGATCACTAGAGACTTAGGGGCAACCTCACACCTCGCATGGTGCAACGATCACTAAAGATTTAAGGGGCTTCAGAAAACAGCCGGTCTCTACTATTTGAGAGCAACAGTCGGGCCGCTGCGAGCAAGCGTAGCCGTCGTTACCTCAGGGACCTTGGGAGGGAGTCGACGGCTTAGCACGATTCCCCACGGACTCATGCGTCGCCGCCGCCCCTGTCTCAGGTGCCATCTCTGCTGAAAAGGCCTGATCCCGACGCATTCTGGTCCGCATTTGCTCCGTACCCAGCTTGTCCACGCTGAGAGTCTCGGGATCGACGACCACACCGTATAGGCGAGCTGCGGCCTCGATGGAGACAAACTCGCGATCCACGTCCCTGGCCACAGCGGCGATGTCACGCTCCAGCGGATCGCCGTATCCACCAGCCCCCGCGCAACGATAACTAATCACGTCCCCCTCGTGCAGTGTATAGACCCCCTTAGGTTCCAGGAGCTCCTCATTCTCAGTCCCTGGATTCAGATAGGTGGCCCCACGCATACCCGGCAGCCCTCCCTGCAAACCATACGGGTCGAATTTGGTGCGGTCGGACAAGTTGGTGAATGTGACCTCTGGGGCAATGATGCGACTGTCGCGACGAAAGCCACAGCCACCGCGGAACTTCCCGGCGCCAGCTGAGTCCTGGACTAGCCCGGCGCGCTCGATAAGAACCGGGTTGGAGGTCTCGTACACCTCGACCGGGACGTTCTTGGCGTTGATCACCGTAAACATGGCTTCCACCCCGTCCTTGGTAGGTCGTCCGCCCGAGCCACCCGACAGGATCTCGTAGAAGGCGAAGGTACGCCCTGTCCGTGGATCTTTCCCTCCGATGATGGCATTGCTAAATTCCGAGTGACACGCCACCGCGCGATGAGGCACCGCCTTAGAGATCGCCAGCATGATGGCATTGAACATGCGGTGGGCGGTGATGGCCCGGCCGGAGCTGGGAGCGGGGTGCTGGGCATTGAAGAAGCAGCCAGCCGGTCCTGTCGCGTGAACTGGCCGGCAGGTGCCCTCGTTCTGCGGCAGCTCCGGGTTCACTACACACTTCAAGGTGTAGAAGACGTAAGCGTAGGTGTAACTGAGGTAGGCGTTCATGGCTGCTGGTACCTGCTCGCTGGAGCCACTGAAGTCCACGGTAATGTCCTCGTCCTCGATGGTTACGGTGACATAGACCCGGATGGGTGGGGTACCGGGCCCGTAATCATCCATGTAGTCCTCGCCCTCGTAAACACCATTAGGCAGCTCGCGAACGGAAGCTCGCATAGCCTCCTCTGAGCGCCTGATGATTTCCTCAGTGTATGTGGACAATGCGTCCGGCCCATAGCGTTCAGCTAGCTGGACAATCCCGCGAGCTCCGACTTGATTGGCATTAAGTTGGGCGTTAACGTCACCTTCGACAACCTCAGGCATGCGCACGTTCGCCAAAATCATGCGGAAGATCTCAGTAGGCTCACCTCGACGAACGAGGAGCGATGGGGGAATAATGATCCCCTCCTGAAAGAGGTCGGCAACGTTGGGAATGTGCTGGGAACCCGGAGTAATGCCGCCGATATCCGCCTGATGGGCAGAGGAGGCGGTGAAACCTACAATTTGGCCGTCACGCATGAAGGCTGGCGTAACGACGACGAAGTCGAGTAGGTGGCCAGTGCCCATGCCTGGCAAGTTGAAGATGACGGCGTCACCCGGCTCCAATGTCTCTTCGGGAAATGCCGCAAGCGCGTGCCTCACTGCCGCAAGGCTCGCCCCCAGATGGCCTGGAGAGCAGAGACCCTGGGCGACCAGTCGTCCCTTGGCGTCATAAACGTGGGGACCGAAGTCTTGAGCTTCGCGTACCGCGTCCGAGAACGCCGTGCGGCTCAACGTTAACCCCATCTCGTTGCCAATAGCAATGAGGCGGTTCCAGATGACTGTCAGTGTAATGGGATCGTTATCCGCAACCATGCGCTTCTCCCTATCTCAGGTGCACTAAAAGATTGCCGAAGGTGTCGACGACGGCCCGGTCCCCCGGCAGTACGAGAGCCGATGTCTCCCGAGCCTCGACGATGGCTGGCCCGTCAATCTGGTTCCCTTCCCCCAGCCGGTACCAGTCGTAGATGGGGCAGTCGACGTAGCCGCCCTGCTCGGGGAAGTAAGCTGGCCGAGAACCTGTGCGAGCAAGCGCTGTTCCCTCTCTCTCGGCCACCTGCCGTTCCAGTCTGATCTGGGGCGTTTCGCCCAAAGCAAGTAGTCGCCAGTTAACGACCTCAATGGGAGCTTCAGCATTCTGGAATCCGTAGCGCTCTTTGTAGACCGCCTCGAAGTTTGTCCGCATCTCCTTGACAGTCGTCTCGTCGGCCGCGCCGTCCGGCAGGGGTACAGTAACCTCGTAGCCCTGCCCGGAGTAACGCATGTCGGCCGATCGCTCAAAGGTCGGTGTGCCCCCATGAGATTCCTCGAGAAGGTCTCCTGCCGTACAAGTCATCTCACCGTAGATACGGTTTAGCTGTTCAGGCGAAAGCTCGTCGAGGACGGTCACGAAAGTTTGCACCAAGTCAAAGCGAGCACCTGCGATAAGAAGGCCGAGCGCGGAGTTCACGCCAGCGTTTAGTGGAATTAAGACACGCGGCACGCCCAGTTCCTTGGCCAAGTGGCAAGCGTGGATCGGCCCGGCCCCCCCGAAAGCAACTATGGTCAAGTCGCGCGGGTCGTGCCCTCGGCGGATGGTGGCCTCACGCATGGCCAAGGCCATATTGGCGTCTACGACTTCGTGCACACCCCAGGCAGCCTGCTCGACAGTTAGTCCAAGAGGCTGACCCACTTTCTCTGCCAGAACGGTCCGGGCTCCTTCAGCGTCGAGCCCCATCTCGCCTCCGAGAAAGTAGTCGGGGTTCAGGTAGCCAAGCACTAAGTCAGCGTCCGTCACGGTACCGAACTGGGCCTGTCGCCCGTAGCACACCGGCCCCGGATCCGCTCCTGTGCTCTCTGGTCCTACGATGATAGTGCCTAGGCTAACTCTAGCGATGCTGCCGCCACCTGCCCCGATCTCGATCAGATCTGTTGCGGGGATGGAGAGAGGCAGACCACTCTCGGGAACTAGATCACGTCGATCGATCTCGAACTCGTCGGTGCTGGCCGGGATGCCCCTCTCGATCAAGCTGACTTTCGCCGTTGTTCCGCCCATGTCGAAGGAGATGACATCGCCAAGTCCGGCGGCTCCAGCCATGTGCGCAGCTGCAATTACGCCCGCGGCTGGCCCAGATTCGATGATGCGGACGGGAGCATCTTCTGCCACCGCAGCGGTTGTGGTGCCCCCGTTGGATTGCATGACGAAAAGGGCAGCGCCATAACCACGTGATTCTAGGTCTGCTCGCAAGCTCCGCAAGTACCGCTGCACTCGCGGCAAGATATAGGCGTTGGCCACGGTTGTATTTGTGCGCTCGTATTCACGGTACTTGGGCGAGATCTCCGATGACAACGAAATTGGTAGCCCCTCTAGTTGCTCGGACAGAAGGCGACGAACGGACTGTTCATGGATCGGATTCGCATAAGCGTGGAGAAAGCTGATGGCTACCGACTCGAAGCCCTGCTCCTTGATGAGAGCAGAGAGCTGCAGAATCTCATCCTCACTGATCGGGATAAGAATCTCACCGTTGGAGCTAATGCGCTCCGTGGCTTCCTTGACATTGTTGCGGGGCACGAGCGAACGCGGTTTGTCCTGCATCATGTCGTAAAGGTTAGGGCGACGTTGGCGTTGGATCTCCAGCACGTCTCGAAAGCCCCGTGTTGTGATGAGCAAGGTTACTGCACCCTTGCGCTCGAGAATTGTGTTGGCTCCGATGGTCGTACCGTGAATTATCTGCGACACTTGCTGGAGAACGTTCGGTGAATCACCGAGCGCTGCGAGGAAACCTTGGATCACGCCGGTCGAAGGATCCGGGCTCGTAGTCGGTGTCTTCCACATCTTGACTCGGCCAGATTCCGCTTCGTGGAACACGAAATCCGTGAATGTTCCCCCGATATCTACTCCGATCCGCATCATCAGACGCGCGCCAGAAGCAGAGGCGCAGCCGTGATAGGCCCGTGATCGACGACCATTCGGTCAATCTGAGGAAGCTGCCGATGCGCATCTGTTGAAAGCATCCTTAGGTCGATCCTTCCTTCCCTTGGGCACCATGAGGAGATGATATATCCTCCAGGATATTCCCGTCAACTGGATTGAACACACCTGAAACGGAATGCGTCAATTGTGTCGAGGAGCTAACCCTGCGCCAGAGGCGCAAGAGCGGAAGAGGTCGCACCGAGATCCCACAACAGAGGAGAAGACCTCTCACTAGCGGCTAGCTCGATCCCGAGGGGGACGAAAACTCTAATCAGGTCCCTGAGCGGCCTTTGCTAGGGTCCGGGCGCCTGGGACAACCCTCTAGACGGGAGAGAAACCCCCTTGATCCTGTCGTTCTGTTACCTCATGACTCGGGCGTTGCTCCGAGTGCTCCTTCCCCGTACCAAGTTCCGCGCTGCGACCGAGGCCGAGCTCTTGGTCCTGCGCCACGAGCTGGATATCTTGCGACGCCAGGTTGTACGACCGAAGTTGAACCGCCGCGATCGCATCCTGCTCGCCTCAGCCAGCCGGGTGCTCCCTAAGACCTCCTGGAGCACGTTTCTCGTAACGCCCCGGACGATCTTGCGATGGCATCGCGAACTCGTCCGGAGGAAGTGGACCGACCGGGACCGAGCACCGGGCCGACCGCCCACCTCGCCGGAGGTGCGCAAGCTCGTGATCCGGCTCGCCAGAGACAATCCCAGGTGGGGATGCATGCGGATCAAAGGCGAGCTCAAGAAACTGGGAGTGGTGGTGGCGGTCTCGACGATCCGCTCGATACTTCGCACGCAGGCGTACCGCCGGCTCCCCGGAGGAGCGGGCCCACCTGGCGACAGTTCATCAGGGCCTGTGGCGCTGTTCGAGGTCAGCTGATATGACACGAGAACCGGAAGTAGGGAGTATCGATGTCGGGCGGTAAGTCCTATGGATCCGACGCAGGAGTAACTCGTGAGAAAGCCACGCTGGTGGGCGAAGTACGACCAGTGGGTTGAGACCAAGACCCGCGGGACGAGTACCGAAGCCGGTCACTCAGGACGACATAGGAGTGGTCTGTTGGATGGCCGACCTTCCACCAGACTCGAGCGCATAGATGGACACCTTGCGTCACATGATTCATTCGGCGACGAGTTGAGCGACTGGTAATTCACGCTCCGCAAAGGGACGTGCCCGCCCACATAGCTTAGAACTCTCGCACTGCGTGCCAGCGTCGCTCCCACTCGGCTACGCGATCTAAGTCACGTTGATACGGCTTGCCTGTCTGGATCGCATAGTCGACGCGATTGCAGATTCGGTGAGCCAGCCGGACGTTGTCGACGGTTAGTTTGCCGTCGTCCTTCTTGAGGACCGGGTAGTGATCTGGGGTCGGCATCCAGTCAATCGGAGGGTGCACCTTCCGCTCGAAGTAATGTCGACCACCAGCTCCCTCGGGGCAAAGGCACGTTGGCATGCTGCATGCGACTTCTTTGATCCGTCCCTGTTCGGCGGCTTTGAGTAGCACACCTTTGACGCCGACATATCGGAGGGCATCCACAATGGCAGCGCGACGGGCGACAGTCGCATCCCAGAACCGTCGCTGTTTGGGCCATTCCTCAGCTTCCAGGATACGCGCGTTTGTGGCCTCGTCGTTGAACAGGACTTTGTAAACATGTCCGGCCTTCAAGACGAGTCCGGTGTACCCATAATCGACGAGCTGGTGGTCAGGACTGGCCTCGTTCACTACCTCGTAGATGTGCTTGGAGACGCGGTTGCGACCCACCTGTTTGTCGGTCACGATCCGGATGAACTCGGTTTGGCCGCGCGGTCTGATGCAGCCTTCTGTGACTTCGAGCGGACTCCACTTCCGTCGGACCTGTTGGTGGTCAATCTTGGTCTTGAGAATGCTCTTTGCCGCTCTCTTTGCTGCCTTGTCAACGCTCTTCGCGTATTCGCCCTTCTTTCCGGGAATCCACGTCGGCACTACGCGGAGTCGGTGCCGCTGGTTTGCACGGTTACATAACCTGCGGAGCTCCATCCACTGCCGGACGTTGTCTACAGGGGCACCGCCACTTCTGTGCCATTTCGTGTTCGGCCAAACTTTCCGGGCGTTGTATAGGTTGTCGACGAAGTAGCGCGAGTCGCTGTAGATGATGATCTTGGTGACGTCGGCTAGATCAATGGGGGGATGCCGCCCAAGCGCCGTCTTCAGCGCTTGGATGGGAGCCTCCAGCTCCATCTGGTTGTTGGAGGCACCCTCGTGCGAGTAAGGGAACGGCTCGGTCTCGGACTGCTCATGACCGTGGGCGTCGACCCAGACGTGGCGGATGCCAAGCCCTCCACGGCGCGGGCCAGGGAGCGAGGAACCGTCGACGAAGATATTCAAGGCTGTCTCATCGATGAAATCAGGAATCACAGTTGGCCCCTGGACGTGGGAGTCGCCGTTACCTACGATCGTAGACCCGAGGAATGAAGCGTCCCAGTGAACATGCTTCGCCTAGAGTCAGCTTGCATCTAAGGATATGTTCAACAGTGTAGGGAAGGTCGAACATTGCCGAGCAGAGCTCGCCGCTCATTCGATGAACTCAGTCACGACGTTGAGAAACTCATGTCATATGACCCCGTCGGTCCCGGCGGCGGTAAACGTATCGAGAAGACGGAGGTGCTCAACAAGTCTGCAATCGTTCTGCTTACGGCCTTCTGGGAGGCTTACTGCGAAGATCTGGCGGTCGAAGCAGTCAGCCATCTGGTCGAGTTTGCCGAGAGCGCTGAAGAGCTCCCACAAAGGCTAAGAGAGCGCGTGGCTCGCGAACTCCGAAAGGAACGCGACGAACTCAGCGTCTGGCGGCTTGCGGATGACGGGTGGAGGCGCATGCTCCGAGTCCGCCTCAGAGAGCTCCAGAAGAAACGCAACTTGCTCATGAATACACCGAAATCATCGAATGTCGATTACATCTTCGACAACTACCTTGGGGTCCCTCATGTCTCAGAGGCGTGGCACTGGCAGGGCATGACGCAAGAAAGTGCGTGCAAGAAGCTGGATCGAATGGTGACGCTACGAGGAGACATAGCGCATAGGGGGTCAGCCGCCAAACCCGTATCGCGAGCGGTTGCAAGGGGTCACCTCAAGCATGTACGGCGCATAGTAGGCAAGACCGGCGGGGCAGTTAACTCAGTCCTAAGAGATTCAACCGGAGTGGGCTTGTGGGAGCCAATGCTTGTCCGCGTTATGGAGCGTGTTACGGGCGACATCTTTACTGCCGCGGAGGTGAACCGGGCCCTAGACACCCTGACGACTAGTCAAAGGGAAGTCATATCGCTGAGATTTGGGCTGCATACCCGGAGCTCCATCACCCATCCTTCCGACAAGCCGGAGCAACTCATGAAGCTTGACGAAATCGCCTCCATGCTGGGAGTAACGTCCAAGCGAATCCGGCAGATTGAGTCTGCGGCGTTGCGCAAACTCCGTGCCTTCCAAACGGACCAGTAGGGTAATCGTGGGGCCGCTTGCTCAGTCTGTTGAGCCGAGGAGGACTACTAGTCCTCGGCGTGGTCGGTGAACAGGGGTCCGACCTGACCTCGATCGGTTCGTTTGAAACAAGCCTCTCTGTTGGAGCAGGCGACCACGCCATTGTGTTGGCTGCCATCGTGCAAGGTGATATCTGCTAGCTGGAACAGCCTAGTACCGACGCGACCGCAGATGAGGCACTGCCGGACTGGCTGCTGGCGTGGCTGGAAATGCACCCCGCGAGCTTGCTGAAAAACGCTGGCTCCCGAGGACTCCGGACCAGCGAGCCATCCTTCCTCGTGTTACTCGTGGCCCACGTGCCATCAGATGAAGAATAGTCGAACCCCGGCGGCAGCCGCCGGAGCTAGACGGAAGGTGGCCGTCGAACGTGAAGGCTGGCGGGAAGGGCCTCGAGAAGGCACGCCTCAGTTCAGAACGGAGGAAAGACAATGCTGGCTTACCAGGTACGCGATCGGGTGCTTCGCACAGAACCAGAGGGCACCAAGCTCAGGTTTCCCAACGATGTAGAGGTAGCACTACATTTCACCCCTGCCTCCGCCTTCGGAGGTGTAGCAAAGAAAGGACGAACGGTTGGGCGGCAATCTGAAGCAACTCTTCGGTGGGACGCGAACACGGGGCGGCAATACGTCTTTAGCGCCACTCCTTTGGATCCTGCAGATGTCGCTGCTCAATCGGGCCGCTACAAGGTGCGGTTCAGAGCGAATGTATTCACCTGTCAAACTCGAGTCGACGATAGAAACGGGTTGCAGCACCTTATAGAGACGCTGGCCTACGTGCTGCCTCCTCTCTTGAACGTCGACATGTTGGACTCCGTGACCTTGGATCGCGTCGGTGGCTCCGTGGGCGGAACTTCGTTCCCATGGGAGTTGTCGCGCAGCCTGCCAGGCAATTTCGAAGTCACGACAACCGATGAGCAAGAGCAACGACTAATGGGCGCGTGGGAACGATTGACCAGTATCGAGGATGAAGATCGCAGGATCGTCGCGGCACTTCAATACTTTTACGTCGCCTGCCGTCTTGAGAGAGTCGGGTCCTCCCCTTGGGAGTTCCTTCCCGAAATCGTGTTGAATCTCGCTAAGGTCCTCGAGGCGTTGTTCCCACCATCATCCGAGCAGGGAACGATCGACGCGGCGAGACAGGGCTTGCAGCAGTTGGGATATCCGGCGGATGAGGTCGACCGAGACTTCATCCCTGCCATCGCCTTGCGAAACAGCCTGGACGCGGGTCACGCAAGCCTCGCGATCTTCGATGCTGCCGACTTAGCCGAAGTCCATACGGACTGCGAACGCGCGGAACCGACATTCAGGGAAATGCTGCGGCGTCTCTTGGCGGCAGCCGAAAGCGGAACCGTGTCGTTGGAACCATTTGGGAACACGGAACCTTCAAAGGATGTACTCAAAGTTCTCGAGCGCATCAGAACAGCGAACGAGCGAAACCCATGAGGCCTGGTTTGCCCCATTCACGCGCCAGAGAACCACGGCTGAAGGCGGGGCCATGTGGTCCCCCCTGCCCTACGCAGCTTACGACCAAGACTTGCGCTACGGACAGCGCCTATGGCAAGGACGAGTGGCCGGACGCGGCAACAGACGCGGCAACATAGGGAGCATGGCGACGATTCCGGACTACGGAAGGCTGGGAGAGCAACGGGTCGGCAAGGCGGCCGGCGCGTGGGGCTTGCCAGACTTCGTCTATCAGCCGATCGAGGTCGACAAGGGTGGCGCGCGCCGCGAGGTCGGAGATCGGCTCATCTGGGTGGGAAACCAGATCGCAATCGTGCAAGTCAAGACTCGCTCATCGCCTGGCGACTCCGAGGATCGTGGGCGCGCCTGGCTCAACAGGCACCTCGCCAGAGCGAACCGACAGATCAACGGGACCTATAGGACTCTCTCCTCACCACCGAGCGACCTCGTCCTACGATCGGATCGTGGGGTCGAGGTTCCCTGGGACGCCAGCGTGGTGACTTCGTACTGCGGGGTGGTGGTAGTCGATTACGACCGCCCAATCAGATACGAGCCTCACCTCGATCAGTTGAAGGTGGCGACCATCGCGATGGTCGCTGACGACTGGGAGCTCATCACGTCGACACTGATCAGCACCGCGTCACTGCTGAATTACATCATGTGGCGAGCAACGGTTGGCGTGACGATCTCGCTGGGTCATGAGGACTACCTCTTGAAGCAGGTGCTGACCGCTGAGACGCGCGGTGAAAGGGCGAAGATCGATGCCGACGGCCTGATCGCGGGACGTTGGGTAACAACCACCGATGAACCTTCCGACGCCGTCTTCGGATCAATGTCGGATCATCAATATGCCTTTGTCGTGAACGAGATGATTGCCGGGGCGGCTGAGCAAGAACGCGAGTTCTCAACCTTCCGGGAAGCTCACGAATACCTTCACATCATCGAGTTCCTCGACCGGATCCCACCAATGCACCGTGTGGAGTTCGGCAAGCGCGTAATCGCCAAATGCCAGGAAGCAGGCCGGACCAACAAGGCCCAGTCGAGCCTGCTGAGGACGGTTTCGGGACCTCTCGTCTTCGTTGCCCACCCCGGTCCAAGGGAGAAACGCGTCCATTGGCTGCGGAACCTCGTTCTTGCTCGTCATACCCAACTACAAGACGCGTTGAGCGGGCAGCAGGTAACCACACTGGGGGTGGCGACAGACCCCGTGCCAACAGCTGGGCGCTCGCATGACTACGTCTTGTTACGCGGACAGCTGCAACTTGAGCCCAATGAAAGGACACGACGCGACAAGATGTTCGGTGAGTTCCCAGGCGAGATTGAGATGTTCAGAGCAACCGATTGAACGCTCGATCTTCCCGTAGGACCCAACCGGCTTGCGTGAGTGATGGGAGCGAGGAGAGTTCGCTGGTGGCGTGAAGTCGAGGCTCGCCACGAGCCGCCAGCGTTCCCAAATCAAGGAATTCCGTTCCGAGATATCTGAAGGCGGTGCTCTGACCAGGGCGGATGAGGTTTTCGACCGCCCCCACGAGGGCGGGGGCTGCAGAAAACGTGGCAGAAAACCTCTTGAAAAACAGCCTGCAGCGCCTCAAGTCTAGTCAGGGAGCGTGGGGTACGCGGAATACGCGTGATTGCGGTGTCGGAACCGAGCTGAGGGTAGCCTTCGGCCTGCCGGTGCGGCTGTTGGTGGTGACTGGAGGGGCCACGCGGCTGTGGGGGCCGCTCGAGCATACAACCGCACGCGTTCAGCCTTCTGGTCGTACAACCAGCAGTTGTAGCGATGTGCCATTAGGAGGACGACGTTGTCATCAGAAACCGAGGGGGACGAACACTCTGATCAGGTCCCTGAGCAGGGCCTTTGCTAGTGTCTGGGCGCCGGGACGACCCTCTAGACGGGAGAAACCCCGCTTCCTCCTCTCCCGGAGGATGCAAGCTACGTTGACGAGATCAACCACTACATCCACGACGGCGTGTCGCCAGGAACGTGATGAGACGAACCGCCGCCTGCCCATCACCTCCTGATCGTCTCTCGTAGGCACCTCGACGCGGTCCTCGCCGAGTTCGTGCGCCACTACAACCGGGCACGGCCGCATCGCGGGTTGGAGCTCTTGACGCCGGAGCCCCGTGTCAGCGTCACTCCAACCAAGCTCGTTCCTCGGTTCAGGACGAGGAAGGTCCTGGGCGGCCTCATCAACGAATACGAGATTGCGGCATGACCGCGCCGGGATCATTGCCGCCGTGGGGAACAATGGGGCGAAAGTGCTGGTCAGGATCTGTATCAGAGTTTTCGTCCCCTACGAGGACGGTGCACACACCGCGTCGAGTTTCCACTACGGCGTGATCGATGGTTACGTGAGGGCAGCGTGGCTTCTCAAGATCATTCCCGGCGACGAGATCAAGGCCTACGCGAAGGAGCGACTTTCCAATCCACGCGCCTAGCGATCCCTTGTCGGCCTCTCGGGCTGGGTAGCGGTGTGGTTCCTGGTGGGTGGCGGGAAGGTCACGCCTGCGGGGGGGCCGTTGGTAACCGCGCGACTCGAGCAGGCAACGTCCCTGTGCGGGGTAGGTTGCTATCCGGTTCCGGCTTAGCAAAAAGAGGTCTAGCATGGACGTTCGTTACCTCGTGACCCGTTACCTATTCCGCCCGCTCTCCTTGCCAGCTGCCTCGATGCTCGCACGCACCCGCGTAACGCCGATTCAGGTTACGTGGTTGAGTGCCGCTCTGGCATTCGCCGCCGCAACGGCGTTCAGCTTCGGCTCTTACCCGCTGGGAGCGGGTTTGGCGTTTCTCAGCATCATCACCGATTGCATCGACGGTGACCTCGCTCGCCTTACAGGCCAGACCTCGCGCTGGGGGGCCTTTCTGGACAGCGTTCTGGATCGGTGGATGGACGCGGCATTGATCCTGGGGCTGAGCTATTCGGATCTCGCTTCTTATGGAGCAGTCGCGGGCCTCGCGCTCGTGGGGTCCATGTTGACAAGCTACACCCGAGCTCGAGCCCACTCCCTTGGGGCCGACTGCCCCGAGGGCATTGGTGGCCGGGATACGCGGATGCTCGTCCTGATCCTTTGCGCCCTCTTCGAGCTCATATCCGTGGGTCTTGTAGTCGTTGCGGTCCTCGGCTTCGTCACTTCTATCCACCGGATGGCCGTGGCAGGTCCTGCTCTTTCGGCGCTCGATCGCCGCGACCAGGAGGCTTAGCAGCATCGCCTGGTCCAGGATCCAGTCATGGGTTCCGTATGTGTTGGGACCGCCCGAACCGTTGGCCCACGCGAGCGCGGGCGCGGCCATGGCTGCCATCAGCAAAGTGGAAGCCAACGCAATCGAGCTGATGCGAGCGAGCGGCTTGATCACTCCTCCGGAACGCGGCGGGTGTCCGCTTCTCAACATATGCAGAATCTCTCGCGACGAGGGATAGCAAGATGTCCTCATGACCTGCATCCCATCCAGCTCAGCTCCCGAAGCGCTGGCCTCACGAGCAATCGTCATGGGCTTGGTAGTAGAGCTCTACTAACTTTGGTTCCTTCGATGTACGGTCGTCGGCCCCCGGTGTCCGCGTCGAGAACCCTCGCAACGCACGCCCCCTCGACCGACGCTGCGCTCTCGGCCTCACGCGCGAAACGACTGCGGAACTGCGGGTCATCAGCAAGTTCGGGCCGGATCATCTTGAGACCACCAATGACCCCTCTCCTTCTGGGCGAGGTAGACAACGCCCATGCCCCCGCCACCGAGTGGCCGAGGATTCGGTATCCGGCAATCCTTCTTGTAGTCCGTTCCGCTTTCAAGCTACGCACCCGTCAATTCTCACAGGAAGTCTCGGACCCAAGCGAGGCGGCATTGGTCGTCGAAACTGTAGTCAACCTGCGCGTGGCTCGCCTATCGGGCGAAGTGACTAGCTCAACCGCTTGCTGCCAACTAGTTGAGACGAGATGAAGATTCTCGATCCATGCTCGAGCCCCAGTTGTCGTAGAAGGACTCCAAGCGGTCGACCGCGAGGCGCTGGGAGCCGGGGAGCACGTGGCTATAGAGGTTCAGGGTCACGACGACGTCGCTGTGGCCGAGGCGCTCCTGTACCGAGCTGATGCTGGCTCCGGATTCGAGCAGGTGCGACGCATGGGTGTGGCGGAGGTCGTGGAACCGTATCCGTGGCACCGGGCTGGCGCAGACGAGGCCCCGGAACTGCCGGGTAATCAGGTTCGGTACAACCGGAGCGCCGTTGCGATCGGTAAACACGAAGTCATCTGGGTTGCTCTCAGGCCTCAGATTCTTAGACTCCTCTCGATGCGCCTTGAGCACCTCGACCGTCTCTTCTTCGAGATCGATCACCCGAGACTGCGACGACTTCGGTGCGGTTAGATAGGTACTGGTCCCGGCGGTGATCAGGGCCCGCCGGACCGCAAGCAACCGGTCCTGGAAACGAAGGTCCCGCCACTGAAGCCCAAGCGCCTCGCCACGTCGCAGCCCGGTGAACCCGAGCGTCCGCCACAACGGGAACAGACGATCGCTACGTGCCCACTCAAGGAAGACATGCAGCTGCCCGGGGTCCAGATCCTGATCTCAGAGATCATCAAGTAGGGGCGGAGTCTTGGCTCATGCGAGTGTCGACGCTCGCCCCCGACCGATTGAGAAGCGACGCCGCTCTCTGCTGGTTGAGTGTGGAGGCGGCTCACCGAGATAGCACGAGCCTGATGGGAAGGGGCGGTCCCCGATTCGTCACAGGGCCCGTCCATAATGGGCGTGTCCCAGAAGGGCACCATTCCTGACGGGCAACGTTCCTTGGAGGTGCCATGGTTTCGCGAAATGACTAACGTAGAGTCAGAATCACGATGAGAGGGGGGGGTTAGGTGGCTCGCTCAGATCTCCTGATCGATCTTGTCGAGGCCGAACGTCGCGGCGACAAAGCGAAGTTCCGCGCTCTCGTCGAAGCAATAATTGCCGAGGAGCGCTCCAATCAGCATCACCTGGTAGCGGACCGCTTGTCCGAGCTCATCACTACGATGGGTTCCTCAGAGCTGCTTCGTGACGAAGCTTCTTCCCGCATCAACGATCTGCTTCTGGATCTCGTACCTCAACGCAGACTTGGCTCTCTGCAACTGTCGCCACCGGTCTTGGCTTCGGTCGAAGAGCTTATCGAGGAACACCAACGGACTGACTTGTTGCGAAGTTATGGGCTGGAACCCCGGAATCGCGTGCTCCTTGATGGGCCTCCAGGTAACGGGAAGACGAGCCTGGCAGAGGCGATTGCTGCTGAGACCATGGTGCCTTTCTACGTTGTTCGTTACGAAGGCGTCGTTTCTAGCTTTCTCGGGGAGACCGCGGGCCGACTGGATCACGCGTTCGAATTCGCGAGGACTCGTAGATGCGTCCTGTTCTTTGACGAGTTCGACACGATTGCGAAGGAACGTGCAGATATCCATGAAACCGGTGAGATCAAGCGGGTGGTTTCGACGCTCCTCCTACAAATCGACCGACTCCCGGCCCACGTAATCGTCGTGTGTTCCACGAATCACTCTGAGCTTCTGGACAGGGCGGCGTGGCGGCGCTTCCAACTTCGTCTCGAACTCGCAGCTCCGTCGCGCGCGGATGCAACTGAGTTCCTGGAGACATTGAAGACCCGCCTCGGAGGTGATCTCGGCCTGGCTCCGAGGACATTGGCAGACAAGCTCGCGGGTGCCAGCTACGCGGAGCTGGAGCAGGTTGCGATCGATATCCGACGTCGTCTTGTTCTCGCACCGCCGGATGGAAACCTGGGTGAGATCGCGAGGACAAGGATCGAGCAGTGGCGGACCCAAGCTCATCCGTGACGGACCCACGACCCCTACTGGCATTTCCGCCACCGCAGACAGGGCCTATTCCTGCTGCAACGAGTCCGACTCCGTATAGACCGGTCCAGGGTCCGAGCGCGGGCCGTCAAGGGACAAGACTGACTCCTCAGTTTCAAACTCTTCGGGTGGCGCTTGAGGCTGAGCGCGCGCAACTTACGGAACAGACGGGATCTCCGGAACCGGAGTTGGTTGCCGTCTTTGACCTGGCAGGGACCGTGGAGGCTTTCATGCGGGCGGCCGCGCTGGTAGATGGGCTCGAGTTCTTGTCTGAGTTGCAGGAGGACAAGGTTGACGCTGACGACGATTTTTTCTACGAGGCTGATGGCGAGACACAAGATGACAAAGTTCCTCAGTCGCTCTACATGGTGATGACGAATGCCCAAGCGGTGACGGAACTAGTTCGATTGTTCGAGCTCTGGCAAGAGGACCAGTCCATCACTTTCGAGCGGGGTCTAAATCCTTTGAAAGGGGTTTTCGGTCTGCTGCGGGCGATCCGTCGATGGGGTCCAGAGGATCGGGTTCGCGAGACGGGATTGCTGGAACAGTGGCGTGAAGACGTTGCCGTTGGGCAGTCGATAGCCCGAGTCGAGATTGAGCTGTGGTACCGCGACGACCCAACATCGCGAACCGCTGCTCAAGAGCACGTGGCAGACATCGTTCATTCGTCTGGTGGGACGGTGCTAAAGAGTTCCGACCAGGAGGCTATTGCCTATCACGCCGTGCTTGCAGACATCCCGATGTCGCAAGTGGAACAGGTCCTAGCGCGCGGTCCAGAGGCGATTGAGCTCCTGACAACGGAGACTGTGATGATCGTCAGCCCAAGTCGCCCCATGACTTTTCCGGCCACAGAACCGACGGTGGCAGATCAACTTCGCTTCGATACGACGCTTCCAGAGGGCCGACCCCAAGTTGGATTGCTTGATGGGGTCCCTCTTGCCAATCACGTCTGTCTACAGGGCCGACTCATCGTCGACGACCCGGACGATCGAGGTGAAAAGTACGCCGTCGGGCAGCTTAATCATGGAACGTCAATGGCGTCTCTGATCGCTCACGGCGATCTGCTCGACCCAGGACCCTCATTACGGCAACCGATCTACGTTCGCCCCATCCTTGAACCGCATGAACATTTCCGAGAAGAACGGGTGCCTCCAGATGATCTGCTTGTGGACCTGGTGCATCGAGCGTTCCATCGCATGTTCGAAGGCGACGGCGCCAACGATCCCGCGGCATCGAGCGTTCGGGTCGTGAATCTATCTGTGGGCGACCCGACCCGAGTTTTCATTCGGCGACTTAGCCCCCTCGCTCGGTTACTGGATTGGCTTGCCCACGTGTACAACCTCGTCATTGTCGTGAGCGCCGGTAACCATATGTTGGTAACGCCGACCCTCGTGACTGAAGACCTTTCGGATGTACCGTCGCTCCAATCGACGGCGGCAAGATCGCTCTACGAGCGAGCCCGGCACCGACGGCTGCTGTCTCCGGCAGAAGCCATAAACGCGTTGACTATCGGCGCGCTCCATGAAGATGCGGCAGTTCAGGAGCTTCCTGCCACTGTGGTTGACGTCATAAAGGCGGGGACTCCAGCGAGCTATTCCCCCGTGGG
Organism: Actinomycetota bacterium; assembly: GCA_009377815.1. Classification (GTDB taxonomy): domain Bacteria; phylum Actinomycetota; class CADDZG01; order CADDZG01; family WHSQ01; genus WHTI01. The sequence goes on from WHTI01000007.1 coordinate 49,062, forward strand.
ATACGGGTTTCGCCGGTCGGTTAAGCCAGATGTCCTTCTGCCGGGGGGCCGGGTGATCTACCAGGCCCCTGTTGCGGAGGCCGGTAAGCCCGTGGAGTTGGACGCTGTTCTCACTCCAGCGACCGGTCCCGGCCTGCGAGTTGCGGCGCCTGGACGAGGTGGGGAGCTAACAGGAACCAGCTTCACGAGTGGAACGAGCAACGCAGCTGCACTGGCTACGCGAGCTGTCTCGAACATCCTGGACATGCTCGCAGGTCTGACGCAGGAGGACGGAGACTTTCCGTTCCCAGATGCGCAATACCATCCCGCCCTCGCCAAAACGCTGCTCGTGCACGCGAGTGGATGGCACGATCTCCTAGGCACGATGCGCGATGACCTGGGCCTTTCCGGTCAATCGATTCGGAGGGAACTGACACGCCTACTTGGTTATGGACCAGTTCATCCCGAGCGGATAGCAACAGCTGATCGGGTCCGGGCCGTGTTGCTTGGAGCGGGTTCCATCAACAAAGATCAACGGCACTCATTTCGGTTTCCCTTGCCGTCTGACTTGTCGGCCTCGACCGAGTGGCGCCGGTTGACCATTACTTTGGGTTGGCTCTCGCCCGTAAGCGTACGCACACAGAAATACCGCATGGCGCGCCTGAAGTTCACCGCGCCAAGGGATGATCTTGCTATCGCTCCGACCGAGGCGGACGCCAATGCAGTTACGAAGGGGACTATTCAGCATCAGGTGTTGGAAGGGAGTTCGGTGGCGGCATTTGCAAGCGGCACTAGCCTGTCAATCGACGTCGACTGTCGAGGCGAACTCGAGCGCTTCCCCAGTCCCGTGCGCTACGCCCTCGCCGCCTCGCTGGAAGTCTCGCCAGAGGTTCAGATTGATGTCCAGGCCCAGGTTCGAACATTGCTTCGAGCGGAAGTACGCGAACGGGCACGGGCACAGGTTCCGGCCCGATGAATAGATCGATGAACAAGGGCGGGTTCTCTTGGAAGCGCTTCGTGGGCATCAGCGGCGCTAAGGCACGCATGTCGCGCAAGATTGGAATCCCTCTCACTCGTTCGGGGAGAGAGCGCAAGATCGGTCGGGCGGCCACCGGAGGTGGTTGCTAGCTGCCTAGTTTCATTTCACTCGTGGGAATCGGCCTAGGGAGTTGTTGGGACGTCATGAAGGATTTGGCGTGAATAGCCTCGAGAAGGGCGGATTCACCGATCTCACCATCGACAAACTCCTGCACGACCCTGCCCTCGCGTATCACAAGAACTCGATCGCAGACTCGTTCGTAATCGCTGATTTCGCTCGAGTTGAACAGGACAACTCGCTGTTGGGACGCTAGCCGTCGGATCAGCCCACGGATCTCAAGTTTGGCTCCCACGTCCACCCCCCTGGTCGGATCATCAAGGAGCAATAAGGAAGGAGATGCCTCCATCCATTTGGCGAACAACACTTTCTGTTGGTTGCCACCTGAGAGTGCCGTCGGCCTGCATGAACCTGTCAGAGCTGGGATGAGTCCAGGACATCTCGCCGCTTGCTCCGAAGAGACCGAGTTCGAGGGCGAGCTTTCCGGCCTCTACACGGTTGATGTCCTCCATGGCCGATAGGACCGCCTGGTCGCGCAGGTACTTGCATGCATGCGTGCAGCCCGTCGTGTCAGAGGGCTTTCAACAGACACAAGATGACGACCATGAAGCAGATTAGGAGCGATTTCTCGCACAGAGTTCGACGGATAAACCCAGATCCGGGCAGACCCTGCGCGGGATGCAATCGAGGTTGCGCCAGGAACGGTGCAATTCGCCTCGATGGCGAGATCTTTTGTTCAAGCGAGTGTGCGGCACGGAAGGAATTTTCCACTCTCGATGTCCCCACGGGTTGGATCCCTCTTTACCCAGAACCAAGAACCAAGAACCGGAAAGTACTTTCCCGAACAACTGCCGGGAATCATGACGGCCTGGAATCGTAAGAAGAGATAGGGCCAAGACCTGGCCGCATCAATCCCATTGTGACTGCAGAACACTTGGGAGATCTTCGGTTCTCCGCCGTCCGAGCATGCATGCCCCAAGGAACCGACGAACCATCTACAAGGATCTGGTCGCCCCGGTCAGGCTCCGTGTGGCTCCGATGACGACACATGGTAGATGGTGGCCTCGGGCTCGGCAGCGAGCGACTCCCCAAGCACGGCGAGAGTCCTCCCGACCTCCACGAGGGCCGAGGGCGGAGCCAGAAGTCTACCGACCGGCGCGATCAGGGGACGTTGGTGGTTATCTCGCATTGCGAAGCGGAATCGCCGGAGCCCGGTCCGCCACCGTCGCAAAAGTCGTTGTTTACCCCTCCGTTGCCGCCCTTGAGGTTGTCGTGGCCCGACCCGCCGAAGAGGTTGTCTTGTCCGCCGTTCCCGAAAAGGTGGTCGTCGCTCTTCAGACCGTAGAGGTAGTCGTCGCCCGCACCGCCGTAGAGACTGTCGAAACCGGTCCCTCCATAGATGGAGTCGTTACCGGTCCCTCCCTCGGCGAAGGTATTCCCGCTTCCCCCACCTCCACCGCAGCAGAGGTAGTCATCACCGGAACCGCCGTAGAGGTAGCTGTGGCCCCGACCACCATAGATGGAGTCGTCGTCGCCGAGGCCGCAGATGATGTCGATGCCGCCCTTGCCGTAGATGATGTCGACCCCGGAAGTACCCCTGATGACGTCGGCGCCTGACGTTCCAATCGTCGTCTGCCCCGGACTCGTTACCTGGATGGTCACCGGCATATCACCGCAGGTGCTGGCCGCTCTGGCGCCTCTCCGCGCGTCGATCACCAGGATGCTCGTCGCAAGAGCGATGACCACAAGGACTCCGATCGACCAAGTTTGATTGTGCGTCTCCATCGAAATCGTCACCCTTCACATTCGAGTCGCGCTGGTTTGTAGTGGAGCGGTTACTGGCTGAAGGGCTCGCACGCCTTGCCCGTATCGATCCCCGCTCCGCCCTTGCAGATATCTGTGTTGGTTCCGCCGTTCAGGATGTCCTTGCCGCCGTCGCCCTTGAGCGTGTCCTTGCCGGCATTCCCCCTCAGCTTGTCCTTGCCGGCGCCCCCGTAGATGGAGTCGCGACCGTTCATGCCGTAGAGGATGTCGTCGCCGGTATCACCGAAAAGGGTGTCGCTGCCATCGAAGCCGTAAAGGGCATCGTCTCCGGGGCCACCGGCGAGGAAGTCACTGAGAGCTCCCCCGTCGAGGACGTCGTTTCCGTCGAGTCCATCGAGGTGGTCGGCGCCCTTGCCCCCGTCGAGGTAGTCGAGGCCGCGGCCTCCGTAGAGGTAGTCAGTACCGGATCCACCGGTGAGGTAGTCAGCGCCGCCACCGCCACAGATAACGTCGTCGCCTCCGAGGCCGTCGATGCTGTCGGCGCCTCCGAGTCCGTTGATCACATCGTTGCCGGACGTACCGGTGATCGAGTCGGGCCCCGAGGTGCTGGGGGTGCTTTGAGTGCCGGTAAGGGCCTGGCCTCCGCAGGTAGGCGCGGCCTCCCCGGGTGGGATGGCGGCCATAAGGCTGATCCCCAAGGCGACCAACACGAAGGAAACCTTCTGACTACAAGGAGTAACCGGATCCGGAAGGGCGCGGATCGACTCTCCTCTGAGCATCTTCATATATCCGCCCCTTGCTCTTGATTAACTAACGCGAACGCTACAGCGATGCCGGAGCCGTGCATAGGGCGTTGGGGGGCGACTCTGGTTTCCCCTCGCGGAGCTCATTCTGTCGGGAACAAAGACGGTGGAGGTCCGTAGGGTCGTCCCGCGCGGCGCTAGACCTGGAAGTCTGGTCCTTATTTACGCGTCATCACCGGAGAAGGCTCTGTGGGGTATCTGTTTCATCGAGCATGTTTCGACGGGCCGTCCTGAGACGGTCTGGCGCAAACTCGGGAAGAAGACCGGACTGAAAAAAAGGGACTTCCTTGCCTATCTGATGGGCGCGGACAAGGCGGTGGCTTCATGTGACCAAACCAATCGAGTTCGCTCGCCCAATTCCGCTATCCGACATCAGAAGGACATGGAACGAATTCCAGCCCCCACAGAGCTTCTCCTATGTGGCTCTATCCAAAGTAGAGGAACTGGCGAGTGGCGCAACGCTGACACAAGCGGCATTCCCTGGCGCTGCTGGCTAACGAATCTAGACACAACAAGATCGAGTGGGAAATCGGAGGCTCGGGCGCGTTCCCACGAGGGCCAGCGTGAGAAGTCTACCGACGACACCCTGGAAGCAGGAGAAGCACGGCGTGAGGCGAATGCTCCCCTCACGCCGAAGCTCTTTCTCCAGGAGGTTGCAGGATGATCAGGCTCAGGAACACACTTGCCATCGCGGTCGTCGCGATGATGGCTCTGGCCGGGACCGCTCTGGCGGACTTCAGCCCACAGTTCAGCCTCGATGTCTCGAACAAGAAGGTGAAGGGGCATCCCGCGTTCGATATCCACCTCGAGTTCGATGCCGAGGATGAGGAGATCGGCAACTTCATCATGCTGCTACCGAAGGGCTAC
>WHTI01000087.1 GCA_009377815.1 Actinomycetota bacterium
CTGATGCCGTGGAGATCGGTGGAGGACAACGTCAAGTTCGGTCTCCAGATGCAACGGCGCTACAACGACGAAACCAAGGACCGGATCCCTCACTACATCGAGCTGGTTGGTCTCAGCGGCTTCGAGAAGTCGTACCCCAGGGAACTGTCGGGTGGCATGCGTCAGCGAGTGGGTCTGGCGAGAGCGCTGGCGACCGAACCCAGCATCTTGTTGATGGACGAACCCTTCGCCGCAGTCGACGCCCTCACCCGCGAGGTTATGCAGGAGGAGCTGGCGCGCATCATCGGCAAAACCAAACAGACCGTCATCTTCATCACCCACAGCGTCGACGAGGCGATCACTCTCGGCGATCGGATCGCGGTGGTGACCAGCCGCCCGGGGCGCATCAAGGAGATCCTTCCGGTGCCGATACCCCGACCCCGTAACGGCCGCGAGATCCGACACCTCTCCGAGTACACGGACCTCCGGGACAGGATCTGGGAACTCCTCGCGGGGGAGACCCGGCTGATGGCACGGGCGCCGGCGACGACGAAGAGCTAGATGGCCACCGTTCCGGCACCGACGCGAAGTCTAGGAGCCGCAGCGGCCGGAGCCAGACTGCGCGGCCTGAGGAACCGCTGGTTGCCGGGCATCCTCAGTTTCACCGCGTTCGTGCTTCTGTGGCAGTTGATGATCGTGGCGTTCGACATCACCGACTTCCTGCTTCCCGGACCGGTCCAGGTGTGGCAGCAGTTCCTCGAGGTCTGGGACAACGGGTTGTTGTGGGACGCGGTGGTGGACAGCGCGCAGCCCCTGTTCCTCGGCCTCTGTATGGCGATCGTCGCCGGTATCGTCCTCGGTCTGTTGATCGGGGCGTCGGCGTGGGCGGATCTGATCGCATCCCCGTACCTCTGGGGGCTGTTCGCCACGCCGCGTCTCGCGATGGCGCCTCTGTTCGTCCTGTGGTTCGGGTTGGGGTTCGAAGCGAAGCTGTGGCTGGTGTTCCTGTCCGCGCTGCTGCCGATGATGATCAGTTGCAAGGAAGGTGTGCAGACCGTCGACGAATCCCTCGTACGGGCGGCGCAGTCGTTCGGCGCCCGGAAGCGGGACCTTTTCGGCAACGTCATCATCCCCTACACGCTGCCCTTCATCGCGACCGGTGTCCGTAACTCGATCGCACGGGGATTCGTTGGTTTGCTGATCATCGAGATGATGGTCGGCACCGGCGGCCTCGGGGGCGCGGTGATGAAGGCCTACAAGTCGTTCAACTCGGCTCGGATGTTCGCGTTCATCGCGGTGCTGATCGCAACGGCGATGATTCTCATCACGCTGTCGCGCAAGCTCGAGGCGCGCATGTCCAGGTGGCGTGAGGAGGTCTACGTATGAGCGCCGCGACGGGAGCCGTCCGGGCGCCGAAGGCCCCGCGGGGACGGAAGCGGTTCACGACCAAGCAGAGGGTCATCGTAACCATCATCAATCTGGCGATCTTCTGCGTCCTGTGGCAGGTCATCCCGACGGTTCTCGACATCCCGCGCATCTTCCTGCCCAAGCTCAGTGAGATCTTCGCCCAGTACCCCAAGATGATCGAAGAGGGTGTCTTCTTCAGCAACGTGCTGGTCAGCATACGGATCTACATGGTCGGTATGGTGATGGCGATCGCGGTCGGTGTACCTCTCGGCCTGCTCATCGGAGGGATCAGGATCCTCGACAAGGTCCTGCTGCCCTATCTATGGGCGGTCTATACGACGCCCTTGATCGTCATGATGCCCTTGATCCTGTTGTGGGTCGGCATCAACGAACGAGCTCGCTATCTGCTCATCATCGTGAGCGCGGTCCCGGCGATCGTGGTCATCGTGATGGAGGGGGTCAAGACCGTAGAGCCGTCGCTGCTCAGGGCGGCCCGGTCGTTCGGAGCCGATCGCCGGGTGCTCTTCACGAAGGTCGTCATCCCCTCGACGATCCCGTTCATCGGGACCGGCGTGAAGATGGGCATGTCCCGCGGCCTGATCGGCCTCTTCGTCGGCGAGTTGTTCACCGCCGCGACCGGGATCGGCTACGTGATCGCACTCGCCAGCAAGGTCTTCAACATCTCGAGGGTGTACGCGATGTTGCTGATGTTCGTCGCTTTCAGCGTGGTGATGGTCGGTATCGCGCAGTACACCGAAAGGAGGTTGTCGGTCTGGCGCAGTTCCGCAGTGCTTTAGGTAAGGGGAGGTTCCTACTAGAACGGGGGGTTCCATGGTTCGTAGCAGGTTGAAGTTGATCGGAGTGCTGATGGCTCTAACTCTGATCGCAGTTGCGTGTGGGGATGACGAGGGCGGCGGTTCCGGCGGCGATCTTGGCGTCGCGCGCGTCGAGCTGGCGATCGACAACGACGACTTCATGAACCAGTTGGCGGTGATCGTTGCCGAGGAGCGCTACTGGCCCGATCTCGGGTTCGCCGAGGATGTCGAATATGCCGCGTCGGACGAATACCTCGCGGCCCTGTTCGGCGGCGATGTGTGGATGGCGCAGGGCGAGAGCGATGCGATCTGGGCCGCGATGGCCGAGGGGAGCGTCGATCTAGTCGGCGTTGGGGTCGAGAAGGATGTCGAGGCCTGGTTCCTCGGCGTACGTGAGGACGTCGACCCGGACGATCTGTCGGGGCTCAAGATCAGCGGGGGCCCCCCGGGCGACCGCAACATCACGGTGGGCGAGCACATCCTTGAGGACCTCGGGTACTCGCCGGACGACCTCGAGTGGGTCTCGATCGAAGGCGGTTCGGACGAACGCCTCACCGCATTGGTGGCCGGTCAGATCGACGTTGCGGTACTGCAGCCGCGCCACCTTCTCCCACTGGATGAAGAAGGCGGCACGATGATCTACGAGGAGTACAAGGACGCTCCGCAGGAGGTGTGGGTCACAACCCGCGACTTCTACGAGGAGAACGAGGCCGCCGTGTGCGCCTACCTCGAAGGCCGTATCGCCGCCAAGCAATGGATGGCCGAGGGCGATGACTACATGGACAATAAGGACGAAGCCGTGGGGCTCGCCGAGGCCGAGCCGTACAACCTCGATCCCAGTGAGGGCGATCTCGAAGAGTGGGAGGCCGAGATCACCGGGAACTGGTCGCTCGATGGAGGTTCGCCGGTGGCCGGGTTCGAAGCGTGGAACGACGACATGATCTCGAACGAGAACGTCCCGGCGGACTTCGACTGGAAGGAACACTTCGAGTTCGGTTGCCTCTGGGAAGCCCAGGAGAACCTTGGGCTCGAACCGAACCCCAACCCGGACGACCTCTAAGAGGTAGTCCATCGTTCCAGGGTCGAGGGAGCCGCGTCGCCGAACGGCTGTGGCTCCCTGGACCCGACCCCTTTCACCGCATGGCCCGACCCTTTGTCCCGACCCGTATGGAGGAACCGATCACGGCCAATCATCGTGAAGCACGCCCGAGCGGCGCGGTGGACACCAGGGTCGAGGGGGTCGTGGCCAACTGGTTCCCCCGGTTCCTCGCCAACGGGCTGGACTACCTCGACGTCACCCGGATCCTTGACGCCATCGAGAACTGGGACCAGTGGGGCACCACGTGGGAGGCTGCGGGCGAGAACTACGAGAAGCTCGGCAGGGATGCCCTCGCCGCGGGACACTCGGAGACGGCCGGAAGCCATCTAAGGCGAGCCGCGTTGACCTATCAGTTCGCTCAGTTCGTGATGACCGGAGACACGGAGGCGCGGCGACGCATCCATCTGCGCATGGCCGATACGTATCGGACGGCGGCGCCGCTGCTGCAACCTCCTGCAACGCCGGTCCGGGTGCCGTGGCGAGGGATAGACCTCGTCGGCTACCTCAGGACGTTGTCGGATGATTCGCCGTTGGTCGTCCTCATCCCGGGTCTCGAATCGACCAAGGAGCAATTCTCGACCTTCGAGCCGTTCCTGCTCGAGAGGGGTCTCTCTACGCTGTCGTTCGAGGGACCGGGCCAGGGCGAGACGTGGTACGAGCACGGCTTCCGCGATGAGGCATACGTCGATGCGATGCGCGCCCTGTTCGCGTGGATCGTCGATCGGCCAGACCTCTCCGGCCGGCGCGTTGCATTGCTGGGGACCAGCTTTGGGGGCTATCTGGCACTGAAGAGCGCGCCCGGCCTTCCCGTCGAAGCGGTCGTCGACATCGCAGGCTTCTTCGACCTCAAGGACTTCGACAACCTTCAGCCCGTGATCCGCGACAACTTCGCTCACTTCATGAAGATCGAACCAGCCGAGATCGAAGACGTCGTCTCACAGGTCGACCTCTTGGGAACCTTGCCGTTGGACGTGCCGGTGCTCGCGGTGCATGGAGAGGTAGACCCGATCGTTCCGGTAGAACACGCTCACAGGATCGCCGCCGCACAGATGAATGCGACAGTGTGGCTGTACCCGGACGGCACTCACTCATGCAACAACCTCCACACGATCGTGCGACCCGCAATCTCGGACTGGCTCGCCGACAGATTGGCGGTGGGAGCATGACCCAGCACGCGATCGGAACGAGGGAGGCGGCGGGGCTCCGCCTGATCGGTCACTCGGATCTCAACTCCAAGGGCGACGGCATGCAGATCATGCGCAATGGGGACGCGCTCTACGTCGGCCACCTCGGCGGCTCGGGTATGGGGACGTCGATCGTGGACGTCTCGGACCCGACGCGGCCTCGCGTGGTGACCCAGATCCGGGCCCCCGCCGGCTCGCATGCGCACAAGGTGCAGCTCGCCGACGGCCTTCTGCTGGTCAACGAGGAACGCTTCCGCGGCGGAGGGGGATACAGCCACGGATTCGTCGTCTACGACGCGTCCGACCCGTTCGAGTTGCGCCGGATCGGCTACTTCGACTCGACCGGCGAAGGCGTTCACCGCATCGTGTGGCTCGGGGGCCGCTATGCCTACATATCGGCGGTCCCGGAGGGTTTCGACGACCGCATCTTCCTGATCGTGGACATGTCCGACCCGACCCACCCCGTTGAAGCGGGACGATGGTGGTGGCCGGGGATGTGGCGCGGTGGCGGCGAGGTGCTCGATCAACCCGAGGGCAAGCGCTACGCCGCCCACCATGCCCTGCTCGACGGCGATACCGGATATCTGGGTTACGGCGACGCCGGCATGGTGGTGCTCGATCTCAGTGACGTCACCCACCCCCGACACATCGCCACCGTCGACTGGGAACCCGGTGGCGACACGCACACGTGCCTCCCCCTTCCGGGCCGGAACCTCGTCGTGTCGACCGATGAAGCGATCAAGGAGATGTGCCGGGAGGAGATCAAACTGGTGCGCATCACCGACGTCTCGGACCCGTCGGCGCCCAAGATCATCTCATCCTGCCCCGTTCCATCAGGTGACTACTGCGAGCGCGGTCTGCGCTTCGGCCCCCACAACCTGCACGAGAACCGTCCGGGCACTTATCGCAGCGAGAACCTGATGTTCGTCACCTACTTCAATGCCGGACTGCGCGTGTACGACATCAGCGATGCCGAGCATCCGGTCGAGGTGGCTCACTGGGTGCCGGAGCCCGCTCCGGGACAACCGGATACACAGATCAACGATCTCTACGTGTGTTCGCTCGACGATGGCGGTTTGATCTATGTGACCGATCGGGTCGGGGGCGGGCTGTTCGTACTCGAACCCGACGCCGAGCTGAGCGGACGCATGAGGGCGGCGGCGCTGTGAGAGCGATCGACCTGCACTGCCACTTCATCCCCCCGGCCCTGGTGGAGCGCATCCGCGGCGATGGCGCCGCGCACCACATCACCGTCACCGAGCGCGATGGCAAGCAGAGCGTCGACTTCGCCGGTCGCGATGCGACCCAGGCGTTCCCCGGGGGCATGCTCGATCTCGAGGACCGCCTCCGACGGATGGACGCCGGCGGCGTCGACGTCCAGGTGGTGTCGTCGTGGATGGACTTCTCGGCGTACGTGCTGGACCCTGAGGACGGGGCGTGGCTGGCTCGTGCTCAGAACGAGCTGACGGTCGAGGCCATCGCCCCGTATTCGGACCGCTTCCGGGCGCTGGCGACCGTGCCCCTGCAGGCCCCGGAGCTCGCCGTGGATGAACTCCGTTACGCGCTCGAGGAGCTCGGCATGAGCGGCGTCGAGATCGCGACCTCGGTCGTCGATGCCGAACTCGATGACCGGTCACTCGAGCCCTTCTGGTCCGCCGCCGAGGAACTCGGGTGCCTGATCCTGATCCACCCGTATGCGTCACTGGGGGCCGAGCGCCTCACGCGCTACTTCCTCAGCAACATCGTCAGCAATCCCGCCGAGGAGACGACCGCGGCAGCTCACCTCATCTACGGGGGGGTGCTCGAACGCCATCCGGGACTGAAGATCTGCCTGACCCACGGAGGCGGTTTCCTGCCGTATCAGATCGGGCGGCAGGATCGCGGCTACGTCGCGCTACCGGGTAAGACCGCCGGCTCCCTGTCGCGCCCGCCGAGCGAGTTCCTCCGGAGCTTCCTTTACGACACCGTGGTCCACGACCCCGAGGCCCTGCGCTTCCTCGTCGCGCGGGTCGGAGCGGAACGAGTGGTCCTCGGTAGTGACTATCCATTCCCGATGGGGGACCCCGATCCGGTCGGTATGGTGACGAGCGCCGCGCTCGGGGACGAGGCGACCGCCGCGATCCTGGGCGGGACGGCCGCGGAGCTCCTCGGACTCGAGGGAGAGGGCGACGCATGAAGGACACGCCGGTGAGGTCTGCCGTATCCCTCACCCAACTCTTGATCGGCATCGGGGTGTACCTCGTCATCGCGGTGGCGCTCGCGGCCGTGGAGCGACGAGCGACGTGGCTGCCCGGCCCCCTTCTGGCGATAGCTCTCGGTATCGTCCTCGGCCGCGTCTCGCCGGCCCCTCTGGCGGACGCGGCCGAGTTCTGCTCTACGCACCTGTTGCGGGCAGGCATCGTCCTACTCGGCTTCAAACTGTCCGTGGACCAATTGCAAGCGGTGGGACTCGACGCTCTGGTGGTCATCGTTCCATGCGTCGCGATCGGCGCGGCCGCGGCCTACGTCGCCGCGACCGCGGCCGGACTGAAGGGGCCGTTGCGACTCCTACTTGCTGCCGGCACCGCTATCTGCGGGAACTCGGCTATCGCCACCGTCGCTCCGTCGCTGGGTGCAAGCGACGACGAGATAACCATCGCGATCGCCACCGTGACCATCTACGGCACCATCGCGCTGCTCGCCTTCCCCGTGCTCGCGCACGTGTTGGGGCTGGGCGACCGCGCCAGCGGGATGTGGGCCGGAACCGCGATCAACGACACGTCCCAGGTGGTCGCGGCATCGTTCTCGATGTCGGAGTCTGCCGGAGCCACGGCGACGATCGTGAAATTGGCTCGCAACCTGTTCATCGTTCCCGCCGCGATGGTTGCTCCCTTCTTCAACCGCGCCGGCGGCTCGGCAGCTCAAGAGGTCAGGGTCGGATTGCGACGGCTGCAGATCCCGTGGTTCGTCGTTGTCTTCGTGCTCGCGGTGGCGATCGCCAGCACCGTGTCGTTGCCCGAAGGAGTTGTAACCGCGGCGTCGGATCTGTCCAAGGTCTCGATCCTCGCGGCTCTCGTCGCGATCGGGATCCGGTCCTCGAACCTTCGTTTCGACCGGCGGTTGTTCTATCCCGTTGCCGCGGGGTCGGCCGCCGGCGTCGTGCTGGCGGCGGTAAGTCTCGTATTGGTTAGCCGGGTCGCGTGACCCGACGGAAGGAGAGCGATGGATCACTTGTTCCTCATCCACCACGAAGGCGACGATGTCGCCGTCGCGATCGAAGACGTTCCGGCTGATCGCGAGGCCCAGGCGGTGGCCATGGACACCGGGGGGCGCGTAACGGTGACGACGAGATCAAAGGTTCCCCTGGGACACAAGGTCGCCTTGAAGGACCTGAATAACGGCGACGACGTCCACAAGTACGGGGTCGTCATCGGACACACCACTGCCGACATCGCAACCGGTGATTACGTCCACACCCACAACCTCAGGAGCTCCAGATGGTAGATAGCCAGCAGATCTTCGCCTACCGGCGGGCCAACGGCCGCGTCGGCGTCCGGAATCACGTCGCGATCCTCCCGGTCGACGACATCTCGAACGCCGCGGCCGAGAAGGTCGCTGCCATGATCCCCGGCACTCTCGCGCTTCCACACGCTTACGGACGCCTGCAGTTCGGGGAGGACCTCGAGCTCACGTTCCGGACCCTGATCGGCAATGGCGGGAACGCGAACGTCGCTGCGTGCATCGTCATCGCGATCGAGCCCAACTGGGCCGATCGCATCGCCGACGGCATCGCCGCCACCGGCAAGCCGGTCGAGTCGTTCGCGATCGAACGCACCGGAGATCTCCAGACCGCCGCCGATGCAGCCCGGGCAGCTCAGAAGATGCTCCAGGATGCAACCGAACTGCAGCGCGTGCCGGTCGATCTGTCCGACGTGTGGGTCAGCATCAAGTGCGGGGAATCCGACACCACGACGGGACTGGCCTCCTGTCCCACGGTCGCCCGTGTGGTCGACCGGGTCGTGGACGAAGGCGGCACGGTGTTCTTCGGCGAGACCTCCGAGCTCACCGGCGGCGAGCATCTCATCGCCGACCGCTGCGAGTCCGACGAGGTCCGCAAGAAGTTCCAGACGATCTACGACGACTACTTGGCGATGATCGAAGGTGCCGGTGCGGACCTGTTCGGAAGTCAGCCGACCGAGGGGAACATCCGAGGGGGCTTGACCACGATCGAGGAAAAGGCGCTCGGCAACATCGCCAAGACCGGGACCAAGCCGGTCGTCGACGCTCTGGGCCCGGCGGAATCGCCGGTCAAGCCCGGGCTCAACTACATGGACACGTCGTCGGCGGCCGCCGAGTGCGTCACGCTGATGGCCGCCGGTGGAGCCGTGCTGCATCTGTTCCCGACAGGCCAGGGCAACGTGATCGGCAATCCGATCGAGCCGGTGATCAAGCTGTCGGGCAACCCGCTGACGGTCTCGACGATGAGCGAGCACATCGACCTCGATGTCTCTGGTCTGTTGAGTCAGGAATACGATCTTGACGAGGCGGGGAGACGTCTGCTGGATGTCGTGGTGCGCACGGCGAACGGTCGTCTGACCGCGGCGGAGGCGTTGGGCCACCGCGAGTTCGTCATGACGAAGCTGTACCGAAGCGCCTAGGCGAGGACCCATTGCCCGAACCAACCAGAGGGGAGTCTGCTCCCACGCGCTCGATCGGGCGCGTGCTGCTGAGTCGCGCCTACGGGCCGATGTTCGTCGGGAACCTCGTTTCGAATTCGGGTACTTGGTTCCAGAACATCGCCCAGGTGTTGCTGGTCTACCGCCTCACCGGATCGACCTTCTTGGTGGGGGTCGTCAACTTCGCTCAGTTCGCTCCGATCCTGGTCCTCGCGACGACCGCGGGGCGGACCGCCGATCGGGTCGACCGTCGCCGGCTCTTGATCTGGATGCAAGCCTGTGCGGCCGTCATCTCCGGGTTGCTCGCCCTGTTGACACAGCTCGACGCGATACCCACCGCCCTCGTCATCACGTTCGCCTTCGCCACGGGGGTGACAACCGCGTTCACGACGCCCACGCTGCAAGCGTTCCTTCCTTCGTTGGTCCCAAGGGCGGAACTGCATTCGGTAGTCGCGCTGACCTCGGTGACATACAACCTTGCGCGCGCTCTCGGACCGGTCCTGGGGGTGGTGGTCGTGGCTCGGTACGGCATCGCGTGGGCGTTCCTGGTCAACTCCTTGTCGTTCCTGGCTCTCGTGGCCGCGCTGTTGGTGGTCCGAGAGAGGGACACGAGCGCGACCACCGACACCGATGCAGGTCCTCCGGTGGTGGTTGGGTTGCGGTTCATCGCCGGCAACGTCTTCCTGTTCCTGCCGATCGCGGTGGTGGCACTGGTGTCGCTTGCCGCCGATCCCGTCAACACGTTGACGCCGGGATTCTCGACCGAGATACTCGGCCGGCCGGACACCTACGCGGGATTCCTTGTCGGTGCCTTCGGTGTGGGTGCAGTTGCGGCGGCCTTCATCGTGACCCGCTGGCACCCGTCTCCGCGGGTGCTGGCCGTCACCTTGACGACGCAAGCGGCCGGCATGTTCGGCTTCGCGTTGTCGTCAACCGAATGGGTGAGCCTCGGAGCCCTGGTTGTGTCCGGGTTCGGATTTCTCGCCTCGGTCACGGCGGCGACCAGCCTGCTCCATCTGGTGATCGACGACGCGTACCGGGGCCGCGTGATGGCCTACTGGAGCCTGTCGTTCCACGGGGTCCGCCCGATCGGCAGCCTGATCGACGGGGCCCTGGCGGCGGCCGCCGGCCTGCGGGTCGCGGGCACCGCGCTGGCGGTGCCCGCGTTGCTGGGGGCGGGCGCCGCGCTCGTGGTCGCTCGCCGATCGAGGGCTCCCGCGGACACGGCCCCCGCGGACACGGTCCCCCCGGCTTAGTCCCTCGGGGCGGCCACCCGAGCGCAGCTCAATGGAGGATCCCGTGTTCCACGGCGCGTAGCGCGGCGGCGGCGCGGGTCGAGACGCCGAGCTTGGGATAGATGTTCTGGATGTGCCGGTCGGCCGTCTTCACCGAGATCGACAAGGACCGACCGATCTCCTTGGTTGTCAGGCCGCGAGGGAGCGATCGCAATACCTCGACCTCGCGGTCCGTGAGCCCCGCTGGATGCTCGACGCGGCCTCTCTTGTGTCCTGCGGCTTCCAGCACCGCGGCGACCGCGGCCGCGTCCATGCGACCCGCTTGGGCCTCGTCCTTCAACACGACCGAAGCCTCCTCAGTGCTCCGGGCCGGCCGGTGGGGACGGGGTTGGGTCATCGCCTGATACGCATCGGCGGCGGCGAGGATCCGAGCCGCCTGGGGTAGTTCGGGAGCGCGGCTGCCCCGGTGATAACCGGAC
>WHTI01000134.1 GCA_009377815.1 Actinomycetota bacterium
ACTATCGGTGGTTGCGCACGTGAGGGCCGCCGGTGGCCTGCCGCTGACCAGGATCCACGATGCCTCCAACCGGATCGAGAAACGGATCCACGCGGCCCATCCCGAGGTGGGGTCCGTGTTGTTCCACTTCGAACCTAGCTAGGCTCCCGGTCGGACGGCTCGGACGCGGGCCCTCGCTTCCAGGACGTCCACGCGAGCAAGCCCGGGATCACAATCACCACGAGCAACGACCCGTTCTGCAGGACGCGGTCGAGCGGTTCCAGCGCCGACGAGTGCGCCAGGTGATAGCTGAGGTGCGGCAAGGCATAGAGGAGGAACGCGAGCGACCCCGCGACGATCACCTTTCGGTCGAGGGTCACTGCCGCCCAGCCGAAGAGGAACGCGAAGGCAAGGTTGAAGCCTCCGACATCGGTGACGAGGTGCTCGTTGAAGTCACCGAGTGGTGATACCCAGGTCCGCCCGTAGCCGGGAAAGCCGGTGAAGAAGTTCGACGGAAAGAAGAGGGCCCAGACGCCCACGAACAACCCCTGCACGACGAGGAACCATAGTCCCGCCTTCACCCACGCGTCCCGGTCCATCTCTTTCAGCCGTCCTCCCTCTAGAGTGGTGCTCCGCAGTGAATCATCGGACCCTGGAGACGTCACGTCTATGAAGATGCTGGTAACCGGCGGAACCGGAGTGCTCGGGCGCCAGGTCGTGCGGGCCGCCATCGACCGGGGACACGAGGTCACGGTGATGACGCGCGAACACGAGGCCGAACTACCCGAGGGGGCGTCGATCGCAACGGCGGACGTGCTCGAGCCCGGCCCCCTGTCCACGGCCGTGGCCGGAGCGGAACTCGTGATCCATTGCGCCACCGATCCCCGAGGCGACGCCTACAACACCGAGGTCGAGGGCAGCAAAAACCTCCTCGAGGCGTGCACGACCGCGGGTGTGGTTCACCTCGTCTACGTCTCGATCGTGGGGATCGATCGCATCCCGCTGTCCTACTACCGGGCGAAGCTCGACGCGGAAGAGGCGGTTTCCAACGGGGACGTGCCGTGGACCATCCTGCGCGCGACCCAGTTCCACGAACTGATCGCGGGCTCGTTCAAGATGGCCAGCAAGAAGCTTCCGGTCATCCCCGTTCCACGCGGCTTCAAGTTCCAGCCGATCGATACATCCGATTGCGCTCGTGCCCTGCTCGATCTCGCCGAGGGAGCCCCGGCCGGGAGAGCGCCCGACATCGGTGGCCCGGAGATCCGTCCGATCGAAGAGTTCGCTCACCTGTACACGTCGATCATGGGGATCAACAAGCGCATCGTTCGGCTGCCGAGCATGGGGAAGAAGCCGAAGGCGTTCCGGGCCGGTGGCAACCTCTGTCCCGAGAACCTCTACGGCACGATCACGTTCGAGGAGTTCATGCAGGAGCGTAGGAACTCCCAGTCCTAAGTGACGGACACCGTTATGGAGTGGAACCCGGCGGCGCCGTCGGGATGGGGTGGGGTCTCCTCGGCCGGCTGGGTTTCGCGCTCACCATCGGTCGCGCGGCACATCACCACGACGTCACCGGCTTCCCCCGGCGTCCACCGGTAGGCCCATTGACGCCACGAGTATGGGGATAAGGGCCGCTTGAGGATCGCTTCGTCCCACGTCGACCCCCCGTCCGTCGAGACCTCGACCTTCGAGATGCCCCGGGCGCCCGCCCACGCGACGCCGGCGACCCAGGTCTCGTTCCCCGAGCTTGCCGTTCTACCGTCGCCGGCGACATCTATCCTGGACGCGGTCTTCACGGTCGCGACGTCCGACCACCCTCGCTCCTGCCAGTAGCCCTGGTAGTCGGTCGGCACGACCTCGATCTCTTCGAGCCACTTCACGTTCTTCATGCCGTAGATGGCGGGGATGCGCACGCGGCAGGGGAATCCATGGCCCCTCTCCAACGGCTCCCCGTTCTGAGAGACCGCGAGGAGCACCGAGCCATCGAGCGCGAGCTCCATGGGGATCGAGTCCGAGTAACCATCCGCGGCACGGAACACGACATCCATCGCGCCCGAGTGCGGTCGCGCGGAGTCGAGGACATCGGACAAACGCACGCCACCCCACGCGGAGTTACCGACGAGATTCCCGCCGACCTCGTTCGAGACGCAACCGAGGGTCACGTACTCCTCGACCACCTCGAAGGATCGCTGAAGGCTCTCAAAGGTATATCTCGACGGTTCGTCGACCTCGCCGTGCACGCGCAGGCCCCACGATGCCGCGTCGACCGACGGCTGCACGAGGTTGATGTCGACGACGTAGTGATCGGCCGCGCTGGTGATCTCGGGAGACAGACCGGGGATGTCGGGGAAATCGGGGTCGCCGGGATCGTTGACGCGCTGCGCTGGTGCCACCAGATCGACGTCGGTGTCCGGACCCGAGAGCCTGGACGACAAGGCGCGGACGATCCCGGCACCAACGCCGAGCCCAACCGTTGCAAGGAGCCCGACACGCAACGCTCTGCGGCGTCCCCGATCGGGATCGTCTTCGGCCCTGAGACCTCGGTGGGTCGCTCGCGCCACGTAGACGTAAAGCGGGATCGCCGGAAGTGATCCGATCAGGGTCTCGACGATCGAGGCCGAGATCGAGGGCGAGGACATCGAGGCGGCGAAGGCCGCTATCGCCAGGAGGCCTCCTGCCAGATACGGCCGCGGGACCCCGTCCTTCTTGGTTCGCTCCAACGCTTCGGCCCCCAGAACGATAGCGATGACGATCGCGCCGATCGTTAGGAGTCGCCGAGCCCAGTGGCCGAGCGTCTCGATGAAGAACGTCGCAAGGTCCCCGGGGGTCGCTCGCAGGATCCGTTCCGCGATCGCTTGAGGGGCGAACGGTGCACGATCGAAGGCCGCCGAGATCCCCCACAGGAGAACGAGGGCCGAGGCCGCCGCGATCCCGCCGGCGATGCGGGCGTGGTTCCGACCGAGATCCGAGCCGGCCTCCAGAGGAGGGGCTTCCCCGACGTCCATCGGACCATTGTGGGCTCGGACGAGGATTAAGTCGGGGCTTCGGCTACCAGCCCCGCTCCCTCCACTCCTCGAGGTGGGGCTTCTCCACGCCGATCGTCGTGTCGTCTCCGTGCCCCGGGTAGACGCGTGTGGCATCGGGCAGCGTGAACAGCTTGGTCTCGATCGCCTCGATGATCCGTGCGAACGCCTCTTTGCTCCCCCATGTGTTGCCTGGCCCGCCGGGGAACAACGTGTCGCCGGAGATGAGGTGCTCTCCGATCAGGAGACAGACGCCACCGTCGGTGTGCCCCGGCGTAAATAGGACCTGCGCCTCGCGATCGCCGAAGTGGATCGTGTCGCCGTCCGAGATCTTCCGATTGACGGCCACGGGGTAGTCCTCACCCTCGTGCGCATAGATCGGCACGCCGAGCCGTTCGACCAGGCTCGGAAGGGCCTGAACGTGATCCGCATGGCCGTGGGTCTGAACGATCCCGACGATGTTGGCTCCCTCACACGCATCGAGGATCTTCTCGGGCTCGAAACAGCCGTCGACCAGGAGCGCGTCGTGGGTCTCGGGACACTCGAGCAGGTAGACGTTGTTCTCCATATCCCCCACCCGGATCTTCCGGAGGATCAGATCGTCTCCTTCATGATGATGATCGATCGTGCGTCCCCCTTCGCTTGCGAGACGACGCTTACGAGATGACGGTCGCGTCGACCCTGCCGACCGAAACCTTGGCTCCGGGCTCAATCGTGTACTTGAGGATAGCGAGTGCCCGTTGCCCGGCTGCTGAGGTCACGGTACCGGCAGGCTCTCCTTCGAACGACACGTCCTCGCCTACCTTCATCTCGCCCGCCGACTCGAGCCGCCGCACCTTCTTGTTCACCTTGCCGCGGAAGAGGATCTTGGCCACCGTCTCCTGCCCGACGTAGCAGCCCTTGTCGAAATCGAGAGCGCCGAAGTCCTCGAGCCGGGCTTCCTGAGGGATGGTCGAGGAGTCCATGTCGCTCCCCCATCGAGGGATCCCCGCCTCGATCCGCAGGGCCTCGAGCTCGTCCTCCCCGATCTCGCTTGCGTTCTTGGAGACCGACGTGATCGCGGCCGCCACTCCCTCGCGCGGGAGCCAGACGTACCCGGACGGAGTCCCGAAGGTGTTCGTTTCGTTGGGTACGGAGTCCGGCAGCGCGGCGGCGACCTCGCGCCATCCATCGCCGACCAGGAGCAAGAGCCCCAGGTCGTCGGTCACGTCGGTGATCTCGACCTGCGTGGCGAAGATGAAGCGCTCGAACTCGGCGGGGAAGGTTGCTCGCAGGCTCTCTTCGAAGTGGGCCAGGATCACGTCCTCGGTTGCAACTGCCTCGAAGAACCCGACCATGCGCCCTTTGGCGGTCAGCATCGCCGCGGCTCGGGACTCGCCGGCCGTGATGTCCTCGAAGTTGTTGGTGACGATCTGATGGAGGAACCAGGCGCGCTGGGGACCGGAGAAGCGCAGCTTCCCCCGGCTCGAGCGGTCGGCATATCGAATCTCTGCATTCACGTGACTCATTCTCTATCCTCAACGCAATCATGGACTTCACCCTTTCCGCCGAGCACCATGCGATCCGGGACGCCGCCCGGGCGTTCGTCGCCGGTGAAGTCCTCCCCTACGTCCGCGACTGGGACAGGGACGAAGAGATCGACCGCGCGATCGTCGGGAAACTGGCCGGGATCGGATTCCTCGGCGGTCCGATCCCGGAGGCGTACGGGGGCTCGGGGCTCGACAACCTCTCCTACTGCCTGATCGTCGAGGAACTCGGCAAGGGCGACTCGTCGGTTCGAGGGGTGATCTCTGTCAACGTCGGCCTCGTCGGCAAGACGATCCTCAAGTGGGGAACCGAAGACCAGAAGAAGGAGTGGCTCCCCGCGCTGTGCTCCGGCGAAGCGCTCGGTTGTTACGCACTGACCGAGCCGGGAGCGGGTTCGGATGCCGCTGCGCTGACTACGAAGGCGGTGCGCGACGGCGACTCGTGGGTTATGTCGGGCACCAAGATGTTCATCACGAACGGCGGCTGGGCGACGCACGCGCTCGTGTTCGCCCGCACGGGCGAGCCCGGTCCAAGAGGCATCACGTGCTTCGTCGTCGACACCTCGACCGAGGGATTCTCGACCACTCCCGTGAAAGGGAAGCTCGGTCTGCGCGCGCAGGACACCGCCGAGCTGATCCTCGACGCGGTTCGTGTACCGGATGGCAACCGCCTGGGTGATGAAGGTGCTGGATTCAAAGTGGCTATGTCTGCACTCGACACCGGACGCATGTCGCTAGCCTCCGGGTGCGTGGGAATCGCGCAGGGCTGCCTCGAGGCATCGGTCGCCTACGCGAAGGAACGGGAGGCGTTCGGGGGCCCGATCGCGAGATATCAGTTGATCCAGGAGCTCCTGGCCGACATGGCGGTCGAGACCGAAGCCGCACGCTTGCTCGTGTGGAAGGTTGCGGCGATGGCCGATGCGGGTGAGAAGCACACGCTCGAGTCGTCGCACGCGAAGTACTTCGCATCCGAGGTCGCCGTGCGCGCGGCGAACTCCGCGGTTCAGATCTTCGGGGGCTACGGATACATCGATGAGTATCCGGTTGGAAAGTACCTGCGCGATGCTCGCGTCACCACGCTCTACGAAGGAACGTCACAGATCCAGAAGCTGATCATCGGTCGGGCGTTGACCGGAGAAAGCGCGTTCAGCTAGTGCCTGAGCGGCACTAACTGGCGACGTCTTCGGCCGAGAACCTCCGGCCGGAGACCTGCCCGAAGAACCCGAGCAGCCGATCGGCCGTCATCAGAGGATGCTCGATCTGGGGCACGTGGCCGCAGTCATCCCACACCTCCACCTCCGCGGACGGCAACTCACGCTGGACCCGGCCCCCGAAACGGTGGGTGATCAGCGCATCTTTGGCGCCGTAGATGAACAACGACGGTGTCTGCATCATCCGCAGTCGCGCCCAGAACCCCGCATCCCCCAGCGGTTCATCGAGATAGATATGCCGGGCGGCGGCGAAGAACGCCATGCGCGTGCGCGGGGAGCGCCACGACGAGAGGAAGTCATCCGTCGCCGCCTCGTACCAGCCCTGCTGCAGTACCTCTGGGTCGGCGAACAGCTGCCTCAGGCCCGAGATGATCTGAGAGCGGGGAAGGCGCGGCGCGAAGAATCCGAGTTCGGGGCGAGCCAGCTTCACCAGCCACAGCGCCGGACGGTTCGAGAACGCAGCCGCGGGGCACAGGCAGGCGATCGCCTTCGCTCGTTCTGGCTCAAGCATCGCGATCTCCATCGCTACACGGCCGCCCATCGAGTTGCCGGCGAACATCGCCGACTCGTACCCGAGAACATCGAGGAACTCGATCATCGAAGAGGCCAGGAACTCGGCGTCGTAACGGGCTCGCGGCTTGCTCGATGCTCCGAATCCCGGGAGGTCGACGGCGACGACCCGATACCGACGGGCGAGCTCGGGAACCACCGTCAGCCATGACGACTTCGTCGCCCCGAGACCGTGCATGAGAACGAGCGGCTCGGCCGATGGATCGCCGGCGAACAATGTCGAGACGCGGGCGCGGCCGACCTTAACCATCTCGATCGAGTACTCGAGGCCACCGGCGTCGGGACGTTCGAACATCGTCTCGAAACGAAGGGCCTTCTCGATGCTGCCCCGGACGTTCAGGTCCCCGGCGGCGAATGCTTCGATGCCTGACAGCTTCCCGTCGTACATCTGTTTCCAGACGTCGGCGGGAGCGAAGATCTCGGCGTCCGGTCGACCCGACGGTTTGCCCACGGTGCAGGTGCCGTCGCGGACCACGACGTCGCGGGGGTAGGCGCGACCCACATGTAACCGCCACCGCCCCTCGTGATGTTCACCGGCATCCTTCGAATAGCGGCGAGGCAGTCCATCGATGAGAGCACCGGTA
Source organism: Actinomycetota bacterium (assembly GCA_009377815.1). GTDB lineage: Bacteria > Actinomycetota > CADDZG01 > CADDZG01 > WHSQ01 > WHTI01. Next base: position 6,891 of record WHTI01000134.1, read on the forward strand.
CCGTCCCCCGCCATGCGAACCACTTTACCCGGGGGTCGTGGGCTAGAACGTGTTTAGCTCGTCGGTTATCGCGCGATCTAGTCCGCCAAGAGTTCGGCGGCGAGGGCACCGCGCTGGATCGACGGATGCCCGTCGAAGGACTCGATCCATTCGGCACGTTTGTAGTAGCGATGGAGGATGTGCTCCCAGGTGAAGCCGATGCCTCCGTGGACCTGGATCGAACGCTCGCACGCGGCAACCGCGGACGTGGCCGCCTGCGCCTTGGCCGCGAGCACCGCCCGGGGCGCATTCTCATCGCCGGTGGCGACGCACCAAGCGGCCCAGTAGGCAAGCGATCGCGACAGCTCCGTGTCCATGTAGATGTTCGAAACCTGATGCGACACACCCTGATAGACGCCGATCGGCTTCCCGAACTGCTCGCGCGTCTTGACGTGTTCCTGAGCGAGTTCGAGAGCGCGCTGAGCGATGCCCACCGCTTCGAGCGACAGCGCAACGTAGGCGCGCAGCCGGATCGATTCGAGAGCGGTCCCGGCGTTCGCGGCGTCCACCAGCAGTTGAGCCGGAGTGCCGTTGAGCGACAGGGTTCCCAGGCGTCGAGTCGTGTCGACGGTCACGCCAGGGCGCTGATCGACATCCATCAGGAACAGCCCGAGCCCGTCGGATCCCTGGGCAACCACGACCGCATGATCGACCGCGTTCAGATCGGGGACGAGGAACTTGTCGCCAGACAGGGTCCAATCCTCACCCGACCCCTCAGCCTTGGTGCCGCACGAAGCCAAGTCATCGAGGGTCAACGGACCCCCCGCCTCGGCCCAGGCAAACGTGACCGCGGCGTCGCCGGCCACGACCTTCGCGAGGACTTCGCCGTTCAGCGCCGGCAGCGCGAGACCGACCGTCGAGAAATAGGGGCCCGGGTAGAGCGCGTAGCCGGTCTCCTCGAAGATGACCGCTTCCTCGAGGAATCCCATCCCCGCACCGCCGTC
>WHTI01000429.1 GCA_009377815.1 Actinomycetota bacterium
TGGGGACTAGGGAGCTCTAGAGCGGAGCCGGGTTCCCCGGCACGGAGCCGTTCAGACCCCGCCAGGGACCCCGCTCTGCCCCATAGCACGGCCTGTCTCACTGTCCACCCGCTCCGCTGCGCTCCGCCCGCCTGGCGGCGGCTACGGGGTTGACAGCGAGCCTCGGCGGCCGTGCTTGTCCCCCAAATCGTCCCCTTCGAAATCGAAGGGAACTGGGGAAGGGGCGACGCTCAAACGGCCGAGTCTTGTCCTGTAGCACATAACTCAAAAATCCCTTGGGGGTTTTCCGGTAAGTCCAGGTCAGGGCGTCAGCGTCGGTATACGCTCCGGGGTCCATGACGACGAAGAAGCAACGCCGGAATCTGCACAAACCGCCCGAGGTCGGTCGGCCGAAACGGGTCCACGGATCGCGGCAGAGGATGGTCCGGGTGAACGTCCCGGATGAGGTCTGGGCGCGGTTCCGGGCTCGGGCTCTCGAGCAAAATGTGTCGGCGGCCGATTACGTCGGGTGGCTCCTGGAGCGGCTCGACCTGGAAGCGAGGAAGCGACGATGAGGAGCACCGGGCGGGTCGAAACCAGCATCTCCGTTTGCCAGGGTGTGCTCTGCGAGGAGTGCGGCGCCGAGTACATCATCGAGACAGTCGCGATGCTCGGGTTCGACTCCTCGACGTCGCTCCGCCAGCCGATGTGGTGTGCGTTCTGCGGCCACCATGGAGCGGTCAAGGGCGAAGCTGCGGAGCAGTCGTGTAGCGACCCTTGACGGCGTTCGGGAAGCGTCGCAGGGATCGGAACCGTCGACGGTTTCAAGCTCGGTCGTGGGGGGGCATGACAATGCCCCCCGTAGTCGCGCTCCTGCGGTTGAAATCTGAGCTGCTCATCAACGAACGTCGCATGCGTCGAGCTGCCGGCGCTTGGGGTGAGCGCATCTAGCAACGGCGGCGGGAGTGGCCGCCGTCAGGCGGTCCGGACGCCGTTCCTGGTCGCCTCCCCAAATCCGACACCACGTGCAACCGGCGTGCTTTGCTGGCTCTGCGTGACCCGGACCAACGCAGAGGTCGCTCGAAGTCGAGCGGTGCAGAAATCGTCCGGGGACCGACTCACCCTCGGTCTGCTCCCCGTCGCTGGGTTGTAGCTCAACGTGGGGTGAGCACCCACCCGGTCGAA
>WHTI01000143.1 GCA_009377815.1 Actinomycetota bacterium
ATAGAGAGCCGCGCCCGCGCCGCCGGCGTGAAGGTCATCCACGTCGCCGACGAGGTGCTGGCGTCCCTGGCGGACACCTCGACCCCTCAGGGGGTCGTTGCCGTCGTGGAGATCCGCTCGCTCGACCTGGCCGCGCTTCCGGCCGACGCCGATCTCGTGGTCATCCTGGCCGATGTGCGCGACCCAGGCAATGCGGGAACGATCCTGCGATCGGCCCTCGCGGCCGGCGCCGATGCTGCGGTATTCGGAACCGGGTCGGTCGATCCGTATCACCCCAAGACGGTGAGGTCGGGGGCCGGGGCGTTGTTCCGACTTCCGGTCGTTCGGGGGTTAGAGACCCCGGCCGCTATCGAGGCCCTGAAGGCGTCGGGTTTCACCCTGGTCGGCGCGGACGCGTCGGCAGACGTCTCCTATACCGACGTCGACATGACCGGGCCGGTGGCGATCGTTCTGGGGAACGAAGCCTGGGGTCTCCTGGCCGAGACGGCGGCGTTGCTCGATCGATCCGTGTCCATCCCGATGCCCGGCCCGGCGGAGTCGTTGAACGTCGGCATCGCGGGCGCCCTCCTGCTGTTCGAGGCGGTCCGCCAGCGGAGGACGGGTAACCTTCCCCAACCATGAGCGACCCAAGGTTGGCGGAGATGATCTCGAAGATGGCGCACGAGCTGCGGTCGCCGTTGACCTCGGTCAAGGGGTTTTCCTCGATGCTCATCAAGCGCTGGGACCGGTTCACCGACGAGCAGAGGTTCCAGTTCGTGGAGACGATCCATCACGACGCCGAACGGATGAGCCGGATCGTTTCGGAGGTCCTGGACCTCGCCCGGCTCGAATCGGGTCGGCTCGAGCTGCATAAGGCGAACCATGAACTCGGGCCTATCGTCGAGCGCGCTAGCCACAACGTTGCGATGCTTCCCGGTGCTGCGAGGATCGCGTCGAGCGTTCCCGAGGGTCTGATCGTCGAAGCCGATGCCGAGCGTCTCGAGAGCGTGCTCACGAATCTCCTCGAGAACGCGGTCAAGTTCTCCGACGATGGGCCCATATCCTTGGAGGCATCGGCCTCGGGAGCTTTGGTTGAGATCAAGGTCATCGATCGCGGCGTCGGTGTGGAGTCGGGGCGGGAGGACGAGATCTTCCAAGGGCCCCAGCCGACCCGTGCGGACGCGGCGATGCCCACCGGAGGTGGTCTCGGCCTCTATCTCGCCCGCGGGGTGCTGGAGGCGCACGGTGGGTCCATCTCGCTGGAGGCAGATGAAGATGCGAACGGAAGCAAGGGGGCGACCTTCATCGTGACGTTGCCCGGAAGAGGAGCCGCGTGAGCGATGTCGTCGCCGTCGTGAGAGGAAGCCTCGAGGAGGCCCGCGCCGAGGGTCTGAAAAGGATCGAGGCGTCCACCGACCTCGCCTCGCTGGAGGAAGCCCAGATCCGGGTCCTCGGCCGTAAGGCCCCCCTGTCCCGCGCCCGCGCCTCGCTGCGGGATGTCGGGGATCAAGATCGCAAGGAACTCGGGATGCTCGCCAACGAGGTGCAGGTCGCGATCCAGAGCGCTCTCGATCGCAAGCGAGAGGCCTTCGAAGCCCAGGAGCTGGAGCAGCGCTGGGCCTCCGAGCGCGTCGACGTCACCCTTCCCGGCGAGGCACCGCCGGTCGGTGCCATCCATCCCTTGACCCGCACGATCTGGGAGATCGTCGACGTCTTCGTGGGCATGGGCTACAAGGTTTACGAGGGACCCGAGGTCGAACTTTCGAGCTACACGTTCGATGCCTTGAACACGCCGAAGGAGCATCCCTCCCGCTCACCCAGCGACACCTTCTACATCGAGGGGAAGGGAGACGCGGTTGGCCTTCGCTCCCATACCTCCCCGGTGCAGATCCGAACGCTCGAGATAGAGCCCCCTCCCGTCTATGGAGTGATGCCGGGACGCTGCTACCGGCGCGACGAGGAGGATGCAACGCATCTCGCCGGTTTCACCCAGCTCGAGGGCCTCGCGGTCGATGAGGGCATCACCATGGGTGACCTCAAGGGCTCGCTCCTTGAGTTCGCGCGTAACGTGTTCGGACGCGACCTCGACGTCCGGCTGCGTCCCTCCTTCTTCCCGTTCACCGAGCCATCCGCCGAGATGGACGTCCTCTGTTTCGTCTGCAGGGGCGAAGGCTGTCGCGTCTGCAGGAACGAGGGATGGATCGAGATCATGGGCTGCGGGATGGTCCACCCGTTCCTCCTGGAGTGGGTCGGCTGGGACATCGAGAAGTACACCGGGTTCGCCTTCGGGATGGGCATCGAACGCGTTGCCGCCTTGGCTCACGGCGTCCCCGACATCCGTTACTTCTGGGAGAACGACCTCAGGATCCTCAGTCAGTTCAGGGGGCCCGCATGAGGTTCCCGCTCAGCTGGCTGGAGGAGTATGTCGACATCGATGTATCACCCGAGGAGCTCAAGGACATCTTCAACTTCTCCGGCATGAAGGTCGAGACGATGGATCGACCGGGGGCCGAGATCGACGGTGTCGTAGTGGCCGAGGTTCTCAACATCGTGGAGCACCCGAACGCGGACACTCTGTTACTGGTCGACGTCCGTTGGGCGGACGGAGCGGAGCGGCTAGCGACCGGGGACGGAGTGCAACGAGTCGTCTGCGGCGCCAAGAACTTCGCGGTGGGGGATCGCGTTCCGCTGGCACGCGTGGGAGCGCGACTCCCGGGTGTCGAGATCACCGAACGCAAGATCCGTGGCGAGGTCTCTCGAGGGATGCTGTGTTCCGGTGCCGAACTCGGTGTCTCCAAGGACCATTCCGGGATCCTGGTCCTACCTTCCGATACGGAACTCGGCGCCGACGTCGTCAAGACGCTGGGCCTCGACGACATCATCTTCGACCTTGAGATCACGCCCAACCGTGGGGACAGCATGGGATTGATCGGGATAGCGCGCGAGGTCGCCGCGCTCCTGGGCACCGAGTTCAGGATCCCCACACTCCATGTGCCTCCATCCGATGTCCCCAACCCGATCGAGGTCCGGATCGATGACCCCTCGGCATGCCACCGGTATGTCGCTCGCTACATCGAGGACGTCACGATCAAACCCTCCCCATCATGGATGGCGGCCCGACTACTTGCTGCTGGGGTTCGCCCGATCTCGAATGTGGTCGACATCACGAACTACGTGTTGCTGGAGACCTCTCAGCCGCTGCACGCGTTCGACGCCCGGCAGATCTCGGACAACAGGATCCATGTCCGCAGGGCAAAGGCGGGGGAGAAACTGACGACCCTCGATGACGTCGAGCGGACCATGCAGCGCGACGACCTGCTGATCTGCGACCCGAAGCGCCCGCTTGGGATCGCCGGCGTCATGGGCGGCGAGAACTCCGAGGTCGCAGACGACACGACGACGGTGATCCTCGAGGTGGCGAGCTTCGATAGCGCGTCGATCTCCTACACCAGCAGGAGCCACAAGCTGTGGACGGAGGCCTCTGCGCGCTTCGAACGTGGGGTCGATCCTGAGGGAGCCGCCTTCGCTGCGGCGCGCGCCTGCATGCTCCTCGCCGAGCTGGCCGGGGGCCGGGTTTCGGCCGACGTGGTCGACGAGTATCCGTCACCGCCGAAGCCGCGCTCGGTGACGCTGCGACCGTCGAGAACCGATCACCTCCTTGGATACGAGGTTCCCGAGGACGAGCAGGTGTCGCTGCTGCGGTCGATCGGATTCGAGGTCGAGACGGCCGGCAATCTACTCAAGGTCGGCGTCCCCAGCTTCCGGCCCGACATCCAGCGCGAGGTTGACCTCATCGAGGAGGTCGCGAGGCTGGCCGGATTCGACCGGCTGCCGGCAACCATCCCCAGGGGACACGCCGGGGGACTCACTGCGGAGCAGCAAGCCGAGAGGCGCGTTCACCAGATCCTCTCCGGGGCAGGTCTGTCGGAGGCGTGGACCTCCTCGCTCGTCTCTCCGAAGGACATCGATGCCCTCGGCCTGCCCGCCGATCATCCGGCCCGGAGGATGGTGGCCCTCGCTCACCCGATGACCGAGGACCAGAGCGTGCTCCGGACGACGCTCCTTCCCTCGCTCCTGCGGTCGGTGGCGCGCAACGTGGCTCAGCGAGCCCCGGGGGTCGCGCTGTACGAGATCGCACGCATCTACGAGCCGAGCACCGAGGACCTCCCGCAGGAGGCGGAGGTCATAGCGGCCGCGTTCACCGGTGAGCGGGCGAGCAAGCACTGGCGCGCCAAGCCGGAACAGTGGGACTTCTTCGCTGCCAAGGGCGTGCTCGAGGCCCTGCTCGACGGGCTCCGCCTCGATGCCCCTCGTTTCCGGCCGGTGACCGGACACCCCTTCCATCCGACCCGCGCCGCGGCGGTCTCGGTGAATGAAGCACCGCTGGGCGCGCTCGGGGAACTCCATCCCGAGGTCTGCAAGAGGTTCGACGTTCCTGAGGGAACCGTGGCTTTCGAGTTTGCCCTCGCTCCCATCCTCTCCGCGCTTCCGCCTCGCCCGCAGGTGGAGCTCCTCGACAAGTACCCGGCCATCTACATCGACCTCGCCTTCGTCGTGGACGTCGACGTCCCCGCCGAGCGCATCGGGGATCTCATCGCCAAGGTGGGGGAGCCGGAGGTCGTCAATGTCGTTCTCTTCGATATCTATACGGGGGAGCAGATCCCGGCGGGCAAGAAGAGCCTCGCTTACTCGCTGGAGATCAGAGTGGGTGACAGAACGCTCACGGACGAGGAAGCTGATGTAGTGAAGGACAGGATCCTCGGTGCGGTCAAAGAGCGCACGGGGGCCGAACTCAGAACCTGAACCAAGTAGCGAGGAGAACGATATGGCTAAACGAGATTTCCTAAGCATCGACGATCTCAGTATCGAAGAGTTGGGGGAACTCCTCGACCGAGCCGCGGCGATCAAGGACAAGCCCGAGGCGGTTGTCGATGCACTCAAGGGCAAGCAGGTCGCCCTGATCTTCGAGAAGCCATCGACCAGAACGCGGGTGTCGTTCGAGGTCGCCGTGACGTCGATGGGCGGTCATCCACTCATCTTGCGCGGCGACGAGCTGCAGATAGGCCGCGGCGAGACCGTCGCCGACACGGGCACCGTTCTGTCGCGCTTCGTCGACTGCATCGTGATCAGGACCTTTGGACACGACCGGCTGAAGGAACTGGCCGCGGCCGCGACCGTCCCGGTGGTCAATGCGCTGAGCGATTTCTCCCACCCATGTCAGGCCCTCGCCGACATGCAGACGATCATCGAGCAGAAGAAGGACCCCGCCGGGCTGAGCCTGGCCTACGTGGGGGACGGCAACAACGTCGCCCACTCCTTGATGTTCGTGGGGACGAAGCTGGGGATGCACGTCCGGATCGCCGCTCCCGAGGGGCACGCGCCCGAAGCCGGGGTGACGCAACGCTGCGCCGAGATCGGAGCGGAGACCGGCGGCAGCGTCACAGTCACCAACGTCGTCGCCGAAGCCGTGACCGGCGCGGATGTGCTCTACACGGACGTGTGGGCTTCGATGGGCCAGGAGGCCGAGGCCGAGCACCGCCAGAACGTCTTCAAGGGTTACTCGGTGGATCGTTCGGCACTCGATCTCGCCGACGGCGATGCGATCGTCATGCACTGCCTTCCGGCGCACCGCGGCGAGGAGATCTCGGCCGACGCGATCGACGGTCCGCAGTCGGTCGTCTGGGATCAGGCGGAGAACCGGATGCACGCGCAGAAGGCCCTGCTCGAGTGGTTGCTCGCGTAAGAGGTTCGTGAAGAGACTCACGAGGCCGTTCTTCGAGCGCGACTCCCTGTCGGTCGCCCGGGATCTGATCGGCTGCATCTTCGTCCACCGGATAAGGACCGAGCGCCTCGCGGTCAGACTGGTAGAGGTGGAGGCCTACCGCGGTGACATCGATCCCGGCTCCCATGGGTACCGCGGGATGACTCCGCGCACCGAGGTCATGTTCGGACCACCGGGTCGGCTGTACGTCTACTTCACCTACGGGATGCATTACTGCGCCAACGTGGTGTGCGGACCTCCCGGCGTATGTGAGGCGGTCCTGCTGCGCGCCGGAGAGTCGATCGAGGGGATCGACGCCATCCGCTCCAGACGCCCGGGGATACCGGATCGACTACTGGCGGCGGGCCCGGCGCGCCTCGCGGTCGCACTCGGTATCGGCAAGGAGGACAACGGAGCCTCGCTCTTGCGCGGCGGAGAGTTCTGGCTGGCTGAGGACGAGGAGACCGATTTCTGGCGCTCGAAGGAGATCGCCGAGACGGTCCGGATCGGGCTAGGCCCGGGGAAGGGAGACGAGCTCCCGTGGCGTTTCGTGATCCCCGGTCACACCCACGCCTCCCGGCGCACCTGAGTGGTTAGGGGTTGACCCAGATGGTCACGGTCGATCCGTTGCGAGCCTCCCCAGACGGGTCCTGCTGCCAGACGATGCCGCTGTTCTTCTGTGCCTTCTTCTTGTCCGGCTCCTTCTTCGTGATGACGTGCACGTCGAACCCTTCGTCCTCGAGCCGGTCGACCGCTTCACTCTCCGATCGGCCGACCACGTAGGGCACCGCGGAGTGGGTTAGCTCTCGTCGCTCGCCTCTCGTCTTTAGTTCGTCGGGAACCTTGCAGGACTTCTTGGGAGCCGCTCCCGCCACGAAGGTGGCCGTGACCGAGTATTTGGAGGGCGTCTTGGCATTGGCCAAACAGGTGGTTCGGGAGTCGATCGTTGCCGTCGTGGTGCCCCCCGGGTCCGAGAACCCTAGGACCGGATAGCTGGATAGCGCTCGTTTCATGTACAAACCCCAGATCTGGGCGGGCCACGAACCGCCGGTGACCTCTCCGATCCGGGTCGTCCGGCACGCACTCGTGGAACACGACGATCGCATCTCGATCGCTCCCTCGGGGTAGCCCACCCACACCGCGGTGGCGAGGTTCGGCGCGTACCCGGCGAACCACGCATCGCGGTACGCCTGCGCGGTTCCGGTCTTACCCGCTACCGACCGCCCGGCCGCTCCGGCGCGCGTGCCGGTCCCCCGGGCGACGACCTGCTGCAGCGCGGTGGTCGTCAGGTAGGCAGCGGCGGGTTTCATGACCTGCTCGGACTTGGACTTATCCTTGTAGACGACTTTGCCGTTCGCATCGACTATCTCCGTGATGGCGACCGGATCGTGCTTCTTCCCATTGGCAGCGAAGGTCGCATACACGGTGGCCATACCAAGCGGGTTCACATCAACCGCACCGAGGACAGCTGCGTTATCGGCTGAGAGCGGAGTGCCGATTCCCATGTCGGCGGCGAGCTCGACCACCGGGCCGGCAGTCACCGCGATCATCACCTGAGCGAAAACGACGTTGACGGAATTGACCGTTGCCTCGAGCAGGGGCAGCCGGCCGACGTGGCCCTCACCGGAGTAGTTGCAGACA
>WHTI01000099.1 GCA_009377815.1 Actinomycetota bacterium
CCCAGTAACGATAGAGGTTTGCGGGTGGGTTGCCGTGTGACGTGCGTATCGCCGCTAGGGGAGGCCGAGCAGCGCCTTGACCGCGGCATCCCCCAAGGAGGCGGCGAGGCTATGGGCGTCGAGGTCGACGCCCGGGAACGACGGGATACCGACGACGTGCAGACCGGCCGCTCTGGCCGCGGCAACCCCAGTTGGGGAGTCCTCGAACGCGATCGTCTCGGACGGCTCGACCTCGAGCAGATCGCACGCCCTCAGATAGATGTCGGGGGCCGGCTTCGGTTCGGCGACGTCGTCTCCGGCCACGACCGCGTCGAACATGCCGAGGAGCCCGGCAGCGTCGAGCGCCGCGGTCAGCAGGGCGCGGTGCGAGTTGGAGGCGACCGCGATCGGCAGGTGACCCACCAATTCTTCGATGAGCTCAGCAACCCCGGGAAGCGGCTTCGCTTCGGCAGACATCGACTCGGTGACTATCTCGACAAGTTCCGTGCTGAGTTCGGCCGCCCGGCCCGGTTGCTCGAGGATCCGTTCGAGGATCATCGCCGAGGTCTCGAAGGACGTGCCCAACATCTCCCGCTTGGCATCCGGGTTGAAGCTCTTGTCGTAACGGGCGAAGAGCTCTTCCTCTGCAGCCGTCCAATGCGTCTCGGTGTCGAGCAGCACGCCATCGCAATCGAAGACGACCGCCACGAAGTTGGTTTCCATGCACCCATCGTCTCAGGTCGAGCGGCGGGGAAGCGTTACATCCGCTTGAGGAGTTCTTCCTTCTTCGCCTGGAACTCGGCTTCGCTCAGGACGCCTTGATGCTTGAGGCGGCCCAGGGCTTCGATCTGCTCGACGATGTTCTCGCTCTTCGCGGTGTTGACTTCGGAGGCTGCCGGCGGTGGAGTTGCGTCCGCTCCACCGCGCATCATCCGGTTCGAATTCTCCTCGGACTCCTTGTAGATCATCAGCTGCATCTGCTCGGGCTTGCGTACGTCCGAGATCCTCGTCTGGCCGCGCTCGCCGGCGGATTCGACGAATAGATCGCCGGCCCCCACCATGCGTTCGAGGACCGTCTGACTGAAGGCGACGTCGTTGATCCTTTCGAGGGGGATCTCCTTGGAGTGCTTGGAGAGGATGCCCGACCGGGTGATGAGCCGGTCGCTGGTGAGCACGAACATCGTGAAACGCCAGCGGAGGAACGGAACGACGGCGAAGTAGATCCACGCCACGAGAACGACGAGCAGGAAGATGTTCTCGGGCGTATTGCCCTCACCGTCGAAGATGTCGCCCGCCGCCCGGTAGCCGAAGAACGCTGCCAGGATCGCGACGACCGTCCAGAGCCCCGAAGGGACCACCGCGATCCAGTGGGGTTTGATATCGAACACGACTTTCTCGTGGTCGGCGAGGAGTTGCTTGGGGAAGGCCATGGGCCAACGGTAGCAAGCCCGGAGGTCGTGCGGAAGTGGCTCGGCGACGGAGCGGTCCTCGGCTCCCATTTAGGATGCCGCCCATGAGCATCGACAGGAAGGCCGTGGATCACGTGGCGCGCCTCGCCCGGCTCGATCTGAGCGAGGTGGAGCTCGACGTGATGCTGACCGAACTCCAGGAGATCCTTGGCCACGCCGAGCAGATCCAGGCCCTCGATCTCGACGGGGTCGAGCCGATGAGCCACTCGGTGCCGATGGTCAATTCGATGCGGCCGGATGAGGTGAAGCTGTCCCTGACCCAGGAGGAGGCGCTCGCCAACGCCCCTGAAGTCGAGGACCACCGCTTCAAGGTTCCCCGGATCATGGAGGACGAAGGATGACTGACCTCCACTGGATGTCGGCCCTCGAGCTGGCCGATGCCCTGGACGCCAAGGACGTTTCGTCACGAGAGATCACCGAGGCCTTGGTGGCCCGGGGCGACGCTCTCGAGGAGCGGCTCGGTACGTTCCTCCACCGCACGAGCGAGCGGGCCCTTGAGGAAGCCGATGCCGCCGACGCTCGGCGGAGCGCGGGGGAGGCCAAGAGCCGCTTCGACGGCATCCCGGTCGCCTACAAGGATCTGTTCGTTACCAAGGGCGTGCCGACAACTTCGGGCTCCAAGATCCTGAAGGGCTTCGTGCCGCCCTACGACGCGACCGTTGTGGCGCGATCTGATGCCGCAGGTCTGCCGATGCTCGGCAAGACCAACATGGATGAGTTCGCGATGGGCTCGTCGACCGAGAACTCGGGCTATCAGAAGACCCGCAACCCGTGGGATACCGAGCGGGTGCCCGGCGGGTCCTCGGGAGGTTCGGCCGCCGCGGTCGCCGCGGGGATGACTCCATGGGCGTGGGGGACCGACACCGGGGGTTCGATCCGCCAGCCCGCTTCGCTGTGCAGTCTCGTCGGGGTCAAGCCGACCTACGGATACGTGTCGCGCTACGGGATGATCGCGTTCGCCTCGTCGCTCGACCAGGCTGGCCCCCTCACCCGCACCGTCGCCGACGCCGCCGCTCTGCTCGAGATCGCGGCCGGGCACGACGCCATGGACTCGACCTCGATCCGCGACGAGCGCCCCGCTCTGCTCGACGGCATCGACGGTGGGATCGAGGGACTGCGGATCGGGGTGGTCAAGGAGTTCGTCGGGGGGGGCTCTGATGGGGTGCGTGCGGTCACCGATGAGGCTTACGCGCGTCTCGAGAAGCTCGGGGCGACCTTGGTGGAGGTCTCGCTTCCGTCGTTTCAGCACGGGATCCCCGCTTACTACCTCGTCGCCCCAGCGGAGTGCTCCTCCAACCTCGCTCGCTTCGACGGCGTTCGGTATGGCGCCCGCGTCGAGGCCGACGACATCATCAAGATGACTTCCCGCACGCGCTCCGAGGGGTTCGGGGCCGAGGTGAAGCGGAGGATCATGCTCGGTACCTATGCACTGTCGGCCGGTTACTACGACGCTTATTACGGCAAGGCACAGAAGGTCCGCACCCTGATCACACAGGATCTCGCGAAGGCGTACGAGAAGGTCGACCTGATCGCAACCCCGTCGTCTCCCACCACCGCTTTCAAGATCGGGGAACGCACCGACGACCCGCTGGCGATGTACCTGTCCGACATCTTCACGGTGCCGGTCAACCTCGCCGGGAACGCCGGCATCAGCGTCCCGGCGGGACTCGCTCCCGATGACGGACTCCCGGTCGGTTTGCAGTTGATCGCCAAGTCGCTCGACGAGCCGACGATGTTCAAGGCCGCCTACGCGTTCGAACAAGACCTCGGCTTCGCCACCTCCCCCGAAGGGAGGGCATCCATATGACTCAGGTTCAAGACCTGTACGAGACAACGGTTGGGCTCGAGATCCACGTCGAGCTGTCGACCGCGTCGAAGATGTTCTGCGGCTGTCGGGTGTCGTTCGGCGGCGATCCCAACACCCGGACCTGTCCGGTGTGCCTCGGCATGCCCGGCTCACTTCCGGTGCCGAACGAGAAGGCGATCGAGTTCACGATGAAGATCGGACTCGCCCTCGGCTGCAAGATCGCCGAGCACTCGCTGTTCCACCGCAAGAACTACTTCTATCCGGACATGCCGAAGAACTATCAGATCTCGCAGTACGACTCACCCCTCTGCCACGAGGGTGCGGTGGAGATCTCGGGCGACTGGGGCACTCACAAGGTAGGCATCACGCGTGTCCACCTCGAGGAGGACACCGGGAAGTCGATCCACATCGGTGGCGGGGGCCGGATCGCCGACAGCGACTACTCGCTCGAGGACTTCAACCGTGCCGGGACGCCACTGGTCGAGATCGTGAGCGAGCCCGACATCCGGTCCGCCGACGAGGCGCGTGCGTTCGTCACCGACCTCCGCGCCACGATCGAGGCCCTCGGTGTCTCGGACGTCCGCATGGAGGAGGGCTCGATGCGCGTCGACGCCAACGTCTCCGTTCGATTGAAGGGCGCCAAGGAGTTCGGCGCCAAGGTCGAGGTCAAGAACATGAACTCGATCCGTTCCGTCGTCCGTGCACTCGAGTACGAGGAGGAGCGCCAGCGCAAGGCGCTCGACGCCGGCGAGATGCTCGTCCAGGAGACCAGACACTTCGACGAGAAGACCGGTGTGACGTCGTCGATGCGAACCAAGGAGTACGCGTTCGACTACCGCTACTTCCCCGAGCCCGACATGGTCCCGTTCGAGCCCGCCGAGACGTGGGTCGGGTCGATCAGGGAGTCGCTGCCCGAGCGTCCGGCCGCGCGCCGGGCGCGCTTCGCCGAGGAGTACGGACTCGGGGCCAAGGACGTCGAGGTCCTGACGTCATCGTTCAAGGCGGCGCAGTGGTTCGAGGCCGCGGCGGCGGCCTATCCCGGCGACGCCAAGAAGGTCGTGAACTGGATCATCGCCGACCTCTTCGGCCTCTTGAACGAGGCCGGCCTCGAACTGTGGGAGTCGAAGATAGCCCCGAGCCAACTTGCGAACCTCGTCACCCTGATCGACTCCGGGAAGATCTCCGGCAAGCAGGCGAAGCTCGTCCTCGGCGGGATGTTCGAGACCGGCAACGATCCCGAGAAGGTGGTCGCCGAGAAGGGCCTCGAGCAGGTCTCCGACGCCGGAGCCATCGAAGCCGTCGTCGATGAGGTCATCGCCGAGAACGCCGATGCCGCCGGCAAGGTGCGCTCCGGGAACCTCGGCACGATCGGGTTCCTCGTCGGTCAGGTCATGAAGAAGTCGAAGGGCAAGGCCAACCCCCAGATGGTCAACGAGCTCCTCCGCCGCAAACTCTCGTGAGCCGGTCGTTCCTCGACGTCCTCCGGACCGGATGGCCGGTGGTGCTGGATATGGCCGCGACGATGCCCGGTCCTCCCGAGGTCGTCTGGCGCCTCATCACCGACTGGGAGCACCAGGACGACTGGATGCTCGAAGCGAGCGACTTCGTCGTCCTCACCGAGCAACGCGAGGGGATCGGTGTCGAGGCCGAGGCATCGATAACGATCGGCGGCATCACCACGCGCGACCGGGTGCGTGTCTCGCGCTGGGAGGTCGAGAAGGTGCTTGGGATCGAGCATCTCGGCTGGGTGTCGGGAGAAGGCGAGATCTTCATCACGCCTGTGGGGGAGACGACCCACCTCTTCTGGCGCGAAACACTTAAGCCTCCGCTCGGCATCCTCGGGACTATCGGGCTCACGCTGTTCAAGCCGCTGATGTCGCGCATCTTTCGTCGCGACCTGCGGGTGCTACAGAGCTTGGTCCGCGCCGCGGGCTCCTAGCAGTCAGGACTCGTCGTTGCAGGACAGGCTCGCTTCCAACTGCCGCGGTGTTAGCACGGTGAGGAAGATGCGCTCGTCGGCCTTGTCGGCGAAGTCACCGAGATCGTCGTTCTTGGCGTTGTCGCCGATCGAATAGGACTTCATCCATTCGACGACGTCCTCCACCGTGATCCCGTTGCGCTTCAGCTCCTTCTTGCTGAGCATGTACTGGTAACCCCGGTTCGACATGACGATCGGGACGTCGGGGGTTTCCTTGTCGAACCGCGCCTCGAGGTCCTTGGCGAGTTCGCTCTGATCGATCGACCATCCCCCGGTGGACTCCGGAAGTGGGGTCATACCGTGATCCGCGGTGAGCGACAGCACGTAGTTGTTGCGACCAACCTCGCGGTTGAGCACCTTTACGAGCTGCTTGAGCGCCAGGTCCTGCGCGGCCAGGTCCTGCCGAACCTCCGCCTCGAGCATGTTCCACTCGTGTCCGGCAAGATCGGTGCTCTTGTAGTTGACGTAGAAGAGGTCTGGCACGTCGTCGACGCCGAGTTCCTCGTTCTCGATCAGGAGTTCCAGCTGCTCCATCTGGTACACGTTCCACGCCGGCGAGTACCGGATGCGCCCGTCGAGCGGGATGATCTGGTTGCCGAGCCACTGACCGTCCGCCTCGCCGTCCTTTTGGTCGAGCGCGTCGGCGGCTTCCTGTAAACCGTCCTGGCTCAGGTAGTTGGGCAGGCGGTAGAACTCGGGGTTCGTCCGGAAGTCGAGTCCCTTGCTGAGCTGGTCCATGACCGCGACGTCCTTGTCGGCGTCCTCGAGGAAGGCGCCGTGCCCGAGCATGCCGAGGTGCCAGGAGTCGCGCGCCATCATCCCAACCACGGGCACGTTGTCGTTCGCTAGATCCCAGAGGTCACCGAGCGTCGGGAGCTTGAAGTGGCTGGGGTTGGAACCGGCGAAGGCGTCAACGATCTTGCCTTTGATCCGCATCTTGATGTCGGTGAGCCCGTGCTTATCGGGGAACGTTCCCGTGCCGAGGGTCGAGTGGGTTGCCGGCGTGATCGAGGGCGACGATCCGACGGTCGCGTCCGTGAAGTTGGCTCCCTCCTTCATCAGCTTCTTGAGGAACGGCCAGTCGTCGGGCCACTGCCGGAGAACGTTGATCCCGCCTCCGTCCCACACGACCGTGAAGATCAACTTGGGCGGGGTGCCGCGTTTCTCGGGCTCCAGCAACGCGTCGCTGAGGGCGATCCCGTCACGCTTCTCCACCGGGTACTCATCGAACTGGAGAAGATCGGCGAAGGTCGGGGACACGTCGGCGAGGGTCACCGGGTCGTCGGATACGAAGCCCTTCTTGATGTATCCCGGCCCCCAGAAGACCAGCGGGATGTCCTGCGTGTAGGGCCACGGGGTCGAATGACGGGTTCCGAACTGGTTCGGCAGCTGCTCGATCGCCAGGACGTCACCGGAACGGCCCGGCACGTAGCCGCGCCACACCTTCTCGAGGACGTCCCTGGGAACCGTGCAGGGGTCGACCGGATCGATCCGCGTCTCCTGCCCCTTCGGGCCGTCGTCCCGGAACAGGATGAAGCCACCCGCCGCAAGCAGGGCGACCACCAGGACTCCGGCAACGATCCTCAAAGGATGGCGGCGGCGACGGCGTCCGAAATGAAGGGTATGCCGTGAGGGGGTCAAGGACATGAGCCCATGTCTACCTCAGACCGCCGGTAACCGCGATTAACCTCAGTGTCATGACTACCAGAGATGAGGCCGACCTTGCGGATTTCCTGATCGTCGATGACTTCGTCGAGCCCGCCCGGGAGGCGTTGGATCCGAAGGCATTCGCCTACGTCTCGGGAGGAGCCGGTGGCGAGCTGACGATCGCCGACAACATCGCTGCGTTCACCCGCCGCCGTCTGCGCCCCCGGGTCCTCAGGGGTTTCCCCGAGGTCGATCTGAGGACCACGATGCTGGGTCGCGAGGTCTCGTTCCCGGTCGCTTTGGCGCCGACCGGCTTCAACCGGATGGCGCACGACGAGGGTGAGGTTGCGGTCACAAGAGCGGCCGCCGCCGCAGGGATCGTGCATTGCTGCTCCACCTTCTCGACGCGAACGATCGAGCATGTCGGCGAGGCCGCTGATCGGCCGTGGTTCCAGCTCTACGCGTCTTACGAGCGGAGCGTCACCGAGTCCTTGGTCGCGCGCGCCGAGGCTGCCGGTTACCAGGCGGTAGCCGTCACCGTGGATCTACCGGTGGTGGGGTACCGGGATCGCGAGCTCCGCAGCCACGTCGAGATCCCATCCGAGTTCTTCGCGAATATGAACCCCGATCTCCATGGTGAGCTGGCCGATGTCGTCATGCACGAGACCGACCAGGGTCTGAGCTGGGAGGACATCGATCGGATCCGAGCGGCGACTTCGATGCCGGTCGTCCTGAAGGGGATCCTCACCGCGGAGGACGCCCGTATCGCGGTCGAACACGGGGTCGACGGGATCATGGTCTCGAACCATGGAGGCCGGCAGCTCGATCGCTCGATCGCGGCGCTTGACGCGCTCGAGGAAGTGGTCGAGGCGGCCGGGGATTCGTGCGAGGTCTATCTCGACGGGGGAGTGCGCCGGGGCGTGGACGTCGTCACTGCCCTCGCTCTGGGGGCACGCGCGGTCTTCGTGGGCCGTCCTTATCTCTACGCACTGGCGGTTGCGGGCGAGGCGGGGGTGGCGCGCTGCATCGAGATCCTGCGGGAGGAGACCGCCAACGCCCTGCACCTCATGGGAGCTGCGACGGCGAACGATCTATCGCGCGACCAGGTGATCCCGTAGCCGCTACGAGAGCAGGTCGGCCATGCGGGTGATGCCTTCCACGAGGTCATCGTCGCCCAAGGCGTAACTGAGGCGTACATAGCCGGGAGCACCGAATCCCTCGCCGGGGACGAGCGCGACCTTGACCTCGTCGAGGACCACCTCGGCGAACGTGTCGGCGGAGTCGATCTCGCGACCTCCGATCGTCCGGCCATAGAGGCCCTTGATCGACGGGAAGCAATAGAACGCACCCTCCGGTTCGTAGCAGACGATGCCGTCGATCTCGTTGAGCAGCTTCGTCATCGTCATGCGGCGCCGGTCGAACGCCCTGCCCATCATCTCGACCGCTTCGAGGTCGCCGGTAACCGCCGCGAGCGCAGCCGCTTGAGCGACGTTCGATACGTTCGAGGTCGCCTGTGACTGCAGTGATGTGACGGCCGACGCGACGTCGGTTGGAGCGATCAACCATCCAACGCGCCACCCGGTCATCGCGTAGGTCTTGGCGACCCCGTTCACGACCACGCAGCGGTCGCGGACCTCTGGGACCTGAACCGGGATCGACGAGAACTCGGCATCGCCGTAGACGAGGTGCTCGTAGATCTCGTCGGTAACGACCCAGATGTCTCGCTCCGCGGCCCATTCGCCGATCGCCTTGACCTCGGCCGGCGTGTAGACCGACCCGGTCGGGTTCGACGGCGACACGAACACCATCGCCTTGGTCTTGTCGGTGACGGCCGCTTCGAGTTGCTCGATCGTGACCCGGAAGCCGGTGGCCTCGGTGGTCGGCAGTTCGATCGCGGTTCCGCCGGCGAATCGGATCATCTCCGGGTAGCTCACCCAATAGGGGGCCGGGAGGAGGACCTCGTCACCCTCGTCGACGATCGCCAGGAAGGTCTCGAACAGGGCGTGCTTGCCACCGTTGGTGACGATCACCTGCGAGGGCTGAACCTCGAGTCCCGAGTCCCGCAATGTCTTGTCCGCGATCGCCGCTCGGAGTGCGGGCAGGCCCGGGCCCGGCGTGTAGTGGTGATAGGGCTCGTGACGGCAGGCCTCGAGTGCCGCGTTGACGATGTGTTCGGGGGTGGGGAAGTCGGGTTCGCCCGCGCCGAAACCGATCACGTTCTCGCCCGCCGCCTTCAGCGCCTTGGCCTTGGCATCGATCATCAGCGTCGGGGATTCGTTGATCTCGGCAACCCTGCGGGAGATCCTGCGTTCCGAGATGACCCTCACCTGCTTTCCGTCGGTGGTCCTTCTGTGAAGGATGATACGAGAATGGACCGACCCACCCTTGTCACCCACGAGACACAGGAGAACGAGTGACGCAGATCGAGATCCCCGCCGACCTGAGGCCCGGCGACGGCCGCTTCGGCTCTGGGCCGGCCAAGATCAGGGACGAAGCCGTGGCCGCCCTGGCCAAGGCCTCCCACGACTACCTCGGCACCAGCCACCGTCAAGCGGGCGTGCGCTCGGTGGTGGCGCGGGTGAAGGAAGGGTTCACCGATCTCTACGACCTTCCTGACGGTCACGAGGTGCTGCTCGGGGTCGGCGGCGCGACCGCTTTCTGGGATGCGATGGCGTTCGGCTTGATCGAACGCAAGAGCTGCCACGCGGTGTTCGGTGAGTTCTCCTCCAAGTGCGCGGCCGCTGCAGAGGCTCCGCACCTCGACGCTCCC
The DNA here is from genome assembly GCA_009377815.1 of Actinomycetota bacterium. Lineage (GTDB taxonomy): Bacteria > Actinomycetota > CADDZG01 > CADDZG01 > WHSQ01 > WHTI01. Next base: position 9,651 of record WHTI01000099.1, read on the forward strand.
GCGGTCGTTTCGGCCGAGCCCGGGTCGCACCCGGTCCTCCACGCGCACGACGGAGTCGATCTTTACGCGACGGCGCATAACGAGACTTCGACCGGGGTGATGATGCCGGTCGTGAGACCCGCTCCGCATGCGTTCGTTGCGGTCGATGCCACCTCGGCCGCCGGGGGAGTGCTCGTCGACGTGGACGAGTTCGACGTCTATTACTTCGCGCCCCAGAAGTGCTTCGCGTCCGACGGTGGTCTGTGGATCGCCATCTGCTCGCCTACTGCCATCGAGCGGATCGAGGGGATCGCGGCTAGCGATCGCTGGATCCCCGCGTCGCTCGATCTCAAGATTGCGCTCGACAACTCGCGCAAGGACCAGACCTACAACACTCCCGCGCTCGCGACCTTGTTCCTGATGGCCGAGCAGATCGATTGGTTCCGCGCGAACGGGGGC
>WHTI01000089.1 GCA_009377815.1 Actinomycetota bacterium
GCCGGCAAGACCGGAACCGCGCAGATCGGCGACTCGACCTCGGACCGCAACTTCGCCTGGTTCGTGTCTTACGCTCCGGCCGACAATCCCGAGTACGTGATCGCGGTGTGTCTCTACCAGGCGGGTCACGGTGGCGAGAGCGCCGCCCCGGTCGCCCGGCAGATCTATGAGGGCATCTACAACCTCGACCAGGAGACGATCGTCACTCTCGGATCGGATATCTCGGACTGATGGGCATGCAGGGGATCTTCGGAGAAGGGGTCGACCGGATCGGCGGCGAGCCGGTAGCCGCGCGGATGGCCAAGAAGGCCCCGCTACGCCACCTCGATCCGACGCTTCTGATAATCACCTTCACGCTCGTGGCCTACGGCGCCCTGATGGTGTACTCGGCGACCGCCGGGAAACAGGAGAGCGCCGGGCTCGATCCCTCGGCGTTCCTCAACCGGCAACTCTTCTACGTCACGATCGGGTTCTTCTTGCTGCTCGCGGTGAGTTTCTTCGACTACCGGCATATCCGGTCGTTCACCCCGATCATCTACGGGGCGACAGTCATCACGCTGATCGCCGTGCTGATCGTGGGAGAAGAGCGGAACGGGACCAAGGGGTGGTTCGACCTCGGCGTTTACGACCTGCAGCCAGCCGAGATTGCCAAGGTGATCGTAATCCTGGCGGTCGCTGCCTTCCTTGCCGAACGAAAGACCGATCTCGGTGCCTCGGATGTTGCCGGGGCGCTCGCCATCGCGGGGATTCCGAGTTTCCTGATTTTCGTGCAGCCGGACCTCGGGACGATGATGGTGTTCGTCGTCCTTACGCTGGCACTCTTGGTGCTGGGCGGAGCGAAGCTGCTGCACTTCGCCGCTCTCTTCGCGGTTGGACTTGTTGCCATCGTCGTCGTGTTCCAGTTCGACGTGATCGAGGACTACCAGATCACCCGCCTGACGTCCTTCCTCGATGCCACGCCGGATGTGCGGTCCGAGGGCTACAACCAGGCCCAATCGTTGATCGCGATCGGTTCCGGAGGTGTGCGCGGCAAAGGCTTCCGGAGCCCCGATACCCAGACCACTCTTGATTTCGTTCCCGAGCAGCACACCGACTTCATCTTCACCGCGGTCGGTGAGCAACTCGGTTTCTTTGGTTCTGCAGCACTGCTGCTGTTGTTCGCGTTGTTGATATGGAGGGCGCTTCGTATCGCAACGATGTCCCGAGATCTGTTTGGAACCTTGGTCGCCGGCGGTATCGCGGCGATGTGGGCGTTCCAGGTGTTTCTGAACATAGGTATGACGATGGGCATCATGCCCATCACCGGTGTCCCGCTCCCGTTCCTGTCGTTCGGTGGCTCGGCGATGCTCGCCAATTTCGTGGCGGTCGGCTTGCTCCTGAATATCCACATGCGACGGTTCTTGCGGGCTTGATAGATCGGATCTGAGATGAATGAACATGTATGGAGGCGGCCATGACTGAGGGCGCACCTCGTAAGCGTGAGAAAGCCTCGGATATAGCCGAGATCGCTTCTCCCGCCGACTCACCCGAACCGAAGAAATCACCGGCTCGACGCCGTCGACGCTCGCGCTCCCGCTCCTCGAGCGGGTCGTCTGCGGCGCGGACGCCGCAAGCGCCGTCGACCGACTCCGAGGAAGTCACCGAGCCGGTGGCGAGCAACGACGGAGACGGCTCCGCGAGTAGCGGTGGATCAAGACGGGGTCGCCGGCCCCCGCGCCGTCGCCAGCAGAGGCCGAGACCCCAGGCGGTCGACCGCGTGATGCTGGTCCATGCGGAGCCGGGAGGAACGCAGATCGCGGTCCTCGAGGAGAACAAGTCCGTCGAGTTCTACGTCGCTCGCGAGGAGGATCGTTCGATCGCCGGCAACGTCTACGTCGGTCGGGTGCAGAACGTGCTCCCCGGGATGGAAGCCTCGTTCGTCGATATCGGCGAGAGCCGCAACGGAGTCCTCTACGCGGGCGAGGTTGGCATCGCGGGTGACGAGGGCGATGAGGTTCCGCGGATCGAGACCGTCCTCAAGTCGGGCCAGTCGATCCTCGTGCAGGTCACCAAGGATCCCATGCGCGCCAAGGGAGCGCGTCTGACCGCGCTGGTATCGCTCGCCGGTCGTCACCTGGTGTTGGTGCCGCGCGCCGAATCGCTCGGCGTCTCGCGCCGTCTTCCCGACGGTGAGCGGCAGCGACTGCGCGACATCGCTCAGGAGATCCGCCCTCAGGGCCACGGACTCATCGTCCGGACAGCGGCTGAGGGGGCGGGGCGTGACGACATCGAACGCGACCTGGAGCGACTTCTGGAGTTGTGGGGCGAGATCGAGGCCAAGGCGGCAAAGGCGAAGGCTCCGGCCCTCGTCTACGAGGAGCCCGAACTCGAACTCCGCGTCATCCGAGACCTCTTCAACCGCGAGATAGCCAAGTGCATCGTCGACGACGCCGTGATCGAGTCGACCCTGCGCGATTACGTGCGCCAGACGACCCCCGACCTCGATCATCGCCTCGAGCTCTACGAGGGCGACCTCCCGATCTTTGAGGAGTTCCGCATCCTCGAGCAGATCAAGAAGTCCCTCGACCGCAAGGTGTGGCTCCCTTCGGGCGGTCACCTCGTGTTCGACCGGACCGAGGCCATGACCGTGGTCGACGTCAACACCGGCAAGTTCGTCGGGAAGACGAACCTCGAGGAGACCGTCTTCCGCAACAACAAGGAAGCGCTTATCGAGGTCGCCCGCCAGCTCCGGCTCAGGGACATCGGCGGGATCATCGTTATCGACTTCATCGACATGGAGGATTCCTCTAACCGGGACGAGGTCATCAAGCTGTTCCGTCGGGAACTCGACCGGGACCGCACCCGGACCCAGGTCTTCGACATCACGCCCCTGGGCCTGGTCCAGATGACCCGCAAGAACGTCTCGGCCGGCATCGTGGAGACCTTCTCGGACGCCTGCCCGACCTGTGAGGGCCGGGGCATCGTCGCCCACGACATCGACTAACCCCCGAGCCCATTTCCCGTTTTGAACGTGTGACGGGTCCGGGAAGCAAGCTCAGAACTGAACAGAACGGGTAATGGGGTCGTTTTTGGGGGGTGGGGGACCGGCTGGGCCGGGGTTTGGTATCCTCTGGAGCCGGTTCGTCTTCCAATCTCCTGAGAGGTTCGATGTACGCAGTCATCCGCGCGGGCGGTAAGCAGCACAAGGTCGCCAAGGGCGATGTCATAGAGGTAGAGCTCCTGAAGGACGGCAAAAAGACCGTCGACTTTGTGCCGCTCATGGTCGTGGACGACAAGGGCAAGACGACCGCCGGTGCTTCGGCCCTCAAGGGCGCTAAGGTGACCGCCAAGGTCCTCGGCGAGACCCAGGGCGAGAAGCTCCACATCTACAAGTACAAGAACAAGTCGGGCTACCGCCGCCACACCGGACACCGGCAGCGTTACAGTTCGATCGAGATCTCCGATATCAAGCTGGCAGCTAGCAAGGCCAAGGCCCCGGCTTCGGCCAAGTCGGAAGAGGAGAAGTAGATGGCTCACAAAAAAGGAGCCGCTTCGTCCCGCAACGGTCGGGATTCTGCGGCACAGAGGCTCGGCATCAAGGTCTTCGGCGGCCAGGAGATCGGCGCCGGCCAGATCATCGTCCGCCAGCGCGGCACGAGATGGCACCCGGGCTTGAACGTCAAGCGTGGCGGCGACGACACGCTCTATGCGGTGTCCCCGGGCGTGGTCACGTTCCACAACCGCCGTGGCCGCAAGGTGATCAGCGTCCTCAACGACGCCGAGTAGCACCCAACCGCAACGTTCAAAACGGGGGCCCGCGTTGGCCCCCGTTTTCATTTAGGAGGCAGATTGGCGTTCGTCGACGAGGCGAAGATCAAAGTGATCGCCGGAGACGGCGGTAACGGGTCCGCGTCCTTCCATCACGAGCCCTACAAGCCCAAGGGCGGTCCGGACGGGGGTGACGGGGGAGACGGCGGGAGCGTGATCCTGCGCGCCGATCGCTCGGTCGGCACCCTTCTCGATCTTCGTGACCATCCGCACATCAAGGCAGGGCGAGGCGTCAATGGCGAACGGTCTCGTCGCTACGGTGCCCGAGGCAAGGACCGCATCGTGCTCGTGCCCCCCGGCACCGTCGTCTACGACGACGACGTCCTGATCGCGGACCTCGCGGGCGAAGGCGACGAGATGATCGCCGCTCAGGGAGGTCGTGGTGGCAAGGGCAACGTTCACTTCGCCACCTCCACGCGACAGGCCCCCGCCTTCGCGCAGAAGGGCGAGCCCGGTGACGAGCGCACCCTTCGCCTCGAACTCCGGCTCCTCGCCGATGTCGGCCTGGTGGGGTTCCCGAATGCCGGGAAGTCGACCTTGGTGTCGCGCATCTCGGCCGCGAAGCCGAAGATCGCCTCCTATCCATTCACGACGCTGGTGCCCAACCTCGGCGTGGTCAAGCACAAGGAGAAGTCCTTCGTCGTTGCCGACATCCCCGGGCTGGTCGAGGGGGCCAGCACAGGCAAGGGACTCGGAGACCGTTTCTTGCGTCACGTTCGCCGTGCGGCGGTGCTCGTGTTCCTCGTCGATCTCGCGGCAGAGGACCGTGACCCGCTCGACGACGTCGACATCCTGAGGCGGGAACTGATCGCATTCGACCCCGAACTCGGCGAACGACCGTCGCTGATCCTCGCGAGCAAGACCGATGTCGATCCCGGTCGGCTGGATGATGTCCTGAAACGCCACCCCGATGCCCATCCGATCTCGGCGGTCAGCGGCGCGGGCGTCGACTCGTTCGTCGAGACCGTCGCCACGCTCGTGGACAAGGCCCGGGCCGATGCTCCTCCCGCGGTCGGATACGTCCGGCACGTCGTCAAGGAGGATCCGGTCCGCGTCGCGCGCGAGGGCGACGCCTGGCGCGTGCGAGGTAAGCGCGCCGAGCGAGCCATAGCGGTTACCGATTTCGAGAACGAAGAAGCCATCGAGCGCCTGCAACGGCGGTTGGTGGCGATGGGCGTCGAGCGCATGCTCGAAGAAGCCGGTGCCGTCGAGGGGGACGAGGTACGCATCGGAGAGGTGAACTTCGACTTCCAGCCGGAAGAACAATGAGACCGGTACTGGCCCCCGGCGACCGGCTGGTCGTGAAGATCGGAACGACTTCTCTCGTCGGCCCGATCGGTCAGGTCGACGAGGCGAGATTCGACGACCTCTGTGACGAGGTTGCGGCCGCCCGGGCCACCGGCATCGAGGTCGTGCTTGTTTCCTCCGGTGCCATCGCAGCCGGGGTCGGCCCCCTTCGGATGAAGAACCGTCCGGCCGATATCCCGTCGCTGCAGGCGGCAGCGGCCGTCGGACAGGGCCTTCTGTTCGAGATCTACGCACGAAAGCTCGCGAGTCGTGGCCTAGTCTCGGCTCAGATCCTCCTGACCCGCTACGACTTCATGCAGCGCCAGCAGTACCTCAATGCGCGCAACACGCTCAACCGGCTCCTCGCACTCGGTGCGATCCCGATCGTGAACGAGAACGACACGGTCGCGGTCGACGAGATCCGCTTCGGTGACAACGACCGCCTGGCCGCGCTCGTGGGGAACCTGACCAGCGCCAAGCTCCTCCTGTTACTCACCGATGCGCAGGGCTTCCACGCCGAGGACCCCCGCACTAACCCCGATGCGCCTCTCCTCAGCGAGGTGGACCGCATCACCCCGGAGCTGGAGCGCGCCGCCGGGGGCCGGGGCTCGGAGTTCTCTTCCGGAGGGATGGCTTCCAAGATCGCCGCCGCTTGGGTCGCGACCTTCTCCGGTGTCGGCGTGATCGTGGGTGATGCCTCGGCCCCCGGGGTGGTCGGTCGCTCGATTGCGGGCGAGGAGATCGGGACGTTCTTCCACCCCCATCCCACGCGTCTCAGCGCGCGCCGTTTGTGGATCGCCTTCGGACAGCCTCCGCAGGGAACCGTCACGGTCGACGACGGGGCACGCTCTGCCGTCGTCGACGATCACCGAAGCCTCCTGGCGATCGGCGTAACTGGAGCTACGGGGACCTTCAGCGAGGGCTCGGTCGTCGACATCGCCACCGCCGACGGCCTGGTGTTCGCCCGGGGATTGAGCCGCTACTCGTCATCGGAGCTCGAGGCGGCTAAGGGGCGCCGGTCGACGGAGCCGGCGCAGCGCGAGGTCGTCCACCGCGACCAACTCGTCATCCTGCTCCGATGATGCGTGAGTATCCTGGGAGCCGGAGGTAGAAGCCATGAGCGATGTTCTGGACGTCTGTAATCGAGCCGCGGACCTGGCTCCCGCCGTCGCGAGGCTGACCGGCGAGACCAAGAACCGAGCCCTGCGGGCGATGGCCGCCGCCCTCGAGGACCGAGCTGCCGGGCTGATCGAACGGAACGCCGAGGACGTCGAGCGCGCCAGGGCCGACGGCACGTCCCAGACCCTTATCGACCGTTTGACCCTGACCGACTCCCGGATCGCCGGCATGTCCGCGGGCTTGCGGATCGTTGCCGATCAGGACGACCCGGTCGGCCAAGTGGTCGAAGGATGGAAGCGTCCCAACGGTCTGTTGGTCGAGCGCGTCCGGGCCCCCTTGGGTGTGGTCGCCGTGATCTACGAGGCGCGTCCCAACGTGACCGCCGACGTCGCCGGACTCTGTCTGAAATCGGGCAACGCGGCACTGCTGCGCGGGTCGTCGACCGCGACGGCTTCGAACCAGGCGATCGTTAAGGTCCTGCAGGAAGCTGCGACCGCCGAGGGCGTGCCGGCCGATGCGATCCAACTCGTGCCCGGAACCTCGCGCGAATCGGCGCTGGAGTTGATGCAGGCGAAAGGACTCGTCGATCTCCTCGTCCCGCGCGGGGGCAAGGAGTTGATCAAGAGCATCGAAGACAACGCGACCGTACCGTTCATCATCGACGGCGACGGCAACTGCCATGTCTATGTCGACGCGAGTGCAGATCCTCAGATGGCGACCGATATCATCCTCAACGCCAAGACCCAGCGCCCCAGCGTCTGCAACGCGGCCGAGACTCTCGTCGTGCACAACGAGATCGCCGGCAAGTGGCTCGGCGGTGCGCTCGACCGGCTCGCGGAGAAGGGCGTCGAGATCCGGGGCGATGAGCGCGTGAAGGCCCTCTGGCCGGACGCCGTCGATGCAACCGAAGACGATTGGGGGACCGAGTATCTCGACCTCGTCCTGGCGGTGAAGGTGGTCGACTCGTTCGATGAGGCGGTCTCACACGTCAACCGCTACGGCACTTCGAACGCGGAGGCGATCGTGACCGGCGACCTCGCGGCCGCCCGCAGGTTCACGTCCGAGGTCGATTCCGGTTCGGTATTCGTCAACGCATCGACCCGTTTCTCCGACGGGGGAGAGTTCGGCTACGGCGCGGAGATCGGGATCTCAACCCAGAAGCTGCACGCCAGGGGACCGATGGGGCTTCACGCCCTGACCTCGGAACGCTACGTCGTGTGGGGCGAGGGCCAGATCCGGGAGTGAGCCGATCGGAACGCCGGATCGGCATCCTCGGCGGGACCTTCGACCCGCCGCACGAGGGACATCTGATGGCGGCAAGGGAGTCGGCGGCCGCGTTCTCGCTCGAGCGCGTCCTGTTCGTACCCACCGGCCAACCGTGGCAGAAGGACGACTACTCCGATCCGGAGGATCGCTTCATGATGGTTGTCCTGGCCACCTCGACCGATCCTTTGCTGGCGATGTCGCGGATCGAGCTCGATCGATCGGGCCTCACCTACACGGTGGACACCCTCGAGGAGTTGCGGAGGTTCTACGGCGATGACGCCCGGTTCTACTTCATCCTGGGAGCCGATGCCGCCCTCAACCTGGGTACCTGGGTCGGCCTCGATCGCCTGGCCGCCCTCACCGACATCGTGGCGGTCGCCCGGCCCGGGAGCGATCTCGCCGGGCTCGGCGGGGGCGAGGCGTGGCCCGAGATCCACCGTCTCGATGTCGAGGGGCTCGACGTGTCCTCCACCGCCCTCAGGGAGCGCCTCCGGAGGGGCGAGGACCTGGGTCCCCACGTCCCGGCGCCGGTGGCGGCCTACATCGCGGCCCGGAGCCTCTATCTCGGGAAATGACCCTTCGCGGGGATATTTACGTATCCAAACTCGCCCCCGGGGTATCGTTGGTGGCTAAGTAACGGCAAGGACGAGCCCCGAAAGGACTCCACGCGACCTCATTGAAGCTAAGCAAGAACGGCACAAAGGCACCCGAGATAGTACTCGAGGCTGCGGCCGCAGCAGCGGATAAGAAGGCCGGTCGAATCGCCATCCTGGACGTTTCCCAGCAACTGGTAATCACCGACTACTTCCTGATCTGCAACGGCAATACCGAACGACAGGTCAAGACGATCGCCGAGGAGGTCGAGCGACGCCTCCTCAAGGACCGGGACCTCAAGGCCTACCGGCGTGAGGGAGAACGTGAAGGTCGCTGGGTGCTGCTGGACTACGTGGACTTCGTCGTCCACGTGTTCCATCAGGAGGACCGCGATTACTACGACCTCGAAAGACTGTGGTCGGACGCAGAGGTCATCGAGTTCAGAACTCAAACGGAGGAAGAGGATGAGCCAACAGCCGCGGAGGCGACGTAGACGTCGTCGCGGAGGATCGGGCTCCGGCGGTGCTTCGAACGAGAACCGCGGTGCCGATCAGCAGGGGCAGCAAGCTCAAGCCTCTGGTTCCGGTGGCGCGGGAGGTGGACGGCGTAAGAAGCGACGTCGTCGTCGGGGACCGGGTGGGGCGCGCCCCGAAAGGGTCACCTTCGAACAACTGATGGCGTCCTACCGGCCGAAGCTCGAACAGCTGACGACCGATCCGGACGGCCAGGATCTCGACGAGATCATCGGCGAGCTCCAGAGCGTCTGGGGCGTGCCGCAGTACCCGCAGGAGTACCGGATCACGATCAAGGTCGCCGAGGAACGCAACGGCGGTGGCAACCGACCCCGGTCCCCGAAGCAGCCGGCGATCGTCACCGTCAGCGGCGTCCAGCGCGAGAAGGCATCGGCTGCTCCACGGATGGGGGCAGGCTCGGGTTCGGAGGGCAACGCGGATGCACCCCGCCGCAAACGTCGACGCCGGCGCAGGCGAGGCGGCGGAGGCTCCGGAAGTTCGGGCACGCCGCCGGCCTCCACATCCTGAGGGGCCACCTCGAAGATGTAGCATCTGCCTTCCCGAGGGCCCGTAGCTCACTTGGTAGAGCGCCGCCACTCCACGCTCGGCTCACCATCACGGCGAACGCGGGGGACGGGTGGCTTACGGCTTCACGATTGTCATGTTTCGGTGGGCGATTGATTAACCGGCTCGTCGCCGGCCAACTAGCGCCTCGGTGGACCCGACCGGGATCGAACCGGTTACCTCCTCGATGCCATCGAGGCACTCTACCAAGTGAGCTACGGGCCCTAAGCCCCACCAGTGTAAATCCTCGCCAGCCAACTGCCGCGCCCCAGAGAAGTGTCGTAGCTCTTACATATGCTGAAACTGTGACTCCATCAGAGATCGGTGAGCGGACCGAAGCTGCCGCCTTGGCTGCTTTGGTCTGCGCCGGAAAGCATGTATTGCTGCCATTTGGGGAGCAGCGTCGATATGACCTCGCCTACGAGGAGGAGGGGCGGCTGGTCAAGTCCAGTGCAAGACGGGCCGTTTGCTGGGCGGAGTAATCGACTTTCGGACCCAAAGCATGGTCCGAGGAACCATCCGCGACTATCTGCAGGACGTCCAGTTCTTCGCGGTCTACTGTCACGAGCTTGGGACCGTCTACATGGTTCCGGTTGGCGACGTTCCCTCACGAAGCCGGGCTCGTCTGCGCCTGAACCCTCCACGGAATAAGCAGCAATCCAAGATCCGATGGGCTTCCGAGTATCTTTTGGCCCCTAAAGGAGATGCGCCCGTGGCTCAGGCCAGGCTAGAGGAAGCGCAGACCCCATGAAGGGGTGGACAAACCCAAGCTCAGACCGAGGAGCTGCCCTCTCCGAAGGCGGCGAGCTCCGCTTCTATCAAGGCGGCGACGCTTCCGATCTATGACTCCGTAGTGCACGACTCGCCGGAAGTGACCGCGGCAGTAGGGGGCTCACCGGCCCCCTACTGCATCGTTCACGTCTACTGCATCGTTCGCGTCGGATCAATGGACCGAAAAGCCCCCGTACATACCCAGGGCGACGTGGGGAGGGTTGTGCTTGTCTGCGGTGAAGCAGGCGGCGATGTAATCGCCGGGCTCGAATGGAAGATCGACGTAGAGGCTCACTCCAGGTTCCGTCGTGGCGATCCCCGTTACCTCTTCTCCGGGCGGACGCCCCCGTCCCTGACTCTCGACGTAGGCGTCGAAGTCGCCGATACCCTTGCCCTCGTCGAATCTCATGAAGTTGAGCTCGTGGACGGTGGCGCCGACGTTTTGCACGAGGATGGTCCCCGGCGTCAGGACCTCGGGTGAGTCGATGGCGAAGTCCTCGAGAGCGATCGTCGCGACCGCCTCGGGGGCACTCGCAGGATGGCGCTCCGTGTCGTCCACGACGAAGGACGTGGCGAAACCCTTCAGGAAGTTCGGTTTGCGCTCTCCCCCGAAATCCACCAGACCGTAGGTGCCCGGCTCCAGGTCGATCGTGAGGTCGTAGATCTGGCCCTCGCTCGGTGCGACGAA